>NZ_JBMPOZ010000004.1:0-374490 GCF_049340385.1 Undibacterium sp. Ji83W | reverse complement strand
TGCATAGCGAAAGGCTGGCAGATATCGTGCTGGAAGAGGCTGAGGCAGAAACTGCCATCGAAACTGATATCTCGCGCATTAAAGCTGTCATTACTCTCAAGAATATCAAGTTCCGCTATGCCGAGGGTGAACCCTGGGTACTCAAGGATATTAATCTGACCATACCCGCAGGCCAGAGCATCGCCCTGGTTGGCCCCAGTGGTTGCGGTAAAACTACCTTGTGCAAGATCATTCTGGGTTTGTTGAAACCAACAGAAGGTGAAGTGTTGATAGACGATATCCCCATCACCCAGCTGGGCATCAAGACTTACCGCCAACTGGTGGGCACGGTCATGCAGGAAGATGTCTTGCTGGCGGGTTCCATCATGGACAATATCGCTTTCTTCGATAGTCATTGTGACCAGTCCAGGGTAGAAGAATGTGCGAAGCTGGCAGCCATCCACGAAGAGATCAGCAAAATGCCCATGGGTTATCAAACTCTGGTGGGCGACATGGGCAGCAGCTTGTCCGGCGGGCAAAAACAGCGTGTCTTGCTGGCACGTGCCTTGTACAAACAACCGAAGGTATTGGCATTGGATGAGGCTACCAGCCATCTGGATGTGAGCAATGAACACAAGGTCAATCAGGCGCTGGGCAATTTGCAACTGACGCGCATCATGGTGGCACACAGGCCGGAGACCATCAATGCGGCGGAGCGGGTGGTGTCGCTGGCGGAAGGGGCTGTTGTTGAGGTGAGGGCGGCGGTTGTGAAGGAAGACTTAGTGGGTTTGAAGCTGGCTTGACAGGGCCAATATCGTAAAGTCGCTTCCTGGAACTATGCCGTTCTCATTCAGGCCACAGGGACAACACTAGTTCCTCTATATTATTCGGGTCATTGAGTTTCTTCTTAGCCTCTGCCCAGTCGGCAGGGGTGGGTACGGCTTTTTTGGTATGCACGGCTGTGTCTATCGCCATCTTCATGCCAAACACCAGGATGCCGCTTTCTACATTGACTGGTGGGATTTTTTTAACGATTTCATAGATCTGGTTATCGTAATATTCATGCACGGCGGGTGTCATATCAAGCCAGCAAGTGACTTCGCCATCTGAACGTATTGCCACCACCAGATAACCAGAACTTTCTGCCATTTTGACTTTTTTCAAAGCCTTGTATATCTGTGTCTGCAAGACCCGCGTATAGCGGCCAAAGGTATCGACATTGATGCCTTTTTTCTCCAGCTCGGCTTGCGACTGGAAAAAATAGACGGAATCAAAACGCGTTTCTGCTGCCTGCGTCAGGGTGGAAAAACACAGCAATAATGTCGCCAGCAGCAGTTTCATGGTGGTCTCAATTCGTCTTAATTAGTCTCACTCGGTCTTACCGGATTTTACTTGTTTACGAAAACGCCAGCTTCACGGTTTTTTTGTACGTCATTCCAGGGGAAGACCTTGCCATTCATGGCAACGTGCACACCGGCTGGCAAAAGTTGCGCTGCGCTGCAGGCAAAACCCAGATTGAAGAAGGCATCAGAATTGGCGATTTCGTAAGGGATCATGGCACCGGTAAACACGATGGTTTTACCCAGGTTGGCTGCGCCCAGTACTTCTGCCGTTTCACGCATGGTATCGGTACCGTGGATGATGACGATCGCCTTTTCTGCCGATTGCTGGCAAGCCTGCAAGACGGTATTGCGGTGGCTGTCGTTCATGTCCAGTGAATCTACCAGCATGCAGACTTCCAGCTCCACCGGTATCGTCAGACGTGCGCGTTTCAACACTTCAGGCAGGTGGCTGTCTGCAAAGGTGAGCTTGCCTGCCAGTTCGTCATAATGTTTATCAAAAGTGCCGCCAGTGGCGATGATGCGTAAAGTCATGGTCTTGTCTCTATAGATGAAGAATTTGGAAAAATTTTTAGATTAGACACATTGTAACGCGCATAGGGTGCCAGTGAAAACTGCTACACTAAGCTGTTGCATTTCATCGCATACAGCTCATTGATACATCCCGGATACACCAGAGATATATGAAACCGATAGCCCCCGGAACCGTTATTTTTCACCGCCATCGTGGCTATGGCGTGCTGACTGCCGTGAACTTGCTCAGTGGCTGGGTGGCAGCGCGTTTTGGTGATGAAAAACGCACCCTGGATTTGAACTTATCCACAGATGAAGTCCAGCATGCCGACGGTGAACCCATACTGTTCCGCCGTACCCCGCCAGAACGCATGCCGCATGCGCGTTTGATGGCCATGGTCAGGGATTTACATGCTGCCGGTTATCAAAAACTCTATCTGTATAGCTGGCCCAAGGCTTCTGGCCTGCACTGGCGCTGGCAGTTATTCACAGGCCCGCGCAACTGGATGCAAAGGCCCTGGCGCGAAGCCTGGTATGGTTCAGGTGCCGATTACAACTTCAACCCCGTCATGGGATGGGGAGACGCACCTGGCGCCAGCACGGCAGAGCTGATAGAAGCCCTGGCCCGTTTTGATCCTGCTGGCCTGGCGAATGCACTGGGCCAGGATGAAGATCACACCGCCTGGTTTGCCGCAGTATGTGACGCCTTGCTGCCGAATTATGCTTATAGCCTGGGGGCAGATACACCAGAGCAGCCCCTGCCGATGTACCTGCCCGTGATCGCCGTACGCCAGCGCCTGCCAGACTGGCAAGGCGAAGGCCTGGCCTATCCACCGGGCTGGGAAAAAACCTGGAGTCCCGACAGCCTGCAACGCCGCCAGCAACAGCGCGCCGTGGTCAGGCATGATGTCATACCCACTAGCTGGAGTTTGCCGCTGGAATTTTGAAGAAGCCCGATTAAATATCGGTAACTGAAGTCCAATAAGGCGCTTACCTTAATTTCGCAGGAGAGACTTTAGCCGCTCCTGCAAGCTTTGAATTTGAGTTTGAACTTAAGCCGCTGGTTCAGCTTATTTTTTTAGAAAGATGGTGACAACTCAGGTCGAAACCATTATTCAGATACAGCCTGTGTGCATCATGCCTTTGATAGCCGGTATCGAGGTGCAATTCACTGCAATTCAAGATTTTTGCCTGGTGCTTTACCCATTCCATCAGTGCTGATCCCAGACCAGCATTTTTCTTTTGCGGGTGGGTGATCAAATCATCTAGGTAGAGTATCTTGCCCCAGGCCAGATAATGCTGCACGCGATAACCAGCAGCAGCGACCACTTCACCGTCCATGTATATACAGGCGATGGTATACCCTTCAGCGACCTGGACTTGCACTCTGCGTATGAATTCAGCCTCATCCAGATGCGGCCTCAAATAGCTAAATACTGTGAAGCACTGGCCTATGTTTTCTTCTTGGCTAGTATCAAGTATGTTCACTTCGTATTTCATGTCCATCCCGTTTCCACCCTGTTTCCATCCCTCTTTCAGGACCCCAGCGATTCCCACAGATTATCCCAGTCGTTCGCCTGGAAGCTGCCTTCACGCTTCAAGACCAGCTGGCCTTTAGGGTTAATCACGAAATGCGTGGGCTGGCTGACGATGCTGCCAAAATTATCCTTGTACCCTGGCGTGTTACGCCAGATGATAGGAAAACGTTGCTCGACAGGAACGGCGAGGTTAATCAGTTGCACGTAAGAATCAAAATCTTTCTTATCCTGATCAATATTGATCGCCAGCAACACGAAATTGCGCTTCATATTACCGACATAAAACTCACGCATGAGTTTCAAATCACGCGCACAAAGATTGCACCCGGCAGTAAAAAAACTAACCAGCAGTGTCTTGCCAGCATAATCGCTGATGGCAAGCTTCTTGCCATTCAGCTCAGCCCCTTGGAAACTCATTTGCTGAGTCTCCTTATTTGCCTGTGCCGACACAGAGAAACTGGCCATAGCCAGCATGGCCGCAGTAACGACACTGAGTAATTTTGTTTTGTTCACGATGAAGACTTTCTATAAAGATTTGTGCTTATACATGAATCATACGACAGATATAAATTAGTCGTAGCCTTTGGCCATAGGCTTACGGGATTTTATTTGATGACACCTAATGTGACATTCTAATTTCCAGAGGGGGCTGGTTGCTGGTTTGGACCCTTGTGCTGTTTTTGACTTCCTGCAGTTCAGATGTGTTGACGCTGTGTGTGCCGTACAGAAAATGGAAATAGAAATACGCGAAACCCATGCTTCAACTCAAACATTGGCCTTTCTTTTTCCACTTTATGTCTGGCATCAAAGGCATTCGATAATGCAGAAAAACAACTGCAACACCAATGCGACTGGTGCCTGTATTTTTTAATGTGGGGTCTGTCAATCAATAATACGCATCCTGAATTGCCTGCCCTTGATATTGGTACGGCTCAGCCTGTCCACCGTCTTTTCTGCAAGCTGCCTGTCGATGGCGACGTAGGTGACAAATTCTGAGACATTGATTTTGCCTACCTGTTCTTTTTTCAAACCGAGGTCAGCAGTTAATGCGCCGAGTAAATCGCCGGGGCGGAGTTTGTCTTTTTTGCCGCCCATGATGCAGATGGTCATCATCGGGGCTTGCAAGTCTCTTTCCGGGCCTGCTTCAATTGCGTGGATATCGCCCCAACTGACGGATTCACCCTGATACTCTTCGATCAGTTTGACCCATTTTTTCTCACCTGGGGTGGCAAGGCTCAGGGCCAGTCCTTTTTCGCCAGCGCGGCCTGTGCGGCCTATGCGGTGGATGTGGACTTCGGTGTCTTTCGATACGTCGACATTGATGACCGCCCCGAGAGTTTGTATATCCAGGCCGCGGGCGGCGACGTCGGTGGCGACGAGGACAGAGCAGCTTTGGTTGGCGAAGCGTATCAAGACTTCATCCCGGTCGCGTTGTTCGAGGTCACCGTGCAGGGCCAGGGCGCTGATGCCCTGGGCGTGCAATTCTTCTGTCAGTTCGCGGCAGTGGATCTTGGTGTTGCAAAAGGCAATGGTAGATGTCGGCTGGTAATGATGCAGCAGCGTGGCGACAGCGGTATTGCGCCCTTCTGGTGTGACCAGATAAAACATTTGCTCGATGTGATTGGCGGCATGCTGGGATTCGACCTTGATCTCAACGGGGTCGCGCAGCAGTTGCTCGCTGGCCTGGCGTATATCATCCGGGTAGGTAGCCGAGAACAGCAGGGTTTGTCTGCGCGTGGGTGTGGCAGCGACGATGTCGTAGATATCATCATAAAAACCCATGTCGACCATGCGGTCGGCTTCATCCAGCACCAGGGTTTGCACGGTTTTCAGGTTGATGGTGCCACGGCTGATATGGTCGATCAGGCGACCAGGTGTACCGACCACGATGTGGGCACCATATTCGAGTGAGGCAATCTGCGGACGCATGGCCGTGCCACCGCACAGGGTGACGATCTTGACGTTCGGCATGGTCCTGGCCAGACGGCGCAACTCATTGGCGACCTGGTCTGCCAGCTCACGCGTAGGGCAAATCACCAGGCCCTGGACGGCAAAATAAGTGGGATTGAGCTTGGCCAACATGCCTATGCCAAAGGCGGCAGTCTTGCCGCTACCGGTCTTGGCCTGGGCGATCAGGTCTTGCAGTTGCAGGATGATGGGCAGGCTGGTTGCCTGTATCGCTGTCATTTCCTTGTAGCCCAGGCTGTCCAGATTGGCAAGCATGGGGGCGGATAGCGGCAGGGTGTTGAAGGCTGTGGATTCTGACATGGGGTGTATTTTTGTATGAAGAGGACGACAACAGGCTGCTTAGTTTATAAGCAGCCTGGCGGATATGTCGTCATTGTAGGGTAAGCTGCCGCCAGCGTGGCGGGCTTTAAGGTATGAAAGACTGAAACTGGCTATTTATGCAGGCCAGACCAGATATTCAATGCCATTTTGAATAGAACCTATGACCAGAGCCTGGTTTTCGGCACTTTCACAAAAGCTGGCAAGGGCACCTGCAGCAGTGATTTTATTGGTATTGAGCTGGTCCAGCCAATAATTAAAACCAGACTGGTCCGGTGTACGGTGCAAAACGTTCTGGTAAAAATTGGTGACCAGCACGGTATTTGTGGGCGTGGTGCCATACAGTTTCTGGAATTCAGCTGACAGCATGAAGCCAGCCGCCACCGTCGTCAGGCTGGAACCGTGGTCCATATCATTGATCCAGTAACCCAGCCCCTTCAAATCGGGTTTGCGGTCAAAGGCGGCCTGATACAGGCGGTAAGCCTGTCCGGCGATGCCGCTGATATCGAGGGCGATATTTTCATCCGTGAAATGCAGGCGCTCGACGCTGATCAGCGTATCTATACCGTCATTGCCGCTGAGCGCTTTAACAACGGCGGTGCCGCTGCTTGCCGTGACAGTGTAAGCCCCATGTGCGCCGCTGTAGTTAGCCACATCCAGGCCCAGGCCGCCGTCTATGGTGTCGTTGCCGCCATTGCCAGTAAATGTATTGTCAACTTTATTGCCGATCAGCTTGTCATTGCCTGCCCCGCCTATGGCGTTTTCTATGTAGGCACCGAAGGCGATACCCAGATTTTGTTTGCCATCGTAAGTAGGTATCGTGCCACCGGTATAGCCAGGCGGATTAGGTGCAGGCGCCATGCGGATGTCGGAATAATTGCCCGGTGTGAGATCAATCACGCAAGCCAGCGTAAAGTTGGCGACAGAAATTGTATCGTTGCCCCCGGCATCCCAGATGGTTTTTAAGAACGGTGTATTCGGGTCAAAGGTATAGGTATCGTTCCCGGTTCTGTAGCTGTTATTTGCACCATACAGATATTGCATGGCCGCGATGTCATATACCATCGGTGTTTCAGGTACCACATCCTGGAAAGTAAACACCGGTTTGTTGTTGGCATCGTAGGTGATGGTCCTGAACAAATCATTTTGTATGTCGGTATACGACATGATCGTAAATTGCCGGGTATCTTGCGAAGCCGGCAAATTTGTGCCCTCATCAAAGGGATGTTTCAAACCCAGCGAGTGACCAATTTCATGTATCAGCGACATGAAGTTATACGAACCTGTACCCCAGTTTTTGCTGGTGGCGGCAGAACTTTCTGTAGAAATCCAGATATCACCGCCATCGGGATAGCTTTTATTTGGTTGATAGGCCCAGCCCCATGCTTTTTTATTCGTCACAGTCATGTCGACTGCCGAAGTCCAGGCGATGCGGACGTCACCTGCACTACTGATATTGTCTGGTACTGCAACAAAGTTCAGATTGGCAACGTCAGCCCAGGCTTGCAAAGCCTTGGTGGCAGACAATTGCTGCTCTGCATTCAGGGCAAAGTGTGACGTGGCTTTTTGTTCTTCCAGTGTGGAATACTTGCCGCTGGAAGTACTGCCGTAAAAGTAAGAGTCGCCACTACTCCAGGGAAAACTATAAGTGATGGTGGTAGACGCCGTTGATTGTCCCGATCCCCATTTAATCGCATGGATGATCGCATCAATCATGGCCTGGCCAGTTAATGGTACGGTAGTCGTGTTTGCGGCAGAGCTGGGTGTAGACATGGTAATAAATAGTGGGTGAGTACAGTCAGTTAGCGGTATCTTGCGTGGCTTATGTCGTATCTTATTGCGTATTCTAGCGAGTAAATCATGATATGTTGGTAAATATACCTTTTAAAGCAAGATCAGAGCCGCTATCAATGTTTCTAATTGAAACAAGAACTGGACTGGCAATAATGCGGCAAGCGCATTATGCTGGAACGCACCTGTCCTCTCTCACGCAGGAATCACCGAGTAACATCGACCAACCCAGACCAATATCAACTAATTCAGGAGTCGTATCATGATATTAGCAGCCATAGTCATCCTTTTGCTGATTGCCTTTGTTTTGTTTGTCGCCGCCAGACCTGACGATTTCAGGGTAGAACGTGCGCTGACCATGCGTGCCAGCCCTGAGCAGATTTTTCCATTGATCAATGACTTCCATGAATGGGAAGCCTGGTCGCCCTGGGAAAAAGCTGACCCAGCAGTCCAGCGTACTTATAACGGTGCGGAACTGGGCAAAGGGGCAGTATATGGGTGGAAGGGAAACAAGGAACTTGGTGAGGGCAAGATGGAAATCCTCGATACCCAGCCCTTTAATTATCTGCGTCTGCAAATCAATTTCTACAAACCGTTTGCTGCACAAAACACCATAGAGTTCCGCCTGGAAGACAAGGACGGTGGCACTGTCGTCAGCCACGCCATGTTCGGCCCCAGCAATTTCATGTCCAAACTCATGGGGCTGTTTTTCAATATGGATAAAATGGTCGGTGGCAAATTTGATGAAGGCTTGCTCAGCATCAAAAATATCGTTGAGAAAACCTGAACGTATTTGCCGGGCCATGCAGGCAAAACAAAATTCATGAAAGGACAGGAAATGGCAAGACAACGAAAATTCTATACCTGGCTATGCCAGCATAGTCTTGCCTGTTTTTTGTTACTGACCCTGAGTTTCGTCGTGTTTGGCAAACTGTCTTTTGATATCGTCCACCTGTTCAGCGCGAATGCTGAATACTTGCTCGACAATGGCTGGATAGGTCTGGTGGAAGGCGGGCTGGAACAGTTGCTGGAACTTATATTGTCAGCTTGCGCTGCCATGGCTGCCTATATGGTGTTCAAAGTATGTGAGCAGGCTCTGCTGGAACGTCTGCGTCACCATGCGGACTAAGCAGGCAAAAACAGGCAAAAACAAATCAAAACAAAACTCAGCAAGAACTATCATGCGGCTTCAATGAAGGCTGGCTATTCTGCAGTCTGTCAGGGAGAAATCATTGAGTGAGTCTAATTATCAAGCGCGCATGCTGCGGGTATTGCAGTACATCGATACCCATCTGGATGAAGATTTATCGGTTGAGCGTTTAAGTACCATAGCGGCTTTCTCAAAATTTCATTTCCACCGGCAGTTTTCTGAATACTTTGGTCTCGCGGCCTTTCGCTACGTGCAATTGTTGAGACTTAAAAAAGCCATGTATGAACTGGCATTTCGCAGCCATAAACAAGTGATCAATATCGCCCTGGATAATGGCTATGAAAGCAGTGAAGCTTTTTCCCGTGCTTTTAAAAAAAGCCTGGGTCTCAGTCCGGCACAATTCAGAAAACAGCCTCAGTGGGACAACTGGCAGAGCAGCAATCTGACCATAGACCAATTGAGAGAACAGCATATGCCTATTACATACCAAAACAGCGATGTACGCATCGTCAGCTTCCCGGAAACCCGTATCGCCGTACTGGAACATCGCGGTGCACCCGGTTTGCTACCCAACAGCATCCAGCGCTTCATTGCCTGGCGCAAGCTCAACAAGCTGCCGCCCAGCGTCAGCGCGACTTTTAATCTCATCTATGACGACCCTGAGCAAACGTCCGCTGCCGATTTTCGCTTTGACCTTGCGGCTGCAGTAAGCACTCCGGTTGCAGAGAATGAGCATGGCATCGTCAACAAGCTTATCCCTGCCGGAGAATGTGCTGTATTGAGGCATACCGGTAGTGATGCTGAGTTGGGTAATGTCGTGCGTTTTTTGTATAACCACTGGTTGCCACAAAGCGAGCGCAATTTGCGGGATTTTCCTTTGTTCTTCCAACGCATCAGCTTTTTCCCTGACGTGCCTGAGCACTTGATGGTGACCGATGTTTTTTTGCCTTTGCAGGCATAAAACTTTAGCTCGCACGCGGCGTAGTTCCGCGTGCCTGTGCCAGCATTTCTTCGATTTCTTTTTCAGTGAACCGGCGTGTGATGTGTTGCGGACAATTCCATTCAACGGCTGCTATCGTGATCACGATAGCGCGCTCAACACGGGCGCGGTAGCCGGGCATTTCCAGGCTGGCTAACAACTGTGGGTCATCCATCTCATGTACTATTTTGGCATGCCCCCACAGTTTCAAACGGCGACGGTTTGCATAATCCATGATGATCAGGGATACCTTGTCATTGGCCAGCAGATTGCCCACGCTCAGGTATTGGGCATTGCCAGAAAAGTCAGCGTATGCGATGGTTTTTGCATCGATGACTTTGAGAAAACCAATTGGTCCGCCACGGTGCTGTACATAAGGCCAGCCGTTTTCCGATATGGTCGCCTGATAAAAACTGTCACGGGCAGCGATGAATTCCATATCCCGCTCCAGCAGGGAGTCGCGCTTTTCTTCCACCATTTCAAAACCACGATTGGCTTCACGGCTGCCATACAGGCTTTGTGCGGATTTGACGCTGGGGGTAAAAGTGATATCGGCAAATGCGCGTGACATGATCATCTCCTTGGTTGCGGCGGGGGGCAAACTTATTGCACAGATATAGTCTGAACCTTTCTTTGATTTACAAGAATAGCCTTTATGCTGAATTAGTTATTCCAATAAATGGAATAATAAAGATCGAGAGAACTATTTTCAGGCAGGGAAACTGGAACTAATTATTGATGGATTTGTCTGTAACTATGTCTATTTATGCCGATTTCATAGTAAATAGGTAATAAATACGCATGATTTTCAGCAAAATTCAGAAAATCCCCTGTAGTCATCATGTCTCTGCAGACGGGCGCAGCTATACTGCGGCGAGAGGCAATACCTGTCAGTAAGAACTCATTTTGGAGTGTATTTTGTTTAAAACCATCGCTTTTCCGCTGGCCCTGAGCTTTGTAGGGCTTTGTTCAACTGCTTATGCGGATGAAGGTCAGTGGCAACCCTACCAGTTGCCGCAACTGAAATCTGAATTGAAGCGCATAGGCATCAATGTGCCAGCAGAAAAACTGGCGGATTTGCAAAAACACCCCATGTCAGCGATGGTGTCCCTCGGTGGTTGCTCGGCTTCTTTTGTATCGAATACCGGCCTGGTGGTGACCAATCACCATTGCGCATATGGTGCCGTACAAAGAAATTCGACGGCGGAAAAAAACTATATCGCGAATGGTTTCCTGGCAAAAACACTGGCTGACGAATTGCCAGCTGGCCCCGACTCGCGCATGTACATCACTGAAAAAGTCGAGAATGTCACCGAGCAGATTAACAAGGGACTGACTGCTTCCATGTCAGGTCGCGCCAGGGCCGAGCATGTGGAAAACCGTATCAAGGCGCTGATTGCTGAATGTGAGCAGGACAAGGCCTACCGTTGCTCGGTACCGAGCTTCCATCGCGGCCTGGAGTATTACCGCATACGCCAGATCATGATACGTGATGTGCGCCTGGTATATGCACCCTCAGACAAGATAGGCAATTTTGGTGGTGAGGTCGATAATTTTGAGTGGCCGCGTCATACCGGTGACTATGCCTTCCTGCGTGCCTATGTGGGCAAGGATGGCCGCCCTGCTGATCTGTCTGTCGAGAATGTGCCGTATCAGTCAAAAGACTTCCTCGTCGTCTCTGCCCAGGGTTTGAAAAATGGTGACCCTATTTTGCTGGCTGGTTATCCTGGCCGCACCAGCCGCTACAAATTACCCGCAGAAATACGCTTTGCCCGTGATGTCAGTTACCCCGCCAAAGTAGCAGAATCCCAAGCCGACCTGGCCGTCATTGCTGCTGCAACTTCAGGCAATGCCGGTGCCGGTGTACGTTATGCCAGCGTGGCCAAAGGCCTCAACAATGGCTTGAAAAAGACTGAGGGTTTGCTGGAAGGTTTTGCCCGCAAGGACATCGCTGCCATCAAGGATGGGCAAGATACAGAATTCCGCCGCTGGTATGCACAGCATGGTAGTGACAAGAATTTGTTGAAGGAACTTGATGCTGTCATCGCTGCCGATATGGCGATGTCAGAAGAAGAATTTGCCTGGTCGGTTGCCAGCACCAGTGAAATGCTGAAGAGTGCACGCACTCTGTACCGCCTTGCGGTGGAAAGCACAAAACCGGATGCAGAGCGCCAGCCCGGTTACCAGCAGCGCGACATGAATATCATTGCTGGCAAACTCAGCCGCCTGGAACAATCCTATTTACAAAATGTTGATCAGGCCAGGTTCACGGCTGCCCTGCAAAGATATAATAAATTGCCTGCCAAATCCCATCCACAAGGTCTGGATGTATTGTTGCCGACACCAGAAAGTGCCGCCAGCCTGTATCAGCAAAGCAGCATGGGTGAAACCTCCAAGCGCCTGGCCTGGATGGGCAAGGACCGCAAGGCTTTCGAGCAATCCGACGATGCATTCGTGCGCCTGGCCGTGAAGCTGCATGACACTGCCATGTCCCTCGAAGACCGCCGCAAAGAGCTCGATGGCAATCTGGAACGGGTGATTCCACAGTACATGCAAGCCGTCATCGAATGGAAAAAATCCCAGGGCAAGCCAGTCTATCCAGATGCTAACTCCACCCTGCGCGTGACCTATGGCACGGTAGCACCTTACTCGCCGCGTGACGGTGTTATCAAGGGCCCTTTCACGACAGTCGAAGGCATAGTAGAAAAACACACCGGCAAAGCCCCTTTCAATATGCAGGAAAATTTATTGACTGCCGTGAAGGAAAAACGCTATGGCGTATTCAAGGACAATGTCCTGCAAACCGTGCCTGTCAATTTCCTGTCCAGTGCTGATACGACGGGCGGCAATTCAGGTTCAGCCGTCTTGAATAAAAATGGTGAGCTGGTGGGTTTGAATTTTGATTCCACCTATGAATCGATTACCAAGGACTGGTATTTCGACACCGCCATCACCCGCGCCATCCATGTCGATATCCGCTATATGCTATGGGTCATGAAAGAAGTTGATCATGCCGATAATCTGTTGAAGGAAATGACGGTCAGGTATCCGGCGAAATAAGTTGTTTGATTTGTGTAAAAAGCGTGTCCCATGAAAATGGGGCACGTTTTTTTTATCTCTCAGGGTTTGCGCGGCGTCTGCTCAAAATGTCGGCTACTGTCCGCCGTGCTTAGCCAGGACAGCTTATTCTCACAATAAATATCCATGCGCGGTGACAGGCTTTCATGTTGATTGACTGTACCCAGATACAGCATGCTGAGACCTGCATATGTTTCTGGATTGGAGTTATACAGAGGTGTGCCGCAGTCAGTACAAAAATGACGCTGGGTACGTGATGTGACGGTATAGCTTTTCAGCAGTTCCCGACCCTGTGTGAATACCAGCTCAGCAGCTTTTACGACGACATAGGATGATAATGCTGCTCCCGTCATACGGCGGCACAGGCCGCAATGGCAGACCACGATTTGCAATGCAGGTGCAGGGTAGTGATAGCTGATTTTTCCGCAGCTGCATTGGCCGCTGATTGTTTGCATAGTGTCTCCAATCGTTACTTATTCAAACTCAGGCACCTTCCCACTCCAGGCCTTTGCCATGTCCCCAGATCAGGGGGGCGACATAGCTGTCGGCCCATGCCTCGACTTGCCCCCCTGGCATGGGGCGGGCGACGCCGTAGCCTTGTGCCAGTTCGCAACCCAGGCGCATCAGGGCCACGCCGTGCTCGGCAGTCTCCACGCCTTCTGCAATCACGCCACGGTTAAAGGCGCGTGCCAGGCCGATAACGGCACTGATGACGGCCAGATCGTCCTTGTCTTCCAGCATATCACGGACGAAGCTCTGGTCGATTTTCAGAGTGTCAGCAGGCAGGCGTTTCAGGTAAGACAGTGATGAATAACCGGTACCAAAATCATCGAGTGCAAAGCTGACGCCGATTTGCTGGCAGGCCAGCATGACTTCGCGTACATACTGGATATCTTTGATAGCCGCCGATTCCAGTATCTCTATTTCCAGACGCTGAGGAGCAACATCGGGGTAGGCCGCCAGCACGGTACGCAGACGCTCGACAAAATCCTTGCACTGGAAATGCCGGGCGGCGATATTCACGCTGATTACCCAGTCCACATGCAGATGCGTCCATATCCGCAACTGCTCCATCGCTTGTTGCAAGACAAAATCGCCGACATCGATGATCAGGTCTGTATGTTCTATCAGCGGGAGGAAATTCAAGGGGCCGACGATGCCCTGCTCTGGATGCTGCCAGCGCAGCAGCGCTTCCATGCCGACTATGCGACCCAGACGCATATTCACCTTGGGCTGGAAGTACAAGCGCATCTCGCCTTGCTGCAATGCCTGGCGTATGCGGGCGCGCTGATTGTGGTGCGTGCGCAATTGCTGGTCTCGCTCGGCGTCGAATAAATGGAATTGATTGCGGCCATTCAGCTTGGCCTGGTACATGGCCTGGTCGGCACAGCGCAGCAAGGTATCGGCATTCATATCATCACGCGGATAAATTGCCACGCCTATGCTGGCCGAGAGGCTGATGCTTTGCTGCTCTATTTCATACGGCTGCGCCAGTTCTGCCAGCAACAGTGCCAGGTTTAATTCGACACCGGCGATGTCACGCTGGTTTTGCAGCAATACGACAAATTCATCGCCACCCAGGCGTGCTACATGGTGTTCGTTGCCAGCATTGTCTTCCAGCCGACGTGCGACTTGCTGCAATAATTTGTTGGCAAATTCCTGGCCATGGCTTTCATTGATGGCCTGGAAGTGATCAAGGTCCAGCAGGCAGACGGCCAGCCAGGTTTCTTGATCATGGGCAGTTTGTATCGCCGTGCTGAAGCGTTCTGCCAGTGCTGCGCGATTTTCCAAGCCGGTCAATATATCGTGCCCCACCTGCCAGCTGAGTTGCTGCATCAGTTGATGCTTCTCACTGACATCGCGGAACACCAGCACACAGCCCATGACGGTGCCATTTTTTTGCCTGATCGGCGCGGCCGTATAATCCACTTCAAATTGCTGGCCGCCACGTGCAGTCAATAGCTGATTATTCGCCTGCAGGATATCTGCGTTCTGAAAAATTTTCTGCAAAAATTCTTCCAGCTGGCCACGCTGCTGGGCATCACTCAGAGAAAAAACATCAGCCAGTTTCAGCGTCTGTGCATCTTTTCTGTTCCAGCCGCAAATTTGCTGCGCAGCCTTGTTGAGCATCAGTATGCGCCCTGCAACATCAGTACTGATCACCGCATCACCGATAGATGCCAGGGTGGTTTCCACCCTTTCATTTTCTGCCGCCAATGTCGTTTGCGCCTGGTTGCGTTCACTGATATCGATGAGTGCACCTATGCTGCCTATGGCTTCGCCATCGACATTGGTGAAACTGGCCTGGTAATAGATGACATCCAGAATTTGCCCGGCAGCCTGTATCTGTATTTCACTGACCAGTTTGCCATATTCATTTTCTATTGATGGCCTGAGTTCATTATCCAGTGCCAGCATGGGCATGGGCCGACCGACTATATCACTGGCGCTGAGCGCAAACAATTCTTCCCATGCGCGGTTGATGCGCTGGCAGATGCCGTACTGGTCCTGGAAAAAAATCGGAATAGGCAAGGCGTGCAGCAATTGCCAGGTGAAATGCAATTGCTCGCTATTGGCCCGCTGGCTGCGCTGCAGGGTCATCAGCAGGGTCTGTACTTCATTGGCCATGTTATTGAAGGTTGTCGCCAATGCACGCGCTTCAGCCGTGCCAGTCACCGACATGCGTACGGAATGCTGGCCTTTCTTGAATTTATCTGTGGCGTCTGCCAGTCTGCGCAAGGTTTTGACGTTTGAGCGCAGGATCAGGCCCAGCAAAAAATATATAGTGAAAATGATGGCCAGCGAGATCTTGGCCTGGCCCATGACTTTTTCCCAGATGTGGGTGTTTTCACCTGCGATGGAGGTTTCCAGGCGTAGCACACCGACATCGCCATTTGTCAGCGGGACTTGGCTGGCACTGCTTTCTGCCTGCAGTGACAACAGCCGGTTAAACCACGCGGGTGAGCTTGATGCCGGGATTATTTCATCTTGCCCCTGGATTTGCTCTTTTTTATATTGCCAGGTGATACGCCACAGTACCGGGCTGGACTGTACTTCCTGTGTCAACAGCTGTCGTATGGCCTGACTATCGCTGCGTTCAGACAAGTTGCTGAGTGCGGGGATCAGGTAATGGGCGCTATGCCTTAGTTCGGTCGACATCCTTTGGCGGGCATCGGCGACCTCGCCGTTGATCATCAGGTAGTAACGCAAACCACTGACAGCGATAATCAAGACAAAAATAGGTACAAATAAACGGGTATAGATTCCTCGCTGTTGCCATCGCTGTAAAAATTTTTGTAATGTTTGCACAAATTCAACAAATTTCAGTGAAGTAAAACAGTTGGATGGGAGAGACGGGCGGGAAAAGTAATTGTGAGTAATTGTAACCTGAAGATTAATATTGCCGTATTGAAAAAGCTGATTTGCGGCAAATTTGCTGCACTGCCCTGGTCCGTATCATCGAATATAATGTGCCGACCTTTACGACCCTATAGTTTGGACAGCACTCATCATGAAACTCTATCGTTATCTGACTGGCCCTGACGACAAAAGCTTTTGCATGCGGGTGTCTGCCGCACTGAATCAGGGCTGGGTTCTGCATGGTGGGCCAACGCTGAGCTTTAATGGTGCACAGATCATCGCCGGGCAAGCCATCATCAAGGAAGTGGATGGTGAATTTTCACAAGACCTGGATTTGTCCAGCCTCTAGATTGTGCGTGAATTAAGCGGCGACTGACAATGAATCAAAAACATGAGTGTTTCCCATCGGCTCTGGAAGCTTTCTTTCTGATCGTTTTTTTGCTCGGTATAGAGATGCTGCTGAACATGGTGGTACATGACAGCATGGCCTGGACAGGCATAGGCATGGATGAAGTAGATGGGGTCATCATGGTGTTGTCCAACGCAGTCTTGTTCACGGCTGTGTTGCAATACAAGCGGATGAGCTATGGCGAACTCTTCCATTCTTCTGCAGGAACTTCGTTTGCCCACCTGCTGTTGCTGTTAGTACCGGTAATTCTTTTGGTGCCCGGATTGGAGTTATCGCTGAATTTCCTGGGTGGTTTACTGGAAGAGTGGCAACCTGTGCCAGCTGGTCAGCAAAGAATATTCGACGAGATGATGGCAAATGGTGTGCACTCCTTCATCGTCGCTTGTCTGGTCGCCCCTGTGCTGGAAGAGATGTTGTTTCGTGGCGTAGTCCTGCGCAGTTTCTTGCAACAATATTCGCGCTGGCTGGCTATTCTTGGCTCAGCCTGTCTTTTTGGCCTGGCCCATATGAATATCTATCAATTTCTTTGTGCCTCGGTATTAGGTGTGGTCTGCGCATGGCTATATGAGAAAACCCGCTCCCTGTGGCCGGGCATCGTGTTGCATGCAAGTTCAAATGGCGTTGCCATTTATGCATATAGATGGGCGACGCTCAGGGGCGTCAGCACCACCTGGCAACCTTCAGCGACTCTGTGCGTGGCGGCTTTGATTTCCACCAGCCTGGGTATTTATCTTTTGCGGCGCATGCTGGTCAGCCAGAATGCAACAGCACTATAAAAAATGCAGCGCTGCAGATCAAACCACAGTGCTGCATCTCACCAGACATTAACTTGTAACCCGGATTTATACAGGCAGCATTTCACGCTTCAAACGGCGCGGCACTTCCCAGTCGAGTTCCGTTTCACGCTTTTTTTCCAGCGCATCGATATGCTTGAGTTTTTTGCCTTCAACGAATTGGCCGGACAAGAGCAGGCGTGGTTTGCTGACAGCAGACACCATGCCATGCGTGGCCCAGCGTGAGCGTGGCAGGCTGGTGGCAGCCAGGATGCCATAGTCAGCGCCGCAACTGATGCCTTTTTCAGCGACGAGGGATTCGCCAGTCTTGATGTATTTGGCGGCATAGATGCTGCCCTTGGTAGCAATCCAGCGACCACTGTGAATTTCACCACGCAGACTGCTGACTTCGCCCGTCGCGCGCAGATAACCCCAGCAACTGATATCACCCTGGCTGTGGATACTGGCAACATCCAGATTGCCCTGGCAAATCAGGATGGCAGCAAACAAGGCACCTTCGACCTGGATATCCGTTTCACTGAACAGCTCGCCCTGGCAATTGCAATCGCCCGCAACATGGATGGCTGCTGCCGACAAATGGCCGCCGACAAACTGGATCTCGCCGACTTCCAGCACATCATCCAGCTGCACATTGCCATGGCAATCCAGGTCGGCACAGGCAACATAACCCAATGCCTGGATATCGCCAAAGCCACCAAAGGCATCATGATGATCATAACGCGCCAGGATGGCAGGATGCACCAGCTTATCCATATAACTGCTGCCATCAGCCGCCGGTTTGCGTTGATCCAGTTCCAGCATGCGCGCCATCCACTCAGCACTGCAACCGGTTTTGATAAGGTATTCCACATCGATATTGCCACCGGCGTCCAGCGCATGGCCGACATACAGGGATTGCACGCGGATATCGCCAGTGACAGTCAGCTTGCCCAGGCAAAATACTTCTTCAGCCTCCAGATCACCATCAATCAGGCAATCACCGCCGACGATGAACTGGGTGGCAATCACGGCATCACCCTGGATGTGTACGTCGCCAGTGCTGGCAAATTGCTTGCGTTTCAAGCGTGTGGTTTGTACCGGAGCAGGTAAGTCCAGAGCGGCCAGGACAGGCTTCTTGGTTGCAGGAGTAGTGCGCTTGGTCATGGGGGCCTTGGTGTAAAGATAAGTGAAGACAGGGATTACTGAACCGCATTATCCCTGAAATGCGGATGGCTCAGCAATCCATCAAATGTTGTCAGGATGGGAGGGCATCGAGCCGCCCGCTTTCTGCCAGCTCGCGGATGATGCGCACAGTTTCCACATCGGCTTCCTGATAGGCCGATTTACGGTATTCGTTATACATTTTAGCGTCGGCATCTTCTGCTTCAGCGTTGCCACTGTTATAGGCAAAACGGACAAACAGCGCCTGCGGTTGCGGCTCTTCTATACTCATGCGCAATGAAGACTGGGGGATATCCTTCTGCGCGGCCACATCGTAATGCACATGTTCCAGATGGACGAGGCTGACGTGGTCGGTGATTTCCAGCGCACCATATTTCAAAGTGCGTGTCATGCTGGCTTCATTGCGGTCCATGATGCTGGCATCATCAAGGTAAGAGACAAACAGCCTTGGCATTTCTGCCCGCAATACCAGGCCGCGCCATAATTGTTCGCGAGTGATAACCTCGACGGCGGGGTTGCCTAGGTCATTGATTTCAACTAAATGTTCAAATTTCATGGAGCACCTTTTTTCTGATGCCGCCAGTTTACTCCGCTTGACCCCTGCTTGTCCTGCCTCCTATGGCAGCATTAGTCCATTCAAGCCTTGAGTATGGAATCAACCAGAGACAAAAACGCCTGGTAGCGGATAGGTTTTGCCATATAGGCATCACAGCCAGCGGCGCGGAAGCGGTCTTCATCGCCACTCATGGCAAAGGCCGTCAGGGCGACTATCTTGATATGGGCAGTCGCAGCGGCACTTTTTAGCTGCTTGGTAGCGGTCATGCCGTCTATGCCCGGCAATTGCATGTCCATCAATATCAGGTCGGGCAGTTCTATTCTGGCAACCTGCAAGCCGATCTCGGCATCTACCGCTTGCAACACTTCGTAGCCGGCATTCTGCAACAAGAATGCAGCCAGCTTCATATTGACCGGGTTATCTTCAATGATCAGTACACGCGCCATCTCACTTACCCCTGCCTGCCATGGCACGTCTTACTTCACCGATGAAGCGACCGTGATTGAAATCAGATTTTTCCATAACTTTTTTGACATCACCACTCAGACGTATCCTGTCGTCAGCAGTAACTTGCTTGGCAGTCAGGACAATAATCGGAATACTTGCTGTGACTGTATCACTTTTCAGGGCTTCCACCACATCAAAGCCATTAATTTCAGGCATCATCAAATCCAGTACGATGAGGTCGGGCTTGTGTTGCCGGGCCATGTTAATGCCTTCCTGTCCACCCAGGGCAGCCAGGGTTTTATAACCAAAGGAATCGAGCTGGGTCGTCACCAGCCGCACGGCCTTGGGGTCATCATCCACTACCAGGGCAGTTTTTTGTACTGCCGTGGGGTCATTGCAAAATCCGAGCACGCTCAGGGCGGTGGTCAGGTTTTCACGCGCTATCGGTTTTTGCATGACATGGGCAGCGCCTAAAGACAGGCCACGACCACGGTCAGCCACGATGGAGATGATGACCACCGGGGTGGAAGAAAACAAGGGATGTTGCTTGAAATGTTCAAGAAATTCCCAGCCATCCATGCCGGGTAATAAAATATCCAGGGTAATCAGATCAGGGTGTTCCTGCTCCGCCATGGTCAACGCAGCTTCTGCCGTGTTGGCGCGCACTATGCGAAAGCCCTCGCTCTCCAACTGCACCCGCAAGACCTCGGCAGCCTGATCATCATCTTCTATGATCAGGGCCAGCAACTCCCCATTCGCGTGATGATTGCTGCTGTTTGTTGTCGCCGTTGCGGTCGTGGCCATGGCGTGGCTGTTGGAATTGGTATGGGCACTGTTGTGGCTGGCAGCCTGCCCTTTGATTTTCACTGGCAGATTGGCCGTGCGCCAAGGCAGCAAGACGGTAAAGGTGGAACCCTTGTCAGCTATACTGCTCATGCTGACGCTGCCTTCATGCAGCTCTGCCATGCGTTTTACCATGGCCAGACCCAGGCCAGTGCCCTGATGCTTGCGTGACAGACTACTGTCTATCTGGGTAAAGGGTTTGAATAACTCGGAATGGGCGTCCGCCGGTATCCCTATGCCGCTGTCGCTGACCATGATTTCCAGATAATGCTCGAAGCGCCCACCTGTCACCTGATAGCCATCAACCCGGCGGGCCGAGATATGCACACGGCCACCCTCAGGGGTAAATTTGACGGCATTCGACAAAAGGTTATAAATGATTTGCTTGACCTTGACTTCATCCAGCCAGATATCGCCGAGGTTTTCCTGGATCTTGGCCGAGACTTGCAAGCTCTGCAAGCTGGCCTGCTCGCGCACTACCTGTATGCTGGCCTGTACCAGTGCGCTGATATCGGTGGACTCCAGATTGATCTGCATCTTGCCCGCTTCTATCTTGGACAAGTCAAGGATGTCATTGATCAGGGCCAGCAAGTGTTTGCCGCTATTGAAAATATCTACCGATGCATCTTTTTGCTGGGTAGACAGGCTGCCCATCAGACCATCCTTGAGTATCTCGGAAAAACCGACAATGGCATTCAATGGGGTGCGCAATTCATGCGACATGTTTGCCAGAAATTCAGACTTCATGCGGCTGGCTTGTTCCAGTTGCTGATTTTTTGCGGCGATTTCTTCGCTGCTATTGCGCAGTTGATCAGCCAATAGTTTGAGATCACTGTATTGGCGCAGATTGTGCAGGGCAACGCCCAGCTGACCGGCCAGTCTTTCCAGGAAAACCTGTTCGCCAGTAATCACATTATTGGTCGTCGCCAGCACCATGATGGCCAGCCGATGTTCCTGGTACAGCACGGGTATCATCAGCACATGCTTGGGGCTGAAATCTGCCAGACCGGTTTGCAGGGTCAGGCGGCTGGCATCGAGTGAATTGCTTTTGCCGCTCAGGGCAGCCTGGCCGAGCATGCCTTCACCCAGTTCAAATTCACGCGGGATATCATGGCCCAGTCCATAGCTGGCTTCGCAACGGAAACGTGCATACCATTCATCGTAACTATACAGCGCCGACATCAGATAACCATGTCGTTCAGCCAGCAGGTTCAATAATCCATCGAAGATTTTATGACGCTCAAAGCTGGCAGCGAACAGGTTTTGTGCCTTGACCTGGGTATCATCATAATGCGCGGCAGTGCGCAGTTTGCGTTCGGTAAGAATGAAATCCGTCACGTCCACATTCACCGACAAACCACCGATCAGTTTGCCTGCATCATCCCGCAAGGGGGCAGTGCTGTTTGAAATGGTTTTACGGATGCCGTCAAAGCAACGTATGTCGGCCAGCTCATTGAGTATGGTTTCGCCAGTTTTCAGGGTACGTGCCATGGCCCATTCATCTGATGCTATGCGCTTGCCAGTATCTGGCCACCAGCCGGCATATTCACCGTACTGGTCTGCACTGACAAAGCGGCTGCCACCCCAGATGATCCTGGCGCCGGGGTTGATAGTGCTCAGCACACCGTTGCGGTCACAAATGAAGACGCCGACGGGCAGTATATCGAGTACTTGCTTGAGCAGGGATTCGCTGTCGCGCACAGCGGCTTCTGCCTTGACACGCTGATCAACATCACGTTTGAATTGCCACCACAGCAAGGCACCACCAGCCAGTGTGATCAACAAAACCAGCATGCCTATATTCCGTGCCTGGACAAAATTGTTTTCGACCTGAGTCTTGCGTTGTTCCAGCAAGACACGCTCTTCTTCTTCCATGCTGCTGATCTGTACCAGCAAGGCTTCCATGATGATACGTGGCGTACCGCTGATCAGATGTTTGCGTACCGCAGGATAACCTTCTGTCTGATATACCTGCAGCGTTTTGTCGAGCGCATTCAGTCTTTCTTCCAGTTTTTGCGCCAGGTTTTTATAGAGTAATTGCTGGCGTGGATTATCCGTCGTCAACTCTGAAATCTTTTTTGATGCCTGACGTATTTGTATTGATTTGCTGTCACGCTGGCTGGTGAATACATCGTCACCTGTAATAAAAAAAAGGCGCTGTATGCTCTCCAGTTCCAGCACGTCTGACTTGACTTCATTTAACTGGTCCAGCACCTGATAGGTATGGCTGACCCATAAGGAGTTTTCACGATAGTCTTGCAGTGATCGGTACAATTGCCAACCAGCCGATAAGAGTAAGGCCAGCCCGAACATAAGCCCTGCAAGCAGTCTGAATTCGGTACTGAGTTTTTTCATGATGCATTTTCCGTGGTGAACACATGCGTATCAAAACTTCTCGTCGAACTTCCGGGCTATCACATTCAATAAGGCTTAATCAATAAGGCCTAATAATCAGGCGGCCTGCCCAGCCTGGGTTCCGGGGCAAATGCAATCAGTGTGCCCGCGCTCAGGTCCAGCACAAAATAATCCAGCCTCTGTTCATCAGCCAGGCGCGTTTGCAAGCGTTGCTTGCGTACTGCACCGTAGGCTTCCTGCAATGCTGCCGGTAACTCTTCTGCCAGTGTACCGATATTGATCTCGGCCTGATCAAGTTCTTTGAGGACACGCATGGCAGTGCGGTTAAACCGCTTGACTACACCATTCACCAGCAGGCATGCGCCCATGGGCAAATTATCTATGGCATCTGTTGCCATGTCTTGGTGGATGGAATGCATGATCGCTTCCAGCGTGCGAAACGCGTGGGCAGTTTCTGCATTGCTGAGGATACCGTTGTATTCTTTCAACAAGCGCTCGCGTTCGCGGTTCACGACATATTGTGTCAATGCCAGATTGACTGTGGTCAGCATTTCTTCATTCAGCCAGGGTTTCACCAATAACTTGAAAGGATGAGCCTGGTTGACTGCCCTCAGCACGCTGTCCAGGTCCGGGTAGCCAGTTAATATCAGGCGCACGATATCAGGGTGCTTTTCCCTGGCCGCAATCAGGAATGCGGCAGCACGCTGGTCTCGCGGTTCACAGATCAATACGCCAACATGATGTTGCGCCATGATTGCTTGTGCTTCGCTGGCATCCCTTGCGCTTAGCATAGGGTGTTGCAAAGGCCTGAGCAATCGTAACAGGGCTTGTAGCAGATCGGCATCATCGTCGATCAGCAGAATAGCAGGACGTTGCGCCTCAGGCATCGGCATGCTTGTCGTAAATGGCGGCGAAGCGGCCAGCCTCTGTCACAAAACAGGACAATACATCTGGATCAAAATGTTCGGGGCGGGTGCGGCCATCGCCTTCGATAATGATGTTCATGGCGCGTTCATGATCAAGTGCGGGTTTGTAGGGACGGCGGCTGCGCAGGGCATCGTAGACATCGCAAATTTGCATGACCCTGGCAGCGATGGGGATGGCTTCACCTTTGAGTCCATTAGGATAACCTGTGCCATCCCAGCGTTCATGATGATTCAGGGCGATTTCTGCACCCATTTCGGTATACGGTGAAGTACCGCTGGCGAGTATGCTGGCACCAAGTGCGCAATGGGTGCGCATGATATTCCACTCATCGTGGTTGAAGCTGCCGGGTTTCAGCAAGACATGATCAGGTATCCCTATCTTGCCTATATCATGCATGGGGCTGGCCTGGAAAATCGCATCATGAAAATCACCCGGCAAATCCATGGCTTCAGACAGGGCGCGGCAGTAATAACTGATGCGGCGTACATGATGACCGGTTTCTTCGTCTTTGTGCTCGGCAGCGCGCACCAGCGTAAATACAGTATCGCGATAGGCATCTTCCAGTTGCGCAGTGCGCTCTACCACCTGGCTTTCCAGTATGCGGTTATGGTCAGTCAGGAAATCACCATACTCCTTGAGACGCAAGAGATTACGCACGCGCACGCTGAGATCAGCACGGTCTATGGGCTTGGTTAAAAATTCTTCGGCACCAGCTTCGAGGGCGCGCAGTTTGGATGCACGGTCATCCAGCGCCGTCAGCATGATGACGGGCACAGGTTGAGTCAGGGGATTGGCCTTGAGTTCTGCAACAGTGGCAAAACCATCCATGCCCGGCATCATGATGTCGAGCAGGATAAGATCAGGTTGCGCGAACGCCGCAACTTTAAGCGCATCGCGCCCATTATTCGCACTCAGAGTAGAATAGCCTTCAGCATGCAAGAGCACTTCAAGCAGGCGGATATTTCTGTCTTCATCATCCACCAGCAGGATACGAGCAGATTTTTGGTCTTTCATAAAAGGCATCCTCCTGAGTTAGAGAATAGTCTGAGCTTATCCAATTGTCTAGCCTTTATTTCTATCTTTTTGGCAATAAAAGCACTATTCTCATACTGAATTCACAAAGATATACATTGTTGCTCAAGTGTCGCTGATTTATCTGTGCGTATGCTCACATAGAGCGCAAGCTAATTGCTTAAGGTGAAGAAGGTTCTCTTGCCATTGCAGGCTACAATAGCGCCTGCAAGTTTTTTCGGATCAGCTCCGTCTCCCTTTATGTCCCATGGTCTGAATACTCCCCAACGTAATGCAGTCAATTATATGGATGGCCCCTGTCTGGTGCTGGCCGGAGCGGGCTCGGGCAAGACGCGCGTGATTACCCAGAAAATCGTCAACCTGATAGAACTGCATGGCTATGATCCAAAACATATTGCTGCCCTGACCTTCACCAACAAGGCCGCGCTGGAAATGCAGGAGCGCATCGCTAAATTGTTGGCCGAGCCGCGTCAGGCCAGGCAATTGACGGTATCCACTTTTCACTCGCTAGGGGTAAAAATACTCAGGCAGGAAGCGCAGGCTTTGGGCTTGAAAGACCGCTTTTCCATCATGGACAGCGACGACTGTTTTTCGCTGGTACAGGATCTGGCGATCACCACCGACAAGCAATTGATACGGCGCATACAGACTGCTATGTCCTTATGGAAAAATGGCCTGATTGATCCTGAACTTGCATTGAAGCAGGCGCAGGACGAAGACGAAGCGATTGCCGCCAGGGTCTACCGCAGCTATGTCGCCACCCTGTCTGCTTATCAGGCGGTGGATTTTGATGATTTGATACGCTTGCCGGTAGAACTATTCCGCAGCAATGAACAGGTGCGCGACAAATGGCAGCGCCGTCTGCGTTACCTGCTCGTTGATGAATACCAGGACACCAATACCTGTCAGTATGAACTGGTGAAATTGCTGGTCACAGGCGTGGGCAAAAAGCCCATGTTCACTGCCGTGGGTGATGATGACCAGGCCATCTATGCCTGGCGTGGTGCGACCATAGAAAACCTGACGACCTTGCAAGTTGATTTCCCGAATCTGGAAATCATCAAGCTGGAACAAAATTACCGTTCCAGCACCCGCATTTTGCAGGCAGCCAATTCTGTCATCGGCAATAATCCCAAGCTGTTTGAAAAGTCGCTTTGGTCTGAGCATGGCCTCGGTGATCCGGTCAAGGTGCTGGGCATGCAGGATGATGAACAAGAGGCCGAGCAAGTCGCCATCATGATCTCTGCCCACCGCTTCGAGCGCCAGGCCAAATATTCTGATTACGCGATTTTATATCGCGGCAATCACCAGGCCCGCGTTATAGAACAAGCGTTGCGGCGTGAGCGTATTCCCTACACGATATCCGGCGGCCAGAGTTTTTTTGACCGGGCCGAGATCAAGGATATCATTGCCTATCTGCGCCTGATTGCCAATGAAGATGATGACCCGGCTTTTATCCGCGCCATCACCACACCCAAGCGCGGTGTCGGCCTTGCCACGCTGGAAGTGCTGGGCGAATTTGCCGGGCAATGGCAATGCTCGCTGTTTGCCGCCGTCTTCAAAGGTGGCATAGAAGCCAAGCTGCCTGACAAACAGTTACGGCCATTACGCAATTTCTGCACCTTCATCAACCAGGTCGAGGCCCATGCCCACAGGGAAGGCCATGCCACCGAATTGCTGGATGACCTGATGAAGGAAATCAATTACGAAGGCTATCTCTACGACAGCTTTGAAGACCGTGCTGCACAAAACAAATGGCAGAATGTGCTCGACTTTACCCAGTGGCTGAAGACCAAGGGCAGTGGCGGCAAGGACGGCAATGATGATCATCGCAGCCTGCTCGACCTGACCCAGATGGTCGCTTTGATGACCATGATGGAAGGCAAGGATGAAGAGCCTGATGCCGTGCGCATGTCCACCCTGCATGCCTCCAAAGGGCTGGAATATCCGCATGTATTCCTGGTCGGTGTCGAAGAGGGCATCTTGCCGCACAAGGGTGACCCTGATGCGCCGGTAGAGACTTATGCCGCACGCATAGAAGAAGAGCGCCGCCTGATGTATGTAGGTATTACCCGCGCCCAGCGCAGCCTGCACATCACTTGGTGCAAAAAACGCAAACGTGCGGGTGTGCAGGTACATTGCGACCCTTCCCGCTTTATCAAGGAAATGAAACTCGATGAAGGCGATGCCGTGCCTGCCGAAGGTGAAGTCATGACACCCAAGGAAAGACTGGCAGGTTTAAAGGCCTTATTGAGCAAACCCAGGGAATAATGAACTGAATTGGTGCATTTTGAGCTATTGACCGAGCAAAAATGCTAATATTGTTCATGGGGTATGTATTTTGATTACCCCAATAGCTAGAACTAATTAGCCAGATATTTTGCAAAAGTGATTTATGCACCGTTTGCTTAGCTTGCTTATTTTCATACTCTGCAACATGCTGATGCTGCCAACAATGGCGCGTGGCAGTTGCGAGCGTGTGATAGTCTCGGCAGATCCTGCCTACCCTCCTTTACATTGGTATGATGGCAAGCAGTTGCGAGGTGCCAGTATCGTCATCATTACCCGCATCCTGACTGACCTGGGTTTGCCCTATGAACTGCGCTATCTGGGGCCTTGGAAACGCGTTTTGAATGCCGCCCAAAACGGCAACATAGACGTCATCACCACCCTCAAGATCACACCAGAACGCCGCAGTTTTTTACTCTTCAGTGAGTTGGTGTTGAACAATCCTGTCGCTGCCTTTGTTAAAAAAGATCACCCTCCGCCTTTTAGCAAATGGGAAGATTTGATAGGCTTGCGTGGCGGTATCGCACGTGGCAACCGCTTCGGCTCACTGTTTGATGAATTCATGGATAATCGCCTGAATGTCAGCGAGGCTGATAATCTGGAAACCGCATTCAATATGTTGCTGGCGAATCGTTTTGATTATGTGATCACCGGCTATCATGCTGGTCAGGCTCATATGGCATCGGCGAATATCGACGACAAGCTCATCCCCCTGCAACCTTTTTTGATCGACTCACAAAACCTGTTTGGTTTTGTCGCGCAAAGTCCATGCGCCATTCATCTGCCCGCATTCAATAAACAACTGGAGAAATTGCATAAGGAAGGATTTATAGAGCGCGCATTATTGCAGGCGCGCGCCGACTGGCGCAAGGCACCAGTCATAGGAAAAAACTGATGTTCAGCGACTTTTCAGTTTATATTTAATTGATACAGCTTACTTCTACTTACTTCTA
Source organism: Undibacterium sp. Ji83W (assembly GCF_049340385.1). Classification (NCBI taxonomy): domain Bacteria; kingdom Pseudomonadati; phylum Pseudomonadota; class Betaproteobacteria; order Burkholderiales; family Oxalobacteraceae; genus Undibacterium; species Undibacterium sp. Ji83W. Next base: position 346,710 of record NZ_JBMPOZ010000004.1, on the reverse strand, counting down.
CTTACTTCTACTTACTTCTACTTACTTCTACTTATTTCTATTCTCCATGTTGAATTCATCCTCTCACCAGATCACCAGCAGCGAACAATTGGAAGCCCTGTTTGATACAGTCGGTGCCGCTTCCATCAAAAAAGAAGTGCCTTATATCCATCCCCATTACCGTGCCCTGATAGAGGCTTCACCCTTTGCGGTGCTGGCCACGCGCGGCCTCGATGGCCTTGATGCTTCACCCAGGGGTGATGCACCTGGCTTCATCGTGGTCGAAGATGAAAAAACTTTATTGTTGCCTGAACGGCGTGGCAATAACCGGGTCGATAGCTTGCGCAATATCCTGTTTGATCCGCAAGTCGGCCTCTTGTTCCTGATTCCCGGCATAGGTGAAACTTTGCGCGTGAATGGCAGCGCCACAATTTCTGTTGATCCTGCTTTACTGGATAGACTGGCAGTTGACGGCAAACCACCTAAATGCGTGCTGCGTATCGCTGTCGATACTGTTTATTTTCAATGTGCACGCGCCATCATACGTTCGCAATTATGGCAACGGGCCGGAACTGACATTGCGCCTAATATACCTAGTCCAGGTAGCATACTGGCGGCGCTGACCAATGCCGAAGTCGATGGTCAGAAATACGATAGCGAGTTGCCCGCAAGGCAGCGTGCGACTTTGTATTGAAGGCACTCAGAGTCTCAAGTACGTTGCTGTTTGTGAGCAGTGCGCGAGCTTTCTGGTATCCTGTGCCGCCTGGCGCAATATCAGGACCAGATCAGGACCAGACCAAATAATTACATGGAATCGATGATAATGAAATTCAAGACTGCTTTTTCTCAGTTAACGCTCAAATGTCTGGCCGTATTTGGCCTGGCCATTGCCGCCAACACAGCCTTTGCCCAGGCAGAGACTCCTGCCAAAGGTGTTTTCTGGGAAGTTAAATCAGAAAAAAATACCGTCTATCTGTTTGGTTCCATCCATCTCGCCAAAGCCAGTTTTTATCCCTTGCCTGAAGCTGTAGAGGCAGCCTATAAACAGGCCGACACCCTGGTCGTTGAGGTCGATACAACGGATGCCAAAGCGGCTGAAAAGGCCATGCCTTTCTTTACCTATGCGGCACCCGACAAGCTGGAAAACCACATCAAGAAAAGCACCTGGGAAAGCCTGCAGTCCATGGTCGGCCCGGCTGCGGCACAATTCCAGAGTCTGAAGCCAACAATCGTGGCAACAGCACTCAGTATCGGTGTCTTCAGGCAGCAAGGCTATGATGCATCCAAGGGCGTGGACTTGCATTATGTCTTGCGGGCCAAGCAGGACAAAAAAGATATCGTCGAACTGGAAAGCACGGCATTTCAAGCCAGTGTGCTGGGTGGCCTGGCCGATGAAGATGCAGATGCCATGCTGGCACAGACCCTGGAAGGTTTGAAGAATGGCGATACCCTGCGCGAAACCGCAGGCATGATCAGCGCCTGGAAAAGCGGCGATGCCGAAGGCCTGGCAAAAATCCTGCAAGAAGCAGCCAGCAAGGATGCAGGTTCGAAAAAACTCATGAAATTATTGCTGGATGACCGCAATCAGGGCATGACAAAAAAAATCCTGGCTTTATTGGCCGAAGGTAAAAAACTCTTTATCGTAGTCGGTGCCGGGCATTTGTCTGGTGCCAACAGTATTATCGAATTGCTGGAAAAGCAGGGCCTGGAAGTGAAACAAATCAAATAGGCTTTGTGATCTAAAGTTTATTTGCGAGGCGCAGAGTTTTCCAACTCTGCGCCTTTTGTTTTTGTGCAGGTTTAACCCAGCCACAAATTATATTCAATCCCGTTTTGTATGGACCCCAGAACCTGCGCCTTGTTTTCTGCACTTTCGCAAAAACTCGCGAGCGCACTGGCAGGGGTGCTGACGCCGGAACTGAGTTCCTTGTTCCAGTAATCAAAACCTGCCTGATCTGGTGCCCTGTGTAAAACGTTCTGGTAAAAATTCGTAATCAGTGTCGTCGTCGAGGGGCTCGCACCATACAGTTTTTGAAATTCGGGGGATAGAAAAAAGCCGGCAGCTACCGTCAACAGGCTGGACCCTTTGTCCATATCAGCGATCCAGTAACCCAGCCCTGCTGCATCGGGCTTGCGGTCAAATGCAGCCTGGTACAGCCTGTACATTTGACCTGCAGTACCCTCCAGGTCAAAGGCCACCATCTTGTCGTTCAGTTGCACTCTCTCGACGTTGATGATGGAGGTGATGTCGCTGGTGCTATTGTTACGGAAGCTGATATCCGTGGCGTTTTTTTGTATGGTAAACGTAGCGCGGTTTTCCTTGATGATGAGCAGGTCAAAGCCAGCGCCACCATCCACCGTATCACCTCCGCCATTGCTTTCAAAACGATTGTTGGCGCTGTTACCTGTCATGACATCACTGAAACGTGTGCCAATGACATTTTCTATGATGGTATCAAAGGCGATCGATAAATTATTTTGCGACACCGTATCACTGGCCAGCCTGCCCACTGAGCTGCTGGAGCCGGGAGTAAGATTGATAGTGGCAGCAACTGTCAGGGCAGACAGATTGATGGTATCTACGCCTCCTGTATCATTGATGATTTTGAGCAGGCGGCCATCGGCATCTGTCAAATTGTAAGTCGTCGCATCGGCATTATAGGCTTTACCGCCATACAGGTATTTCAGCGCAAGATAATCAAACTTGCCAAAGAAATCCCTTTCCTGTCCCTGTGGTGCTTTCACATACGACATCACGGTATTCATTTCACTGTCTTCAGCCGCTGCCAGAAAATTATCTGCCGTCGTCGATGCCGGTTCGCCAGCATTGTAATTACCCGGATGTTTTAGCCCTATGGCATGGCCAATTTCATGGACCAGTGTGGCCCAGCTATTGGTGCCGGGGATGACATTGCTAAGATTATCGCTGACTTCATTATTGAGATAAATGTCACCGCTGGCCTTGGTATCCGCCGTATCCGGGTAAGTCGCATAACCGGCACTGGTGGCACCCTGGGCATTATTGCCCAATCGTATAAAGCCGTAGCTGCTATTGGTGTCCGTCACTTCTTTGAAGGTGATACCAAATTGCTGGGAAATCAAATCAAAGATTTTGCGGGTGGCGATTTTTTGCTCATCGGTAAACGTACTGAAACCTTTTTTATCAGAGTCTTGTGCATAATCCGGCGCTGTACTCATGAAGCTATAGCTGACTTCGACTGCCGTGCCTACTGCGCTACCATTATTCCAGCGCGCCGTCGCAGACGGGAGTAGCACATCTATCCTGTAGTCACCACTATACGGGTTGACGATGACGGTATCTTTTTGTGTTGAGACAGTGCCAGCCATGATGTTATTCCTTAAAAAAATTGGATAAAAAATCATCGTTGTGGTCAGGTCTGGCGCCCAGTTTTTAAAAAGCGTTTACCAGGTCACCATATATGGAGATGTCTGAAGACCAAAGCAGGTGGGTAAGCGTCATGTGACGCCAATATGCAGAATAGTTCACAAATTTGAAATTAACAGTGTGACTGATGTTAAAAAAAGTGACTTTATCGTATCTTCTTTAGCCGCTCCTCTGAGCATGTTTTTGCTGACTTAAATGGAAAATAAATGCTTGGAAAATTACCTGATATTTCTTTAAAAATCACGAGCAAAACTGTTCATTTGCAAGCGGAGGGCAAATGGAAAAATCCGGTGAAGGGATATGGAAATGAAAAAAAATTATGCAAATGTGCATCTGTTACAAAAAAATAGAAAAATATTTTACCGTGAGGCTATACATTTTTTTGCACCAACATGAACAAGGAAGCGCAATATTGGCGGGCTTTTCAGCCAATTTTGCACAAGCCTGGAGAATTTTATCGATAAAGCGTAATAGTGGATCGCACTAAAATAATGCAGTGCGAGCATTATGTTTTTTGGAAATAACACCTATATGAATTATTGATTTTTTAGCTGAGTCTGTGCCACGTATATTGCATTCATCTGCCCGACATTTGTCCGATACCGTCCGGTTTTGTGGCAGTCAAGTGCCCTTGGGGTAGCAGCAAATTCATCAATATTTTTCAGGAGTTTATTATGTCTTCTCATTTCCGTTTGTATGCTTTCGTTACCACACTGGCTTTTGCCCTGGTTACCGTACCTGCATTTGCCATGGAAGCCGACCAGGCATTTGCTGAGTCCGGTTGCGAAGCCCCGACTTATGATCAACGCACACTCTCAGATGAAGAACAAGGCCTGGTTAAATTAAATTATTTGCTGGATGACAAAGGTACTGTGATTGATGTAAAGGTGGTTGACTCCAGCGGTTTTCGCAAAATTGATAAAGCCTCATTGCGCGCACTGAAAGCATGCCGCTTCCAGGTCGGCGCCACGCCAGGCTGGAATACGCTGGCGTTTGCCTGGACACTGAAGTAATCACCCCGCAGCGTCCGCAAGCGCATCAACAATATCAGGCACTTGCGGAAGCTGGAATTGTGGGAATTTAGACAGGCATGAAGCGCGCCAAATACTCAGGCGAATTAATAAACTGCCCAATCAGGGTGACCACATCCGTGCCCGATTGACTGAGCAAAGCATCAAACGTCGCCTGATCCGGCGCATGCCCCAAGAGACCGATGTAATCCAGCGTCAATGACACTTTGGATTGCGAATTGGCCTTGAACTCGGTCGACTCGGTAAAGCCCGCCAGCATATCGCCACGGCTTAATCCATTCCCCAGTTGTCCCAGCCAGTAAGCCTTGCCTGCCGCATCTGAACTACGGTGCAGCACATTCTGATAAACCCGGTCCACAAAGGCCGTGTTATCCAGCGCCCCATAAGTCTTCTGGAACTCCGCACTCGACACAAAGGAAGCACTGATCTTGGAGAGATTCATGCCATCTTTTTGCGCCTGCATCCAGTAGGCCAGACCATCACGGTCAGGCAAACGGTCAAAGGCACCAAAGTACAGACGCGTGATACCACCGATGCCACCCTGGAATTCAGCAGATTCCATGAACGACGCTGCCACCTGGGCACGGCTCATCTTGCCACTGTCTATCTGCCCCTGCCAGTACTGCACCCCTGCCGTATCTGCTTCACGGAACAAGACATCGCGGTAGAGCTGCATGGCAAACAAGTCAGAACGGTGCAGCACATCATTGTCTTTGACATCGAGTTTGGTGCCGACTCTGGCTTCGATCGCATCCGGGATGCCATCACCATCCTTGTCATTCGGTAAGGAGGTACTGGGTTTGACCGCAATTGTCTCCGCCTTCTCAGTCTTATTTCCCAGCCCTGCTGAAAAAGAAATTTTGCCGTCGGCTTTGCCATCCAGGTCACCTGGTCCGCCATCAAGGATTTTAAAATCAACTTTGAGCTTGTTTCCAGATGCTGTGATATTCGTCGCCAGGTTCATCCATTCACCGGTGGCTGTTTGCGTCCAGAAACCATTCACAGCGCTATCTGCCGTGGTGTATAGCGACAAACTGACTTCGGCCTGGCTGCTAAAGCCTTCCAGTTGTGCAGACAAGCTACCATAGGGAAACTGTATTTCTGTCGCACTGTTGATGACCGCTTTGGTAGCGACTTCTTTTTGCAAGATGTGTTGAGTATTACTCAGAGTCAGGTAATGTGGACTGGATGAGTGATCCAGCCACTGCAGGGATGTCACCGCATTCTGCGATTGATCGGCAATACCATCACCATTGCCATCACCCAGACCATCGCCAATTAAATTCGGCACCAGTGTTTCTGTACTCATATAGGCACCATCGCCATCAGCATCTGAATCGATGGCAGCGTCATACCTGAGTATCGAATAATTCTGTGACAGTGTGTTGCCTGCATTTCCTGCAGCATCACTGACTTTGATGAGCAGGGTATTGCTGCCTTCCAGTGTTTGTCCGGTCAGTGACCATTGCCGCGCGCCCGGATTGGCGGTAGCAGTGAGCCAGCTATTGCCATTGTCCGGCGACACCAGAACACGCTCATCCGCAGCCAGTGGCGCGCTCAGATTGCCCGAAATAGTTTGCACACTTGCTGTGGTAATAAAATCAGAATTGCTGACACCATCATCGTTAGAAAAACTCAGCTTGCTGATGCCAGTGGTTGGTCGTGTATGATCGATTTGATAGAGCTGGCCAGTAAAGCCACCATTCAGGGTCAGGCTGGCTTTATCAAGAATGCCAGTGCCGGTATTCTTGAGATTCAAACCCAGGGTGCCGTCGCCAGTCAGATTGCTGATACTGACAATATAGTTGCTGGCATCCAGTTGGGTGATGCCGCTGATACTACCGCTAACGTTTCCTGTGGTGAGCAGTGAGAAGGCTGCTGGATTAACACCTGTGACAGCTTCACTGAAGCTGACTTTGTATTCCAGTGTACCCAGATTGCTGCTTTCACTCTGGACGCGCTTGATCGCCGTAGCGAAGGGTGCGATATTATCGGTTACCGTAATCACCAGATTTTTTTCATAGGCTGAACCAGCCGCATCTGTGGCACGCACCAGCACCGTATAATTACCAGACGCCATCTCCAGCGGACGTTTTGCTATCAGGCTGTTGCCAGAGATGCTGAACTTGTCATTACTATTATTGCTGGCACCCGCAACCAGGCTGAAGCTGGCTGTGTCGCCAGGATTAGGATCCATCGCTATCAGGGTGCCAACGCTGGTGTTATCTGCTGCAGTTTGTACGATGCCCGATGAGCTCAGCATGATATCCGTAGGGGCCAGATTCGCGCCGGCGGTGATGGCATAATTATTGGAATTTGTGATTCCCGTTGCTGCATTGCCTGCGCTGTCGCTGACACCCGTGTAATTGAGGGTGATGACATTACTAGCTGCTACCACACCAGATGCAGGCGTCAGGGTTGCCGTCCAAGTGATACCGCCATTGCCGGATGTGACCGTCGTCAAGTTACCATTCGCCACAGCTAAATTCGCATTATTGAATCCGCTGACTGCTTCATTGAAAGTAATGGTGACCAGTGATGTGCTGGCCGCAGTCAGGCTGGGGTTGGCAACTACGACAGTGGCAGTTGGGCGCAAGGTATCAACGCCATAGTTGCCTGATGTCGCGCTGCCGGTACCGGCATTGCCATTCAAATCATTGATGCCAGTGTAATCCAGTGTGATGACATTGCTGTTGTTGCTGGCATTGGCATTGGGTGCCAGCGTGACCGTCCAGGTGATACCACCATCGCCAGTGGTCAGGTTGGACAATGTACCATTTCTTGCCGTTAAATCGGCCGTGGTGAAGCTAGTGATTGCTTCGGAAAAAACCAGGGTGACGGTAGCTGCATCACCAATTTTTAAAGCTGTATCAGAAATCGTGATTGCCGAAGCGAGTGTCGGCCTGACGGTGTCTATCGTGTAATTGGGTGAATTGCTGCTACCTGAGCCAGCATTGCCAGCTAAGTCAGTGTAGCCTGTATTATCCAGGCGTACTAAATTAGAGGTATTGGTGACATTGGCATTCGGGGTCAGCGTGCCCGTCCAGGTGATGCCACCATTCGATGTTGTCAAACCAGTTATCCTGCCGTTTGGCACATTCAAATCCGCCGTCGTAAGACCGCTTACGGCTTCAGTAAACTTGATGGTGATGATTGCCGTATCACCGATCTTTAATGCAGTATCTGACAGGGTAATCGTCTGAGCCAGCGCTGGTGCGGTAGTGTCGATGGTGATGTTTGTGTTGCCTGAAGCATTGCTGATATTGCCAGCTCTGTCTACCGCCCTGATACTGACGCTATGCGTACCTGCAAGTGGCAACGTGGTGGCAGGGTCCTGGGTCACAGTGACAGACCAATTCCCGGAACTGTCTGCCGTTGTAGTGCCCAATACGACTGCGCCGCCAGTGTCATACAAATTGACGGTAGCAAAAGCTTCGGTGACACCTTTAAATGTCGGCGTATTGATATTGGTCTTGCCATCCGAAGACGAAACGCCAGAATCGCTTGCCGCATCCAGTGTAGCTGCTGCTGGTGTGGCAGGTTTGCTGGTATCGACCAGATAATTGCTATTGTCCGCGACGGCAGTATGGCTGAGGTCAGCAGCATTGCCTAACGCACTGTTCAAGCTGCCGCCATTCAGGTTGACGCTATTGCTGGCGATACTAATGCCATCGCTGTCGTTAAGCCCGGCTGCTATGGTGTAGCTGAATACCAATGCCGTGCTGCCACTGCCTGAACTATAGTCTGCATTCACAGTACTACCACCGATATTCAACGCCAATTGCGGCGTGCCTGTGACTGTCGTGTCTTCAGACATGGTGACCGTGACAGACACCACGTCGCCAGCATTCAGGCTATTGTTTTGTATGCCGGTGGCTGAACTGATGGTGACGTTGTTGACGGTAGGGATACTGGTATTGATCACCAGTGCCTGATTCGCCCCCAGTGAATTTGCTGTACCAGGTGTTGCCAGTGTCAGGTCGGCATCGGTGGTATCGCCGCTAAGTTTAATCGTCCCGCCATTCAATGCCAGTGCGGCAACGTCGTGGTAATCAAGATCGGCGCTGCTATCCCCAGCTTGCACGGTATAACTGAAAGTCAGGGTATTGCTGCCGCTGCCTGCCACATAGTCGATCACACGGTCAATAGTGCCGGTTTCCAGTGTCAACTGCGGTATGCCCGTGACATCAACTGCCTGATCAAAAGTGATGGTGATGCTGATTTGCTCACCTAAAGTATAAGTACCATCCGTCTTGGTAGACGTGACGGCAGTGATGACTGGTGACGCTGGCGGCGGACTGAAATGGAGTAGATTGAAAGGACTGTTTATAGCGCTGTTTACAAAAATATCTGGTTCAGTCGATGCTTCATCTGGTAATTCAGCAATGGAATAGGTGTTGGTTAAAATCATGAAATGTAGTTCTAAAGGGGCGGCCTTAAATCCGCATCAAGTCAGCACTGAAATTGGGAAACCCGCAACGATACCTGACAAATACGGAAATTTAAATGAGATATGTGTAGCAATTGTGAATGTGAATAATTTGCTATTGATTTAATGCGCGATGGGCTACATTTCTTGGTATATTGCTCAATTTTTGATCAGGGTGCTTGCCGGACATTTGTGTCAGAATGCGGCATCAGCCTGAGGGCTAGTCAAATTGCCTGTGCAATTGACCGCAAAGAAAGTATTAAAGAGCAAGATGATGTTTAATGAAAACCAGCAATCTGATCCAGCTCCTGATTTGCAAGAGCATTCCTGGATATCCCTGGAAACCGCGCTCGATGTAGAAGCATGGATGGATTTGCAACACCGCGAATTGCAGCAAGCCCTGGGCGATAAACCAACTACCGGTCAGGGCATCTGCCTGACGCTGGTACATGGTGGTGAGCTTTACCTGCATACCAATTCCGATGGCGATGTCTTGCTGGATTTGACAGAAGAAGCGCAATGGGTGGCACCGGTGCTGACCGCGGTGACCCGCAGCACACCGCCCAAGGGGCAAGTCTGGGGTTTGCCAGGGCATGTGCTGATACAGCTGATACTGGGCTTGAATAGCCTGATCGCCAGCAGCCGTCTGGTATTGCGACATCAATACAAGGGTGGCCGCATAACTTGACTCTGAGCTTGAGCCTGAGCTGTGCCTAAGAATAATTTATCTGGGCGAATAAATGCGCGCCAGTTCACCATCCTGATGTCCCTGCAAAATGGCCTTGTCTATTTTCTGCAGCAGGCTGGCATCACCGTCAGGGCGCATGGCAATATGGATATCTATCGAGGATACCGGCTTGGGCAGTATGCAAAACAATTTGCTGTCTGCCTGTTTGTCACCAAATTCTGCCATGTATTGTTGATTGAAGTAGGTTTCCAACCTGCCAATATTGGCGCTTGAGCTATACAATAAAAATGCATCCATGCGGCGCATGCTCAATTTTTTGAAACGGCCCAGATTATTGCTGGTGTCGTCCTCGACCTTGAACAAGACATTGCTGAGCCGATCAAATTCTTCCCCATAACTGGTACCGCGTACTATGCCTATGGTTTTGCCTTTCAAATCATTGATAACATTGAAATTGAATTTTGCGCGACACAATGTCACCAGCAAAGCCTGATCAGTAAAGATAGGAGCGCTGAATTTGAAGCTGCGCAGGCGTTCGCGGGTTTTGGAAATACCAAAGATCAGGCCTTCGCCCATGGCGGCGTTTTCCACTGCCCTTTTCCAAGGGTAGCGCCTTACTTCAAATTTCAGCCTGGTATGTTGTTCCAGATAGCGCAGCAATTCCACGACTTCGCCAGAAAGAGGGATGACGGCGCCTTTGCTATCGAGCTCTTCGCTCATCAACAACACTACATTGGGCTTTGCTTGAGCATACGTCACACTGACCCAGCCAGCACAGACCAGCAAGATGCAGGACAGTAAGCGTGAATAGCGCAACATTGGCGATACGGTTTAAGGCAGTCGCTTAATCTTAGCGCAAATTACCTGCTTTGGTTGTTGGCTCCGGCACGGATGAGGGCATGTAGTGCACAATCCATGTTAAATATCGCAAACACTATGGTTCTGGAAAAATAAAAAAAGGGTTCATGTTTTACATGAACCCTTTTTATCTGAAGCTGCGTCGTTTTGTTTTTGTGTCGTGCTGCGTTGTTTAATTCGCTACACCATTTCTATCTATCTTGACGATGCGTGAACCGCCAGCTTTCTTGACATTCACTTCGGCTTCACCAGGGCCGGTCACCTTGATGCTGGCGCTGTCCAGCAATAAATCACGGGCATGCAAGTCACCGCTGCCAGTCAGCCTGGCGCTCAGGCTTTTGGCTGTGCCTTTCAGGCGGGTTTCTCCGGGGCCGTTCATCATCACTTCCAGCGCTGCCTCAGATTGCAATTCCACATCAAAGTCACCTGAGCCGGAATTTTCCAGTTTGAATACGCCTGTGATGCTGCGATAACTCTGGTTCGACGGGCCATTGTTGACGATCTGCAAATCCTTGATTTTCAAATGGTCGGCATTGATATCACCAGAACCACTGCTGGTCAGTGTCAGGGACACTATCTCACCACTCAAGTTTAATTCACCCGGGCCATTGCTGCGTATGCTGGCCTGCTCAGCCCTGATGTCCTGGATCTGCACATCGCCAGAGCCAGACATTTCCAGTTCCAGCGCCTTGATCGTACCGCCCAGTTTCACATCAGCGGGACCGTGTTGTACCAGCTTGACGGGAACAGACTGCAGATTATCCACGCTCAGTTCACCACTGCCACTCAGATTGGCATCCAGCGATTGGCTGATAATATTCATATGGGTGTCACCCGAACCATGAATTTCTACCTCGGCCTTGCCGGTTTGCAGTTGCTGCAAATCCATATCGCCACTGCCATTGGCGATCAGTTTCAAGGTATTGACCTTGCCACTGATCTTCAGGTCGCCAGAACCATTCAAATTCAATGCCAGGTTGTCTGACTGCAAGTCGCGTACTTCCATATCGCCGCTACCGCTATTATTGATACGGTTCAAGCCAGCGGCGGTGATCCTGATGGTGCCCGGACGATTGGTCCAGGTAAAACTATAGGATTTACGCTTGCTGCGTATGATCAAGACCTTGTTTTCCACCACGGTTTCAATTTCCGGCACCAGGTTGTCGTCGCCGCTGACTTCCACAGCAGCGGCGGTGCCAGCGGTGCCATTGGTGACGATCACATCAAAGAAACCAGAATTTTCAATGGCACTGAATTCAGTGACAGCGCGTTGCTCGGTAATCAGCTTGCCGCTGCCCTTGATGGCATCGCCCTTGACCCTGACTTCACAAGCGCTGAGCAAGACGGTCAGCAGTGCCAGACTTCCTAAAGATTTGAGCATGATATCGTTTGGAATAAGAGTTATTGAATGGCTTGTAGTGTAATGTTGTTTTAAACAGATATCACCGTCTAAAAAGACAGAATGCAATTTCCGTGTGACCAAGCGCAAATTTGCCGGATAAAGCGCAGGGCTTTGATTTTCATGACGATGTAGGCTAAGCTGATGTGCATCACCAATCCAGAATCCAAGAATGACACTAACGCGCCGCCAGTTACTAAAGAAAGGGCTCTTGCTCGGCACTGCCGGACTGGCAGCCCCGCATACCATCCTGCATGCCGCAGATACCGGTACTGAAAAACACGCGCAACCAACCCCACCGCCTGACTTGTTTGATTCACAGGCGCTGGACATAGAATTCTGGGTCAAACCCCGCACCATGGACCTGATCCGCCCTGCCACGGGCGAGCGCAGCAAGATACTGTACTGGAAAGACGGCGAAGTACTGGAGTCTGCCTACCAGCAACTATGCCACATCTTGCGCGACGTCAATGGCAAACAGACTGCTCCTATTGACCCCAAACTGCTGGAAACCCTGTGGGCAACCCAGGCCTATATTGCCCGCTTTGGCATGACCAGACCGCTGGAAATACTGTCTGGCTACCGTACCCAGGCTTCCAATACGCGCCTGATAGAACAAGGCGTACCGGCGGCCCGCAAGTCTCTGCACATGGACGGCAAAGCTGCCGACATCCGCATCCCTCAGCTACATGAAGAAATCCTGGGCGAACTGATACAAAGTTTCCGCCAGGGCGGCGTCGGCTTTTATTACCGCCAGACCGCCAATGGCGGCTGGATACATACTGACACGGGCTTGCAAAGAAGCTGGAAGGGCTGAGTTTCTTAAAGACCTTTCAAGTGGAAATTTAATACTTCCGCTTGAAAGGCAAAGAAAAACTTATTTAGCGACAGCAGCCTTGGCCTTGGCTTCATCCGCAGCGATAAATACACTCATTTTGGCCGGATCTATATAACGGCGGAAGGCATCATTGACCTGCTCCACTGTCAGCGCCTGTATCTTGTCGTCCATGGCTTGTGACCAGGCCCAGGTGCGTTTCAGATACAGATTGCCGTTCCAGCCACTGGCTACCGCACCGTCGCTGCTGCGTCCTTGAACCCGTTGTTGCAAGAGCCCGGATTTGGCCTTGGCCAGTTCATCGGCTGTAAAGCCGTCCTTGAGGGCGCGGGTCAGTTCTTCCTTGACGGCGACTTCCAGTTTTTCCAGATTCTGTGGTGCCGCCGTTGCATTGATGCTGAAGCTACCTACCGGGTCGATTTCACCTGCCGTCAGGTTGGAACCGCCGCCATAAGACAGGCCATCTTTTTGACGTATGCGTTCCATCACGCGCGAGTTCATGCCAGCGCCGCCACCAAAAATATAATTGGCCACACGCAGTGCAGGGAAGTCTGCATCATCTTCACGCAGGCTCAGATTCATGCGGCTGGAGTAAACGCCGTTTTCCTTGTCTGGTGTGTTGAATGTCTTGCGCACTGCCGGAATGTTTTCGCGTTTGCTGACCAGACGGGAGTATGGAGACTTGCTGGTCCAGCCATCAAATATTTTGGCGACGGTCTGTTTGGTGCTGTCCACATCAAAATCACCGACGATGGACAATTCACCTTTGGATACGCCATAGAAATCTTTATGGAAAGTCTTGACGTCTTCCAGCTTGGCATTGCGTATGGCTTCCAGCGTTTCATCCAGTGTCATGGATGCGCGCACATCACCTTTGGGATAGGTGTTGAAATGCTGCGCCATCGCACGGCTGGCAACGGCAGAAGGCTCATTGCGTGAAGCCTCTGTATTGACCAGAGCTCTCTCTTTCAATTGCTTGAATTCGCTTTCCGGGAAGTTGGCTTCTTTCAGGACATGCGCCACCAGTTCCAGAGCTGCTGGCAAATTCGCCTTGGTGGTCTGGAATGAATACAGGCCGCCACTCATTTTCAGTTTGGACATTTCATCCGCCAGTTGTGCGCGGGAATATTTGCTGGTACCTGTGCTCAGCAAGCCGCCGGTAAAGCCCATGACGGTGGATTTGCCAAACAGGGTTTTTTCATCACCCCAATGCAAATTCAGGGACACGTTTACGGTTTCGCCACGGGTCTTTTTAGGCAAGAGCGCCACTTGCAGATTGCCGATATTGCTGACTTGCGTGCGCTTGTCGATGTTTGCTGGCGACGGATCAAACACTTCACCAGTCAATGTCGCTGCCTTGGGTTTGAAGTCTTTCATGACTTCTGCAATACTTGGTGCGGCAGGTATGTCTGCGCGTTGTGGATTGTCTTCCGGGATGAAGGTGCCAACGGTACGGTTGTCGCGCACCAGATATTTTTTCACAGCGGCAGTGACTTCTTCAGAGCTGACTTTGTCTGCGTCATCCCTGTCCTTGAACAGATAGCGCCAGTCACCCATGGCGATATATTCAGACATGCTGACGCCGATGGACTCATGGTTATTCAGCAGTTTTTCATAGTAGTTGGCATTGTCGCGTTTCAGACGTTCCAGTTCTTCCTTGGTCGGCGGATTTTTCTTGAAGTCTTCTATGCCTGCCAGCAGCGCATCTCTCGCTGCATCGACAGATTCACCTTTCTTGACGACGGCACCGATGATGGCGAGGCCGGGTTCAACATACCCCATGCTGCTTGAAAACACTTGTACCAGTTTGCCACTTTCCACCAGTTGTTTGTGCAAGCGGCCATGCGGAGCACTGGCCAGTATGCTGCCAGCATAGTTCAGGGCATCACGGTCATGGTGCAAGCCAGCCGGTACCTTATACGCAATCATCACCATCTGCACATCACCCTTACGGCGCACGACAAAGCTGCGCTCACCATCCTGCGTTGGTTCTGTAGTCCAGAACTGGGGCAGACTGCGGGTCGGTTTGGCGATCTTGCCAAAGGATGCATTAATCCATTGCAGGGCTTTTTCAGCTTCGAATTTACCCGCTACCAGCAGCACGGCATTGTCTGGCTGGTAGTAGTTACGGTAAAAACTTTGCAGGTTTTCTATCTTGACGTTTTCTATGTCACTGCGGTTACCTATGGTGGAATTGCCATAGTTATGCCAGTCAAAAGCCACGCTTTGCATACGTTTCATGAGTACTGCGCCGGGTGAATTTTCACCACGTTCGTATTCATTGCGCACGACTGTCATCTCGGTGTCGAGGTCTTTTCTGGCGATATTGGAATTGACCATGCGGTCGGCTTCCATTTCCAGCGCCCATTTCAGATTGTCATCGCTGGCCTGGAACAATTCAAAATAATTGGTGCGGTCCAGGGAGGTAGTGCCATTGATGCGCATGCCACGCTTATTGAAATCTTCCGTGATTTTTGGGTTGGTCGGCGTGCCCTTGAACATCAGATGTTCCAGCAAATGTGCCATACCGGTTTCGCCATAGTTTTCATGACGTGAACCAACCAGGTAAGTGACATTGACAGTGACGGTAGGTTTGGATGCATCCGGCATCAGCAATACCCGCAAGCCATTTGGCAAACGGTATTCAGTGATTCCTTCCACGCTGGTCACCTGGCTGACACCTTTCGGCAAATTGTCTGCCAGCGCGACAGGGGCGGTGAATAGAAAGACACCGCCCAGTATCAGGGCGCGCAAGACAGGTTTGAGTGAAAGCTGCATGCCGGAGCGTAGTTGTTGCATAAAATCCTTCTGTGATTTCGGGGTACAAAAATAATAAATCCGCCTGGTGGATTACACCTGACGGATATGATTTATGGAAATAGATAAAGTTGCAGCTATTTTGTAATAAAGATAGACGACATTTGAGGCGATTTAGGTGGCTGACTTAAATCTGCCAGATTGTAACTATGTGTTAAATGCAATCGCTTGTCAATTGTGCACTGCAGCGACTGTCAAGGTCTGGCTGCCACTCCAGCTATCACCCGGTGCCAGAGTGACGGGCCGTAATATTGTCGCCGCTTCTACGCATAGCATGTTTTTTTCGCCACCAGCGTGCAGGTCATTGATTTTGACCGCGCCTGCTCCAGGGTTCCAGACCACGGCATCGGCAAAACCACTGCTGCGTATGAGGGTGCTTTGTTGTGGCTGGCGCAATTCCAGCTGGGCCGGGACATTGCCGTAGATGCGGTCGGTTTCACCGCTGATGCGCAGGCTTGGATCAGCTTCCAGGCAATTATCAGTGCCCGTGACAGTGTCACGATAATGCAGGCCTTGCAGACCATGCAGGCTGACATCCGCGATATCCTGCACGGCCAGGTAAGTATGCAGGGCAGTGCTGAAGCTGAAATTGGTATCGCCCGTATTGTGTATCTCCAGCACGATTTGCAGGCTATTACCCAGTATGCTGACCCGTAGTTCTGCGCGAAATACATAAGGCCAGATGGTCAGGCGGGCGATGTTTTCCTTCAGTTCATAGACAGCCTGGGCAGCGCCGCTTTCCAGCAGGCCAGACTGCAAGAGCTTCCATTCAGAAGTGCGGGCGAAACCATGCTTGGGCAAAGTCCCCTGGTTGGAAAACTGCGGAAACACCACAGGTACGCCGCCACGGATGGCAACACCATCCTGAAAAGCCGAAGTCTCGCTCATGAATAATTGCTCAACCCCGCCTGCAGGTATCCAGGAACATATATGCGCTCCCTGGCTGGCAATTTTTGCAGTGGCACCATCTTGGGATGTAAGGCTGAGGAAATTCATGCAGGCTTTCTTTCAGTAAATGTTGATATGCATTAGTGTAATGGATAGTTGCGCAAACGGTATGATTTTGCCATCTTCCAATACAGGACTTATGCAAAATTGTCCCAACAAGGCTAACGCATTTAGGAAACCGCCCTGGCAAGGGCGTTTCGTTTTGTTGGCATACAGCATGCTGTATGAAACCCCAACTGCACCGCAGCGACGACGACAGTACTTTAGTACAAGGTAGTTGTACATGCGGGAGATGCAACGCGGTTGGGGCGGTTTTGCATACGTCCTGACACGACAAAAAAGGCGGGTTTCGGTTAGTATGGCAGACACAAAATCTGTCACGGAAACGAAAGCCACCATGTCCATCAGCTATCTCGCCATTAAACACCTGCACCTGACTTGTGTGGGATTGAGTGGCAGCCTGTTCCTGCTGCGCGGTTTCTGGAAAATGCGCGACTCTGCCATGATGGGCAAGCGCTGGGTGAAAATCCTGCCGCATGTGATCGATACGGTCTTGCTGGCCAGTGCCCTGACGCTGGCGGTATTGAGCGGACAGTATCCCTTCCAGCAAAACTGGCTGACAGCGAAATTATTCGCCCTGATACTGTATATCGTGCTCGGCACGTTAGCCCTCAAACGTGGCAAGACGCCCGCCATACGCACGGCTGCGTTCATCGCCGCCATCCTGGTTTTTGCCTATATCATCAGCGTTGCCCTGAGCAGGCAGGTTATTCCATTCTGACATTAGAGATATAAGAGATATTTTTCATGGCTATCTACTTTTGCAAACGCAAGCTCAGTCTTCTTATTGCCCTGCCTTTCTTGTATGGACAATACGCCAGTGCCAGCGAAACCCTGCATGAACTGGCGCAAGATTTGCAGACAGGTAAAACCACTGCCAGTCAAATCTTTGATGCCTATGATGCGCGTATCAAGATGTATAACCCTGGCCTGCAGGCAGTGAGTACGCGCAATCCCCAGGCCAGGGCAGACGCTCTGGCTGCAGATTCGGCAGCAGATCACGCAGATCAAAAACAAAAGCCACGTGGCAGTCTGGCGGGTTTGCCCCTGCTCCTGAAAGACAATATCGCCGTGCAGGGCATGGTGACCACAGCCGGTTCGCTGGCACTGGCGGACAACCTGGCCGCACAGGACGCACCCGTGGTTGCCCGCTTGCGCGCGGCCGGTGCCATCATCCTTGGCAAGGCCAATCTTAGTGAATGGGCGAACCTGCGCTCATCCCAGTCCACCAGTGGCTGGAGTAGCGTGGCTGGACAAACCCGCAACCCCTATGCGCCTGAGCGCAGCCCTTGCGGTTCCAGCTCTGGCTCAGGGGCTGCCGTGGCCGCGCGCCTGATCCCGGCAGCCATAGGTACAGAAACCGATGGGTCGATAGTTTGCCCGGCATCGGTGAACGGCCTGGTCGGTTTGAAGCCTACCATAGGCCTGGTCAGCCGTACTGGCATCGTCCCACTCAGCCATAGCCAGGATACTGCCGGTCCCATGACCCTGAACGTGCGCGATGCCGCCATGTTATTGAATGTTATGGCTGGCAGCGATGCACAAGACCCCGTCACCCGCACAGCCAACCACCACCGCAGCAAGGACTATACGGCGGGCTTGCAAGCTACCGCCCTGCAGGGCAAACGCCTGGGTATAGTGCGCAAACTGGTGGATGGCTACGATAGCGAGACCAAGACCCTGTTCGACCAGAGCCTGGCTATCCTGATCGCGCAAGGCGCAACCGTCGTTGACCAGATAGACTTGCCTTATCTGGAAGAACTGGATAAAGATGAACTCACGGTCTTGCTGTATGAATTCAAGGCGGACCTGAATGCCTATCTGGCCAAAACCCCAGCCACAGTCAAAACCCGCACGATGGCAGACGTGATCGCCTTCAACAAGCAACATGCAGATACCGTCATGCCCTATTTTGCGCAGGAATTGATGGAGCAGGCACAAGCCAAAGGCAAGCTCAGCGATGTTGCCTATCGCCAGGCCAGCGCCCGCATCAAGCTGCGCGCTGGCAAGCAGGGCATAGATGCCGTGCTCAAGAAATACAAGCTTGATGCCCTGATTGCACCGACGACCGGCACAGCCTGGCTCATCGACTACAAGGCCGGGGATGTGCTGGAAGGCAGTTCCAGCAGCCCGGCAGCGATTGCCGGTTACCCGCACCTGACCGTACCCATGGGTCAGGTCAGGGGCTTGCCAGTTGGTTTGTCATTGTTTGCCGGTGCCTGGTCAGAGGCAAAATTGCTCAATATGGGCTATGCCTTTGAGCAGGCCAGACCAGCGCTGTCAGCGCCCAGTCTGGCGACCACGGCAACGGCTGCAACTACAAGGCAGCCCTGATCATATCGGCGGCCTTTTCCCCTATCATCATGGTAGGGGCATTGGTGTTGCCACCGATCAGGGCAGGCATGATGGAGGCATCGACTATCCGCAAACCTGTCATGCCATGTACGCGCAATTGCGGGTCGACCACGGCCATGGCATCCACGCCCATCTTGCAAGTGCCTATGGGGTGATACACGGTGTCGCTGGTCTGGCGCAAGACGGCGCGTATCTCATCGTCGGTATGTACATTTGCTGTCTGGAAGTCGCTGGTGCGTGCTGCCACCAGCGCAGGTGCATCCATCAGCTTGCGTGTCAGCTTGAAACCCTTGACCATGTTTTCTATATCATCAGGATGTTCGAGGAAGCGCGGGTTGATCAGGGGCGCAGCCATGGGGTCTTTGCTGGCCAGCGTGACTTCACCGACACTCTTGGGCCGTAACAAACACATATGGCAGGAATAGCCATGACCCAGATGCAGCTTGCGCGCATGGTCATCCAGCATGGCCAGCACAAAATGCAGTTGTATGTCAGGTGCGCTCAGGCTGGGATCTGTCTTCAGAAAGCCGCCGCCTTCAGCACCGTTTGAAGTCAGCAGGCCACGCCGCTGCTTTTGATAGCGTCTGAATTCTTTCACCATGCGCAGGCTGCCACCGGCAGATACACCCAGCAAGTCCAGGCTCTTGGCGCGGTATTTGAAGACGAAGTCAGGATGGTCCTGCAAATTCTGTCCGACGCCGGGTAAGTCGTGTACTACCGGTACACCCATGGCCTGCAAGGCCTTGCCATCACCGACACCAGACAGCATCAGTAATTGCGGTGTCTGGAAAGCACCGGCAGCCAGCAAGACTTCCTTGCCTGCCTTCAAGGTCTTGACCTGGCCACCCTGCCGGTATTCAACACCGATGGCGCGTTTGCCTTCAAACAGTATGCGCGTGACATGGCAGCCGGTTTCCACTTGCAGATTGCTGCGCTTACCCATATGCGGATGCAGGTAGCCACGTGCTGCTGTCCAGCGTTCACCATTGTGCTGGGTGACCTGGTAGATGCCAACGCCTTCCTGCTCTTCGCCATTGAAGTCGGTATTGATATTGAAGCCAGCCTGACGGGCCGCTTCGAGATAAATTTGCTGGTAGGGATTGTCGCTGCGCAATTCACTGACATGCAGCGGACCAGACTGGCCATGATAATGACCACCATGGGTTTCATTGTTTTCTGACTTTTTGAAGTAGGGCAAGACTTCATCAAAAGACCAGCCAGTATTACCCAGGGCTGCCCACTGATCATAATCCTGCTTGTGACCACGGATATACACCATGGCATTGATGCCCGACGAGCCACCCAGCATCTTGCCGCGTGGCTGGTAACCGCGCCTGCCATTCAGGCCAGGTTGCGGTACGGTTTCAAAAGCCCAGTTATTCAGCTTGGTTGGCAACATGGCTACTACGGCCGCTGGAGTGTTAACTACCCAACTGTCGCCCTTGCCACCGGATTCCAGTATGGTCACATGCAGATTGGGGTCTTCCGTCAGGCGGCCAGCCACGGCACAAGCGCCGGAACCGCCACCGACGACGACGTAGTCGGGTGTAGTGGTTGTCATATTGTCTCTTTAGTATTTGCGGACTTACACAAAATCGCCCCAGCTGCGTTGTAGCTCCTCTCCTAGGAGCCGCGTACTAAAAGTACTGTCTTCGTCGCTACGCCTTGCTGGGACAATTTTGCGTAAGTCCTTTGGTTTTTTGGTGTCTTGCCGAAATCTATGTTCCGGTGTAGCTTAGGATATTAAATCTTCAGACTCCAGAAAGTAAGGACAAATCCTGCCACGATGCAGCTAAAGCGCAGATGAACAACAAAGTATTGTCAGTACAGGATGCAGTATTTCCGGCTCACCCCTTCTCGGGTTTGCTGGCGATAGGTCGCGAGCGTGACTGGCGTTTGCAGGACATGTTCCCGGCACTGGGCTTGAATGCAGATGGTCGCCCGCCTGAAGATGTGCGCATCAGCTACCTACAAGCCAGGGAAAGTCTGTTGCAAGCGCGTTATCACGGCGGCGCAGACCTTGGGATATTGTCCGGTGCACGCAAGTCCCTGCCTGCACTGGGTGCCATGGCGAGCGGCATGCTGGCGCAGGCAACATTGGCAGATGCCATGCATTTTGGCCTGGAATACCAGTTGATTGCCGGTGCCATGGTGCAATTACAGCTGGAACCGGGCGAACGCACATCGGTATTGACAGCCCGCCCCCTGTTTGACGATGTTGAGTTGCAGGATTTTCTCGATGCCGACCATCTGGCAACCGCCATCAATGTCAGCCGTGCCCTGTGTGGTGCTGCCCTGCAGATCGAAAGGGTGGAGTTGCGTGGTAACCGGCAAGCCAGCCGTTCTGTTGCCGAAGATTTTTTTGGCTGCCCTGTTGTGTACGGTGCCGATGTCAGCCGCGTCATCGTCAACAACAGCGTACTCAATACCTTATTGATCAACCCCGATCCTGATCTCGCAGCCAGCAGCAAAATGCGCTGTGATGCAGAATTGGCGGCAGTGGGTTTGACAGGCAGGCAAAGCCTCTTGCACAAACTGGTCAGCCTGCAATGTGATTACCACAGCGTGCCTGAACTGGCGCGAGCATTGGGCATCAGTGAACGCTCCCTGCATCGCTTGCTGGTACGCGAAGGTTGCTCTTATTTTCAAATCGCAGAAAGCCTGCGCATGGAAAAAGCCAAGCATTATTTGCGCACTACCAGCATGGGCCTGGATGACATCGCAGCGACATTAAATTACTCAGACAGCCGCAGTTTTCGCCGCGCATTCAAACGGGCGGTGAATCTGACGCCTTCAGAATTCAGATCTTTTCGCAGCTGAACATGACTTAGAACTATCAAGTCAATTTTCAATTCAAACCAGCATTATGAGAGCGAGAAGCATTTTTTAGACTGAGAATCACTTATTTGGTAGCCAACTGTGTTTTCGCGTCTGTTAAATTATTAAATATGTCTTTCGTCACGGGATGAACTGAGCCGAATTCAGGATTTCTAATCAATGCATCATAAGACAATTGGTAGAAGTCCCGTGCCTTACGATATTCATTTAATCTGTACCAAGCTGTCCCGATATTATTGCGGTGCAGAGCCACAGTAATATGTTCTTCGCCAAAATACTTCAGCGCAGTCGCCAATCCAATCTCATAGAATTCTATTGCTTTGTAATATTCGCCTAGAGAGAACCAGGCCATTCCTAAATGATTTCTATCTATGCTTACATTGTGATGCGCTTCGCCATAAAACTTCAAATCAATATGTAATGCCAATTCAAATTGTTCTATCGCTTTACGAAAATCCCCCATTGATATCCATATTTCACCCAAATTATTCCTGTCTCTTGATACATTGGGGTGAAAATTACCGTAGGTTTTTAAGTCGCTAGCTAACGCCATCTCTAGCATGCTTATCGCTTTTTGATTGTCTCCCAGTTTCGCCCAAACGAGGCCTAAATTACTTCGCTCAGTTGCTACGGTTGGATGAAATTCACCGTAAGTATCGAGATCACTAGTCAAAGCCATTTCATAATAATCTTTTGCTTTAATGTATTGCCCTTGCGCAAGCCACGCTGTACCCAAATTATTGTGATTCAGCGCCACGTCAGGGTGTGCTTCCCCATGTGTTTTAATGTTACTGGACAAAGCCAATTGATGGTAGACAATGGCCTCGGGATAGTTTCCCAATTCACCCCATGTTGCCCCCAAGTTATTGTAATAGAGTGCTATTCGAGGGTGAGCTTCTCCATAGGTTTTAAGATCACTATTCAGCGCCAATTCGTAAAATTTAATTGCCTTGTTATACTCGCCCAATGCTCCCCATGCCATCCCTAGATTATTGCGGTCAACTGCGACTTTCGGATGATCTTCTGAAAATATTTTTAGATTACTCTCCAATGACAATTCATAGTAATTAATTGCACGGCGATACTCACCCAAAGAGCGCCAAGCTACTCCTAAATTGTTACGACCAATCGCCACAAATGTGTGAGATACACCTAAAGTCTTCAGGTTGACTTCCAATGCCAATTCAAAAAAAGAAATTGCCCTACGATATTCTCCAAGAGCGAGCAACGCAGATCCGAGGTTATTTCGATCTCTTGCCACATTTAGATGGTCATCACCGTAAATTTTTAGGTCGGTATATAAGGCCTGTTCATAAAACTCTATTGCCTTGCGATGTTGCCCCAAGGCAAGCCATGCTGAACCTAAAAGGTTACGATCCGTTGATACAACTGAACTCGTTTCACCATATTTTTTACGGTCGATGACTAAAGCCATTTCAAACCAGCTTCGCGCCTCACTAAAGTATCCAAGTTCAAAGGCACATTGGCCCGCAGCAGACAAATAAAAAGGGTACTCTGGATGCAGATAAATTGCCTTTTTGCTGTTCAAATAGGCTTCGTGAAATTCGTTATCTAAGAATTGCAATTTTGCAAGTTGATATGCTGTCTCCGCAGCATTTTGATCCTCTTGTTGCTGTTTCTTCTTCAATAGTTCTTTCAATTTAGGAACATCATATCGCTCATATGCAACCTGGATTAGTTTAGCGATTTCATTATTTGAATTTAGCAGAGTAATCCGCGTTCTTAGTATTTCTAACTCCCGCGCTAGATTCTTTGCATATTTCCAGCTTTCAATTAACTTCTCTTGGTCGGAGAGTTTTCGTTTTTCTTGTAGACTAATAGCATCAAGATTTTTCTGAATCTGTTGAGAGAGATTTTTAACCTTGATCTCATAGTTTTTGATCTTGCGTTGGTCTTCTGGGTTACTGAAAATACTGATTTGGCCATTGTTCACGCCAATTTGAAGAACTCCGCCGACAATATTAACTGTACCAACGTTAGTCGAGATTTGAACACAATTGTCGCCGCTGCAAATTTGCTCAATTGCCAATGCCGTAGTTGAAAAAAAGAGGTATGCCAGTAGTAAGACACTTGATCTCATCACTATTTGTTTGTGGACGGTTTACTGGTTGACGAGTTTTCAATATTCATTGTTCCGTTATTGACACCAATTTGGGTTCCGTTACGTCCGTTAAGTGTTTGGTCAACCGCTATAGGCTTGATCGAAGTTGGTTTAGAGAGAAGTGTCGCTGGATTGATCATAAATACAACTACGAAAACTGCCAAAGCTCCTCCCGCTCGTATCGAAAATTTTTTCCATTTACTTTGTACATGTAGGAATCCAGCAAATATGCCAGCGACACCAGCGGCGGCTAGAGCCAGAACGATTTTGAAAGTCTCTTGCTGTGTGGGAGTTGGATTTGGGATAAAAAGATTAATGGCAAGTATTGCGATTATAAAAAACACTCCAAAAATGCCTGCAGCTTTTGTTCCCAATGACATTTCTTTAGATCGGTTCATATATTTGGTCCTTATAGTCAACATCGTTGTGATTCCTGGTTTAGCGATACACATCAAATTCAAACCAGAAAGTCGAACCCTGCCCCGGCGTGCTGACAAAACCGATTTGCCCATGCATTTTTTCCAGCATGGCCTTGGTGATGGATAAGCCCAGACCAGTGCCGCCTTTTTGTCGGGTATCTGTACCGTCAGCCTGGGTGAATGGTTCAAACAAGTGGGCTTGAAATTCGGTAGCAATGCCTACGCCCCTGTCCCGTACTTCGACACGGTAACGCGGGCCCTTGCCAAAGACGCGCAATAACACAGTTTCCCCTTCACGCGAAAATTTGGCGGCATTGGAAATCAGGTTTGCCATCACTTGCATGAGCCTGTCGTGGTCAGCCAGTATCCAGGCTTGTTGCGGGTGATGGTCTAGTACCAGGCTGACCTTGAGCGAACTGGCATATGACATATGCAGCTCCAACGCATTCTGTACCAGCGCCACCAGGTCCAGTGCTTCCGAGCGGAATATCATCTTGCCGCTGGCCAGCTTGTCCATGTCCAGAATATCGTTGACCAGGGTGATCAGGCGTTTGCTGTTGTTGTGGGCGATGCGTATCAGGTGCTCGGCCTGTTTGGGCAAGACACCACTGACGCCGGACTCGAGCAAACTCAAGGAACCACGGATAGAGGTCAGTGGCGTGCGCAATTCATGGCTGACGACGGAAATGAATTCCGTCTTCAAACGGTTCATGCGCAAGCGGTCGCTGATGTCCATGGCAAAGGCAACCCAGCCACGTTCTGAATTTTCCAGATGACTGAGACCGACCAGGATGGGTACGCCTACATTTCCGCCTTGCAGCAACATGATTTCAAAAGGCGCGGTGGTGCCGGTCTGTATCAAGTCTTTATAGGCCTGCTGGCAAATCTTCAGGTCCTGTGGAGAAAGCAGGGTGTCCCACAGATTATCGCGGGTCAGCAGATAGTCTCGGTCATAGCCGCTGAACTGGGTAAACACATCATTCACATCCAGTATCTGGCCTGCTTCATTGCCCTGGATAATCCCGATCAGGCTGGAATTCATCAGTCTTTGCAGACGCTGTTCACTGGTGCGCAAGGCATCCAGCGTCATTCTCTGCTCTGTCACATCTTCTATCATCCAGACCGCACCGCGCACATAGCTTTCTGTTGGCAAGGCACGTCCGGCCACACGACCGGTAAAAGATTCACCATTAAATCTGCGTAACTGCCATTCCAGCCCGACCAGTTCATCGGCCTGCAGGCCAGGTGCGACTTTGGAAGCGAAGGCTTCATAATCGTCCAGTCCTTGATACAGGAAGCTGGTCTTTACCCCTATCATGGCCTGGGCATTGGGGAAGCGACATAATTCTGCCAGCGCCTTGTTGGCCCTGACGATGACACCATCGCTGACAAACATGATGCCCACCGGTGCATTGGTGATGAGGATCTCCAGTTCCCTGGCCAGTTCCTTATAGCGGTTCTTATTGGATTTGAGCAGTTCCTGATTGTGTCTCAGCATTTCCTCGGTTTGCTTGCGCTCGGTGATATCGATATGGGTACCAACCATGCGCAACGGCTTACCCTTGCTATCCCACTCAACAATGCTGCCGAGTGACATGATCCAGCGCCAATCGCCATTCTTGTTTTTTTGCCGGAATTCGGCGTGGTAGTCTGCATTACCCTGGGCCGCAGCATGGGCTTTATAGGCGCGTTTCAGATTCGCCAGATCATCGGGATGGACACCCGTGCCCCAAAAATAATCCCAGAATTGCTGGGGGTGACTAAAGTCGCCGGGTTCGTAACCCAGCATCTGCAAATATTCAGGACTGAAGCTACCTTCACCTGTCTGCAGATTGATGTCATACAGGCCCTGGTTCGAGGCTTTCATGACCAGGCTGCGCTGACGTTCAGCCGCCAGCAATCTTTGCTCGGTCAGCTTGCGTTCGGTATTGTCACTCAGAAAGCCATGCCAGAGTACGCTACCGTCCGGCAGTTGTTCAGGGGTGGCGTCACCCACCACCCAACGGTCTGGCTGCCCTTTGGAAATGATGCGATATTCCTGGTGCCAGGGGCTGAGCTCAGCAAAGGATTTGCGCACCGCCGCGATCATTTTGGGTAAATCATCGGGATGTATTTTGGCAAACATGAAGCTGGCATCTTCACGTAATTGTTCTGCCTTGACACCAAAAAAAGCTTCTACTGCTTCACTGGCGTAAGGCAGGCAAAAACGGGCATCCGGGTAGCGCCGGAATTGATAAAACATGCCGGGCAGGCAGCGTGAGAAATTGGATAACAGGGCATGACTGCGCTGCAATACTTCCAGCTCCGTTTCACACGGCGTTTGATTGGCTGGCATTGCAGGTAATTCAGACATGCCCGGTGATCTTTTTCATGCTGGTCAATGGTACAGCGCGGTGATTTCGTCAAAAAAATCGTAGACGCCCTGTTCACTCATCTTGCGTGCATTCGACAATTCACCACCTTTGGAAGCGAACAGCACACTATTGTCTGGCCTGAGCAAGACGGCGGCAGGGATACCCTTCTTGGTAGGATTGCCATAGAAATCCACCAATTCCTTGTTTTTATCAAACTGACCTACATTCACTTTCACCGTGATGAACTTGCTGGCCAGCAGGGCTTCGTTCTTGCCATGCATGGATTTGTCGAGTTCCAGGCAATCCTTGCACCAGTTGGCACCAAAGACGACCAGGACTTTTTTATCTGTCTTTTTGGCTTCCGCCAGAGCCTTGTTGATCGCTGCCTGGGCATCAGCAGTTTCATCATAAGCCTGGGGTGGGGCGGCGCTGGCCGGGTTGATAGCGAATACCAGACTGCATGCAAAAATAAGGGAAAGCAGTTTTTTCATCATTGATCCGTCAGAAAATTCAGGAGGGAATGTAGCAAATAAGTAGAAAATAAGTAGCAAACCGGCAGCAAATAAGTGAGAAGTAAGCAGCAAATACAGGATGAGCCTATCTTAGCTTAAACAGCATGTTGCTGTAATTCCTTGTTTTACGTAAATCTAATTTTGCTGTATGTATATTCAGTTATTTGCCTGATTCAGGATAAAATAGCTTATTCCAGCTTTTAATCTTATTTGTTTGAGTGGGACAGTGTTTGAAAAAAATAATTCATTGCGATGGTGATTGCTTCTGCGCAGTGACTGAGATGCGCGATGATACTGCGCTGCTTGGCAAGGCTGTAGTTGACAAACCCGGCCAGCACGGCGGTGTTGCGACCTGGCGACCTGCGATGATGGGGGCAGGCCATACTATGTGTTCAATAATGTATTTCGACGTGATTTTTGATTGCCATGAATAATAAACAACGTCGGATCGCACATCTGGACATGGATGCTTTTTATGCCTCTGTTGAGCTGTTGAGGTATCCTGAACTGCAGGGGCAAGCCGTACTCATAGGCGGGGGCTCTGCTCATCGCCCCATCCCAAAAGGCGATGGCACGCACGAATTTTCACGCATAAAAGACTATGTCGGGCGTGGGGTCGCGACCACTTCGACCTATGCAGCACGGGCACTTGGCATATTCTCCGCCATGGGCATCATGAAGGCAGCGAAGCTGGCTCCCGATGTTTTCTTGCTTCCTACCGATTTTGACTCTTATCGCCATTATTCGCGGCTTTTTAAAGAAGCAGTGGGCAAGATTGCTCCCCAAATTGAAAATCGCGGTATAGATGAAATCTATATCGACCTGAGCGACCATCCGCAAGAAACACGCGTCCTGGCAAGCAGTTTGAAGCAGGCCGTCACAGAGGCAACTGGCCTTACCTGTTCCATTTGTGTTGCCCCCAATAAGCTGCTGGCAAAAATCGGGTCTGATCTGGATAAACCTGACGGTCTGACCATCCTGGGTATGGAAGACGTGCCAACACGGATATGGCCGCTGCCTGTGAAAAAAGTGAATGGGATAGGCCCAAAATCAACTGAGCGCCTGGCAAGCCTGGGTATCAACACGGTTGGCGAGCTGGCAAATGCAGACCTGGGCTTGCTGCAAAATACCTTCGGGAGTAATTATGCTGGTTGGCTGTATAACGCGGCGCGTGGCATTGATGACAGGGAGATTTCCACTGAATCAGAGCCCAAGGTCATCAGCAGAGAGACCACATTTGACCGCGACTTGCATGCCGTACATGACAGGGCGGTACTGAGCGAGATATTCACTGACCTCTGCACCCGCCTGGCGAGGGATTTAACAAAAAAAGGTTACCGCTGCAAAACCGTCGGTATCAAGATCCGTTACACGGATTTTCGTATCTCTACACGCGACATTACCATTCCTGTCGCAACGGCTGATCCTGCCGTCATACGCAGGACGGCCGGGGAATGTCTGCGCAGAGTGGCATTGGAAAATCGCTTTCGCTTGCTGGGCGTCAGGGCCAGTGCCCTCGTCAGAGAGGCAGATGTCAGCAACGAGCGCCAGGTCAGCCAGGGCATGCTGTTTGATGATCCCTGATATTTGGGAAGAGTAATTCTGAGAAGAATAAATTAGGAAAGGGTAATTCAGGGCTGGGCAATTTTAAGAGTTAGTTTTATACCTGCTGCGTTCCAGTCTTTCGCTGCCCCCGGCAGCAATTGTTTCAAATAGATCATCCAGTGAAGTAAAGATTTCCCAATGGTCAATATGCTTTTGCTGTGCGATCGCGTGGATGAGTTTCAATTCCAGCTCAGCTTCACGTTTGCCCTTCCATAACTTGTCAGCAGTGGCAACAGCTAATTCTTCCAGGCTCAGGCCTTCCCCCTGCCATTGCGCATGACTTACACAGCATCGGGCGACGATACTCTGCACACCTTGACCCAACAACATTTTTTCACCGGCAGGCTCATGCAAAGAACCCGGGCCATCCAGTTCATTGGGATGCAGGATTTTTCCGGCGTCATGGATGGCGGCACCAAGACGTATCAGATTTGCATCGAATGCCAAATCCATGTTTTCAAACCCGGTGATCAGCATATCTGCTGCTTCGCCCACCAGTTTGACATGGGTGAGCAAGCGCTCTGATGCGCCGAGTTGTGACAGCAACTGGTAAGCTTCAGTGGTTGTGTTGAGCATGAGAAACAATAATGAGCAATCAAGAAAACCAATAAAAAAGGCTTGCACAGTGCTGTGTGCAAGCCCACCCCTTGTCAGACTATTTACTTGAAATCGCCAGCGAACACGCGCAAGGTCTTTTCAAAGCCCAGATGTTTGGCCATGGCTTCTTTTACTTGTGCCACAGTCAGTGCCTGGATTTTTTTCTCTACTTCAGCACGGTATTGCATATTGCGGCCCAGGTAGAGGTTGTTTGCCAGCGTTGATGCCAGCATGGCGTCCTGGCTGCGTTCCAGCTGGTATTGCTGTATCAGGCTCTTCTTGCCATCTTCCAGTTCAGCGGGTGAGAAACCCTCAGTCAGTGCACGGGCGATTTCTTCGCGTATGCCGGTTTCCAGCTTGGCACGGTTTTGCGGTGCATAGATCGCGCCTATGGAAAAGCTGGCGACTTCATCCAGGGCAGAGGCATTGAAACCCGAGCCACCACCATAGCTGACGCCATCTTTTTGACGGATGCGGTTCAGTATGCGTGAGTTGGCGCTGCCACCCAGCAGGTAGTTGCCCATCACCAGTGCAGGATAGTCAGGATGCTTGATACCCAGCGGCAGTTGCATGGCGGCATAGAAGAAGGCATTGGCCTTGTCCGGCGTGATGATTTGCTTATTATCTGCCTTGGTGGCCTGGTAAGGCTTGGCAACACGGTTGAATTTTTGCTGGGCATTCCAGTCGCCAAAGGCAGCTTGTAATTCAGCTTTCAGCTTGTTTGCATCAAATTCACCAACGACGGCAATTTGCGCCTGGTTTGCCTGATTGGCACCATAGAACTCTTTCCAGAAAGCCTTGACGTCGGCCAGTTTGGCGGCCTTCAAATAGGCGATCTGCTCATCAATCCCGCGATAGTAGCGTGGATCATCTGCTGACCAGGTATTCATGGCTTTTTTGCCCGCATCTATGGCAACGGATTGTGGTTCCTTGCGTGACTCTTCCAACTGCGCCAATTGCGAGTTCAGCAATTGGGTGAATTCGGCTTCGCTGAAAGCCGGTTGGCGCAGGGCATCGCGCACCATTTCTAATACCCGTGGCAGGTTGTCGCGTATGGTTTCTACCTGGATATTGGCAGAAGTCACATTGCCATTGATCTGCAACTTGGCCTTGAGCTTGTCCAGTTCTTCAGTAAATTGCTGGTGGCTGAGTTTTTCTGTACCACGGCTGAGCATGGCAGCGGCCAACTCTGCAGCACCGGCTTTGCCTTTCAGGCTGTTTTCATCACCCAGATTGATATGCATGGACAACACGACAGTATTGCCACGTGTAGTCTTGGGCAACAACGCATACTTCATGCCATTGCTGAGCGCACCTGTCACAGTGCGCTTGTCGATATTATCGGCAGAGGCGACAAAGTTTTCTGCCTGGGCGATGGCTACGCCAGGTTTGAATTGCTTGATTTGCTCATCCACGGCGACCTTGGCCGGGGCTGGTGTGCGATCCGGTTTTTCAGTCGGGATAAAGCTACCCGAGGTGCGGTTGCTGGATTTTAGCCAGGTAGTGGCGACGCGTTGCACATCATCAACCTTGAGTGCCTTGACGCGATCGCGGAACAGGAAGAACAAGCGCCAATCACCGGAGGCTATGCTTTCAGACAGGGAAACGGCAAATTTTTCCGGATCATTGAAGACCTGGGCAATATCTGAATCCAGTTTGGCCTTGGCACGCGCCAGTTCTGCTTCAGTCACTGGTGACTTGTCGAAGCTTTCTATGGTGTCCAGTAATATTTTCTTGGCTTCCGGCAGGTTTTGCTCGGTGCGCAAGTTTGCCCCCAGCATCAAAAAGCCGGGTTCTTCCAGATTTGCTGCCCAGGGGAATACATCTGCAGTTTTCTTGGTTTCGACCAGGGCTTTGTAGAGACGGCCATTGGGTGTGTCACCCAGTATCAGGGCCAGTGCTTCAGTCGCGGCATAATCGGGATGGGCAGCAGGCACGGTGTGATACAAGGCGGCGATGGCTTGAGAGTCACCAACGCGGCGCACGATGACATCACGCTCACCATCTTGCACAGGGTCTAATGTATACGTAGGTTCCAGCGCACGCTTGGGCTTGGGGATTTTGGAAAACTGGGTAGCGATCAGTTGCAGGGCCTGTTTGGCATCAAAAGCACCGGCCACGATCAGGGTGGCATTGTCAGGCTGGTAGTATTTGCGCCAGAAGGCTTGCAGGTGCGGGATGTTGACATTCTCAACGTCGGTGCGTGCACCTATGGTGTCCTTGCCATAGTTATGCCACTGGTGAGCGCTGGACATGATGCGCTGTATGAGGATGCCGACACCGGAATTCTCATTCTTTTCCATTTCATTGCGCACGACTGAGAACTCAGTCTTCAAGTCTTCGCCAGAAATACGGGAATTGACCATGCGGTCAGCTTCCATGCTGATAGCCCAGGCCAGGGTTTCTGGTTTGGCAGCAAAGGTTTCATAGTAATTAGTGCGGTCCAGCCATGTCGTACCATTGAATTGCACGCCGCGCTGTGACATTTCTTCCCACAGGCGGGGATGTGCCTTGCTGCCCTTGAACATCAGATGTTCGAGCAAATGCGCCATGCCGGTTTCGCCATAATTCTCATGGCGGGAGCCGACGCGGTAAGTAATGTTAACGGTGGTGGTCGGTTTGCTGGCATCTTGTACCAGCAAGACGCGCATGCCATTTGCCAGCTGGTACTCATCTATGCCCTCGACCTGACGCACAAATTGCACTCCCGCAGGCAGCGCGGTTTTGGCCGTTGTCGCATTTTCAGCCGCGATGGCTGGCGGGATATGTACCAGGGTAGTAAAAGCCAATGTCAGGGACAGACTCAAGCTGCTGAGTTGCATGCGCGATGATTTCATGTAGCGACCTTTATGAATATATAAATACAAAGTAGTGAATATCGTCTCTCCACTTGTCATGGAGAAGGCCAGGACTCAGACCAGCAAAGACCAGATCTGGTTCAAATCTAAAGCGATCAAGCTTAGTACAAACATAACAAGGAAAGCAACAAAATATACATGCAATGATGATAATGAATACTGAGAGCAGGAAGAATGAGGGTGCGAGGCAAAAGTTTCGACATGCCAGACCTGGCTACAGCACGCAGCATCTTGAACAAGTAATCCGTGTAACTATCTGAATAAAGGCTATACGTAAGGAAATGTCAGCGCTGCTGACCAGTTTCATCAGTAAATTTGAAGTTTGGGGGATCGGAGAGATGCAGCAGATGGTGCGACCGACAGGAATCGAACCTGTATTGCGAGCTTCGGAAACTCGTATCCTATCCGTTGGAAGACGGTCGCGTGCAGATATTTGCAGACCGCTATTGTAGCTGTTTGGATACTATTGTGTATGGAATAAAGTCATCTAAATCTGAATTTGCATTACTTAATTATCTAATTACTTATATGTTGACCACTGACGGGACGACGATGGCGTCGCAAGACTTGCAAGAGATGGAGAAGGCGTTCGTATCTGGACATCTTATTATGATACCTGCGCAGCCAGACCACTGCCAAATATCAATAGAGAAGGTCAACGCACAGCCGTGCAGCAGTCATACATTGCCAATGTAAGGCAAACATTCCGCGCTGATTTGCGCCAGCACGTCTGCATCAAAGCGGGAGAATTGTCGTTAAACCTGTCCGATTTTCCGGATTCTTGGCCCTCAGAGACTGCTTTTCATTCCAAACACAGCGCTTTCGCACTATAATCCCAAGCTTTGGCACTTGCGGTTTAAGTTGCCTGCAAGCATAGACTAAGAATTTTCTGTACCTAATTTATTTGCATTGAGGAAACCATGAGCGACGCGCACGACGAACACGAATCAGCGATCAAGACCCCTAAGCAACTTATCGTTGCTATTCTTGCCGGATTCCTGGTCCCAATTATCGCCATTGTCTTGCTGGTACAGTATGTATCGAATGACAAAAAAGTCGGCGCAGGTTCTTCTGCCCTGACAGCAGAAGCAGTTGCTGCGCGTATCAGCCCGGTAGCTGATCAGGGTTTTAACTTCAAGGATGCCAACGGTCCCAAGACTTTGCAATCTGGCGAAACAGTATATAAAACTATTTGTTCGGCTTGCCACGACAGCGGCGCAGCTGGCGCACCAAAATTTGCTGATTCCGCTGCCTGGGCCCCGCGCATTGCACAAGGTTATGACAAGGTCGTTGCGAATGCGATAGGTGGTTTGCGTGCCATGCCAGCTAAAGGCGGTAATCCTGATCTGGACGATATTGAAGTTGCCCGTGCAGTTGTGCATCTGGCCAATGCAGGTGGTGCCAAGTTCAAGGAGCCTGAAGTCAAGGCACCGGCCGCTGCAGCTTCAGCTGAGGCATCTGCAAAATAAAGCTCGTGTAATAATCTGAGTCATGCCAACAAAAAACCCCGGTGCGCCGGGGTTTTTTGTTGGCTTTATGCTGCATATCGACGCAAATTGCATATAGATAGATAAAAATTCCAGTTAAATATAGTCAAAATGAGGTTTTGAACGATACAAACTGTTTTATTTAGATACATTTTGGTGCAAAATTTTCCTTAGTAGTAGTTTCTGCGATGACTCATGCAAAAAGGAAATATAGTTACTTTATTTTAATGTTTCCTTTTATCAATATTGATACAAAAAACTCGTTTTTCTTTGAAACTTTTCTATAGCCTCATAGTCAAAAGCAGGTGCTCCCCCTTACCCATTTATTGTCATAATCGCAGCTTGTTGTTTTTTTGCTGCATGCATTCTATCAATATTGACAATGGAATCTCTTAGATGTTCTCATGCTGAGGCAAATTTTCTGAAAGTAATTTCTCAAAATTTCTTAAGCGTAAAAAAAAATTTCCATATTATTTGGTAATTTTGCAATTTGGCAAAGCTTGTTTGGTTTTTGCCAGATTTTGTTTAGAACATATAAAGAACGGAGCGCAATAGTGATAAAAGAAAAAACAATTTCAAGATCGGTACGACTGATCTGTTCTAGTGGTTTGTTGTTGAGCATGGGTATGCTGGCTCAACCAGCTTTCGCACAAGAAGGTGTACAGAAAGTTGAAATTACCGGTTCCAGTATTAAGCGTACTGAAACAGAAGGTGTTGCAACGACTCAAATCCTGAGCCGCAAAGACATCGAACAATCAGGCAAAACTTCCATCGCTGATGTGGTTCGCAGTATCTCTGCCGACAATAACGGCAGTATCAGCGGCTCTTTCACTAACGGTTTCGCTGGTAGTGCTTCTGGTGTCTCCCTGCGTGGTCTGAGCGTCAGCTCTACCCTGGTATTGATCAATGGCCGCCGCACAGCACCGTATGGCTTCGGTGATGATGGTCAACGCAGCTTCGTCGATCTGAACTCCATTCCGCTGGATGCAGTTGATCGTATCGAAATTCTGAAAGACGGCGCTTCCGCGATTTACGGCTCTGACGCTATCGCCGGCGTGGTCAACGTTATCTTGCGTCAAAACTATGTAGGTCAATCTGTTTCCGCCAATATCGGCCAGTCTTCCCGTGGCGATGGCCGTACCACGAGCGCATCCGCTGCGATCGGTTTCGGTAATCTGCAAACAGATAAATACAATCTCTTCATGACGATTGATGCCAAAAAGCAAGAAAAAATCTGGCAAAAAGACCGTAGTGACTACATCGGCCAGGCTGATGCACGTCCATGGGGTGGCCGCGACCAACGCGCTGGTTTCATCACTTCCGGTAATGCCGGTGGTTCCAATGCACTGGGTACCGTACGTCCAGTAAGTGCAACTGGCGGCACTATCGCTGGCCGTGGTGTTCAACAATTGCCAGGTACTTGCTCTGCGGCAAATCTGGACCCAGTTGGCGGCACATCTCTGGATAATGCTGGCGGCGGTTGCTTGTTTGACCCAGTTGCCTACCAAACTATTCAGCCAGAAACACAAAACCTGAATCTGTATGCACGCGGTACTTTTGCCATCAATGACAAAACCACAGCGTACACAGAATTGGGCTTGTTCAATAGCAAGGCAAAAACACAGACAACACCATCCGGTTTGACTGGTTCTGGTTTTGATCTGGTCAATGCCCGTGTCAACATTACTGGTTCAGGTCCTGACCAATTGTTGTTGCCTATCGGCCATCCTGACAATCCGTTTGCTGATGCTCGCGCACGCCCACGTTGGATCGATACTACTCGTCCACGTACTGCCGATCTGGAAACCACAGTTACCCGTTTCCTGGCTGGTGTAAAAGGCACATTTGCCGAGTGGGATTACGACACTGGCTTCCTGTATGCTGAAAGCAAAACAGACAAGACTCAAAACGGTTACTACCGTCAATCTGCTTTGAAAGCAGCCGTGGCTAATGGTACTTTCCGTATTGGTCAAGGCCGTATCAATACACCTGAAGTATTGGCACTGGTTTCTCCAACCCTGAAAAACTCCGGCGTGACCAAGAGCACATCGGTAGATTTCAAGGCAACACGTGAACTGGCACAATTGCCGGGCGGCCCATTGGCTATCGCGGTTGGTGCTGAGTATCGTAAAGAAGAAACCAACAGCGAAGCAACACCATTCACTAACACGAATGACATCGCTGGTCTGGGTTACTCTGCTGCCAAAGGTTCGCGTAATGTCAGCGCGCTTTATACAGAATTGGCTATCCCGGTATTGAAATCCCTGGAATTCCAATTGGCGGCACGTTCAGACAAATACTCTGACTATGGTCGTTCCACTACGCCTAAAGCTGGCTTCAAATACACACCAACTAATGCTATCGCATTCCGTGGTACGTATGCTGAAGGTTTCCGTGCGCCTAGCGCGGCAGAGAATGGTGATTCCGCTGTAGCTGCATTTACCAATATCGGCAGCGATCCTGTCCGTTGTGCAGTGACTAAACTGGCTGCTGATTGTTCTTCACAACAGGTTGGCGCGATCACGATCGGTAACAAAAACATCAAGCCTGAAACATCCAAGAGCTATAGCCTTGGTCTGGTTGTAGAACCTATCAAGAACTTCAGCATCTCCTTGGACTGGTGGAAAATTGTCCGTGACGGCGAAATCAGTGGTTCTGACCCAGGTGCGATCGTTACTAACCCAGCTGGCTACCCAGATGCACAAATCGTGCGTGGCGAACCAACAACCAACTTCCCTGGCCTGGTTGGTCCTATCCTGATGGTGAAAGCGCCTTACCTGAATGCTGGTAAGACACAAACTTCCGGTCTGGATCTGGATATGCGTGCCAAGTACGACATGGGCAGCAACGGCAAGTTGAATGCTGGCCTGGTCGTTACTTACATGAACGAGTTCAGAAGAACTGATGCTGACGGTACTGTGCATGAATTTGCTGGTACTCACGGTGACGTGAACCTGTCTGGTGACGGCGGTACTCCACGTACTAAAGTCAGCGTTAGCCTGGGTTGGGAACGTGGTCCTTGGACATTGTCCGGTAACGTCAACCATGTATCCAGTATCAGCGACACCAATGAAATCGGTGGCGATTGCCTGGACGTTGATGCCAACGGTAAGCCTTACCTCGGTTGCCGTATAGCTTCATTCACGACAGTTGACGTGTTCGGTAAATGGAAAATGTCCAAAAACCTGGAATTCACAGCATCGATCACTAACCTGTTCGACAAGATGGCACCGCTGGACGTCCAGACTTATGGCCGTATCAACTACAACCCATCCCTGCATCAGTCCGGCGCAGTTGGCCGCTACTGGAACATCGGTGGTCGTTACACGTTCTAATGTTGGCGTAGTTTAGTGTAGTCACACCGGCTTTGTTATGCCGGTGCTGGCGACACAAATACAAAAATTGAAAACCCCACAAGCTTGCTTGTGGGGTTTTTTATTGGGAGACCATCTGATATCACTGAGCCAGGGATTGAATTGGCTATGCTGATGGCATTGAATGCAAGCCTCCTGGAGACATAGATTGGCAAACATTCCAAAATTTTGCCAGCACCGTTTCCTGCGAACCTGCTTACAATCTGTAGCGAGCGTCAGCTGGGAGAAGAGCAGCGAAAAAAGCGGGATATACTCTGGTACATGAGCATTTTGAGCAGCACATGGGCCACGATCACGCACGCGCTGTAAGATCGTAAACAGGTTCTAAGGTCTTCAATGTATTCATTGCATGACTAATCCCTGGCTTACCGAATTCCAGGACTTTTTTGAAATCTACTGCACAGTAATAGTTCCGTTCGCCAGTTTGTGGGACTCGATAGCCTCAGTATTGCCAAGAATTGCCGTCGCTGATGCCGGGAAAACTCCGCTACTGGATTTCGACATTAAGTTGTCAAGTAAAATTGACAGGGAAGCGTTAATTTGCTCGTTCGACTTTCCTTGTGCCAGTTGGTCACGCAAATCAATCAACTGTTCGGCAACATCTAAACGCCCTTTCAACAGGTCTTGCTTGGTGCTTGCTAATTGTAATTCAGCGGTTTTATTAGCCAGTTCCCGCATGTCTGAGTGAAATAATGATTCTACCGTGTCCACCAGTCGTTTCAATATTCGAAACACTAGTCCAGAAGAAAATCCGCCCAGTAAAGCCAATACTGGCTTGGCGATGGTTGGAGTATCAGCATTAGCATGCAATGGCAACATAACGGCCAATAATAATCCGGCGACAAAACCCAGGCCAATACGGATCCAATAAGTGGTGTCGTAGCGAGAGTCAAAAGTCCCGTCTGTAATATATTTCTGCATTTGAAATAGCGCATGAAAGGTGCTCCCCATGCCAGCAGAAGTGAGCAAAAAACAGATGATGACTAATAGTGGGACTCCAGATAAATGATAAATATCTGAATTAACATTGATGCTGTCGACCGTAGGAGACATGCTCAATATAATAAATCCACAAGTACACAGAAATGATGCCAGAGTCAAACGGCGTATGTTGGGCAATGGACCGAACATTGATACCCAAGATCCGTTGGTAGCGTCATGATCGAGCAATTGGAGTGTGCTTGGCATCGCAGGTGCTACCAATTTAGCTAGCTGATCATGTAATTTAATCAGGTCAATCAACAAGGTGTCGGATGGCTCATTGTGATCACTTGTCCTTTCCAGCAAACCCGCCATTTCTTGTATTGCTTGAGGTATTTCCATGCCACGGCCGAAGGCATAGCGCAGCATTGACTCACTTTCGCCAATAAGTTGCATCCGCAGTTGCATGAACATTTTCCTTATTTTTGAATGTCGTTGATTTTGGCGCTTCTATTGTTTTTCTACTCTGAATACATTTTTGTGGTTAATTTTTTAACAATGGCAGATGCTAAGGATATTGTCCAAACTGGTTGAGCTACCTACTTATCTGCAACAAATGCAAGTGGTACTCCCTTCATCAACTTGATTCGCCTGAATCCATCGCAACAATAATTTCCATCTAATTACTGACATAGGAAGCGAATAGCGAAGTGACTCAGTAATTTCATTACGAACTAACTACTTGTTTTCAAGTGCCAGATGCAATTGCCAAGATTGAATAACTGATAAGAATAGAACGGTTCATTATTATTTATACTTCTTATTTTTACAAGATTTTTTAGTCTGTGTTTGCAATCTAAGAACCTGATGAGGTGAACGACCGCAAGTGCGCCTTGCTCGCATTGCGTCGCTGCAAGGCAAATTTGAAGAAGATACAAAGCGTTCTGACCGACAGCGGTTATATAGGCTTATCTTTTGCACAAGGAGTAATGCAGATACTGGGTGAGTCAGTGATGGTACAGATTGCCAAGCGTCGTGAGCTGGACAGCTTGAAGGCGTTGCCCAAGCGCCGGATCGTCGAACGCAGCTTTGCTTGGTTGGAGAAGAACAGGCTGTCATGGAAGAGCTGCGAGCGTTGGCTAAACATGGACTTGGAATTCATTCACCTGGCGATTTTGGCCTTGCTGCTCCGAAGATCGTAAACGCGCTCTGAAGTCGTGAAGCCCCCTCGCACGCTCATATTTTCCATCCAGGATTCCTGGCGATATGACTGGCTGGGCCATGACGGGATTTTTTGGACAGAGAAGAATCTTCCAGTAAGGAAAGTGATAGTTTGGCATCTCAGACTTCAACTATGATCAATAGTCTGTTGCCATAAAGAGACACGCTAGATTATTGAATGAGGGGCTCTATAGTTCTCTATGGAAAGAATAATTTCGATCTGACTTCTTTTAAAACAGCTGAAATTGTACATACAAATTTCAGATGGTG
Source organism: Undibacterium sp. Ji83W (assembly GCF_049340385.1). Taxonomy (NCBI): domain Bacteria; kingdom Pseudomonadati; phylum Pseudomonadota; class Betaproteobacteria; order Burkholderiales; family Oxalobacteraceae; genus Undibacterium; species Undibacterium sp. Ji83W. Next base: position 307,327 of record NZ_JBMPOZ010000004.1, on the reverse strand, counting down.
AAAAAAGCAATAGCAGATCAGGTCCAAAATGGTGCAAGGTTCATAAGTACCCATTTTTTATCCTGCCATTCAGGCTTTTAGGCGGGTGCAAATTTTTGGATATGAATAATTAGCTAAATTAAATATAAATATCGCTGGCCGACGTTATTACACAACAGTTCATCTTGCGTAATTTTATGACCTGCAATTATTTAACATTTTGGCTCGCAGACAGGAAAAATCCGATTTTTGTAACAAAATCTGCAGTCTTGACATCAAAGTTTTCAAATGGTTCCATGACAAGGAGATTTTTTTTCGGAAAATGAAGCTGTAATTGAAAACAGACAAATGATGAACAAATTGCGATGAATTGCTTTTTTTCATTTTCCGCTAAAAATAATCCAGAAAAGAAAATCTGGCTGTTCCGGGCAAATAGGGGATTCTGGTTACCAATCAGGGTCTTGTCCGGGCGGCCTCGCTCATTAGTTACATTTTTGGGGGTTTAGTCATGGTAGAAAAAATGTTGGCCCGATCCGTACGCCTGATGTTTGTGGGTGGTTTCGCGGTCGGTGCAGGTTTGCTGGCACAACCAGCGATGTCGCAAGACGCAGTACAAAAAGTGGAAATTACCGGTTCCTCGATCAAACGGATAGCACAAGAAGGCGCATTGCCTGTGCAAACCCTGAGCCGTAAAGACATCGAGCAAAGTGGTGCAAATAATGTGGCCGACCTCGTCGCTGCCCTCCCTGCCATGCAAGGCTTTATTACTGCATCCACTTCCGTCAACGGTGGTGGTGCCGGTCGCCAGTCTGCCTCTATCCACGCGATTGGTACTGACTACACCCTGGTATTGTTGAATGGTCGCCGTATGGCACCGTACGGCACAGGTAGTGCCGTCAATCTGGGCAGTATCCCTTTGTCTGCAGTTGAACGCGTAGAGATTTTGACTGACGGCGCTTCCACACTGTATGGCTCAGATGCGATTGCCGGTGTCGTCAACTTCATTCTGAAAAAGAACCAGACAGACCTGAATGTAGAAGCAACCCTGACCAGTCCGCAGCAAAGCGGTGGTCGTAGTGGCAACTTCTCCATTTCCAAAGGTTTTGGCGACCCTGAAAAAGACGGCTTCAACGTCTTGTTCGCTTATAGCCATGACGAACAAAAACCTCTGGAAGCCGCTCAGCGCAGCTTCGCCAATTCCGGTGTCCAGAAGTTCATGAAAGATGGCAAGATGTACGCCACCTGGCAGACCAGTATCAACTCGATACCTGCCAATGCCGACATTTATGATTCCAAGGGCAATAATGCGACCTTCTCGCCTGACCTGGTGAATACTGGCAAATGTAATGGCCCTAGCACTTTCGAACGTGGCGGTGTATGCCGTTATGACTATGCATCGACAGTACAATTGCTGCCAGAACTGAAGCGCGACAGCTTCTTTGCTTCCGGTAATTTGAAACTGGGTAAAGATACGACAGTATTTGGTGAATTGGTCATGTCCAATTTCTCCAATAAAGCACGCTATGCTGCTCCTGCCCAGCCTTTGACTACTTTCAGCACTGATCCTGTAACCGGCCAAAAAGTAATCAATCCGAATTACATCGGTGCCTACAACAAATCTGTTGTGCCGCTGCTGGCAGGACAAGGTATCAATCCGAATGACGTAACGGATGCCTTCTTCTATTTCCGTGCGCGTGATGCAGGTGGCCGTGCTGATGACTATAAAACTGAAGCCCGTCATCTGGTTCTGGGTATAGACAGCAATTACCTGGGCTGGGATTTGAGCGCCAGCTATACCCATTCCGAGAATACAGAAAAAGACGATGCGGTTTCCGGTTACATGAGCGCCAACCGTTTTGATGCTCTGGTCAAATCCGGTGCTTACAATCCTTACGTCATCAATGCCAATGCTTCTGCCATCCTGGCACCAGCGGTGCTGAATGAAAACCTCAGCGTAACCAAATCCAAGATTGATGTCCTGAGCGCCCACGCATCCAAAGAATTGTTTGAGATGAGTGGCGGCAAGGCACAACTGGGTCTGGGCGCGGATACGACCAAGCAGTCTTTCAATGATGCACCTAGCGAACTGGTACAAGGTCCTGGTCCTCAGCATCCGGCATGGACAGATGTCATCATCGGTGGTGGTACGGGTTCCCAAGGCCTGGTTGCTTCCCGCAAGAGCTGGGGTACTTTCGGCGAATTGCTGATGCCTGTCATCAAAAACATGGATGTCACAGCAGCTGTGCGTTATGACAGCTATGACGCCGTCAAGAAAGACAATGTCAGCTATGACGTCAACGGTAATGCTTCACAGCCTGGCACTCAGGGTGTGTCCGTCTCCAAGGCAACTTACAAATTGTCGGCACGCTATCAGCCTATGCAAAATCTGATGTTGCGTGGTTCTTATGGCACAGGCTTCAAGGCACCAACACTGAATGATATTTCTGATCCATTGAAAAACGATGGTTCTTCGAATTTCTTCCCTTGCCCTATCACTAAAGCAACTGATCCACGTTTCCCATATTGCCGTGGTACGTCTGAATACGGTCTGTTGAAAAAAGGTAATCCAAGCACAGGCGGAGATGCTCTGAAAGCAGAAGAATCCAAACAGGCAGCATTTGGTTTCCGCCTCGAGCCTACCAGCAACTTGTCCCTGGGTCTGGACTGGTGGGATGTGAAACTGAAAAACCAAATCCAGAAATTGTCTCAGGATTTGATTTTCACAACACCATCACTGGCGGATCAATACATTTCCCTGTATTACGATCCTATCCAGAAGTCCAAAGTTCTGGTGGCAAATCGTAGCCCGGTGAATCTGGCCAGCTCACGTTATTCTGGTCTGGATTGGGATGCAACGTTCAAATCAGCCACACCAGTCGGTAAGCTGAATGTGAACTGGTCTGGTACTTATATGCTGACGGCAGAAAAAGACGTACCAGGCGCGGCTAAAGAAAGCAGCATTGGTCGCTTTGATTCTTATGACGACGTGACTTTCCGCATCATTTCCAGACTGGTAACTTCGTTGAAGGTATCCGATCAGTACACTCATAGCCTGACCATGAACTACCGTTCTGGTTACCATGACAAAGTGGCAGCTGCTGGTGATGGCTATGTACGTTCCGTCAATGCCGACGGCAGCGTTGGTGGTTATGTAGACATGAATCGTGATGTCAGCAACTACACGACGATTGATTACCAGTTGCAAGCCAAGGTCATCAAAAACCTGACTATCACTGGTGGTATCCGCAATCTGTTCAATGTGGACCCTCCATTCACTATCCGTAATACAGGTGGTGGTAATCAGGTTGGTTACGATGGTCGCTACACTGACCCTCTGGGCCGTACCTTCTATGTGACAGCGCAATACAAATACTGATTTAAGTTTCAGTCAGAAAAAAACCCGGACTTGTCCGGGTTTTTTTTCAAATTTTGCTATGCTGAAGGAAATATTGAAAATTATTTTTCTTTCTTTAAAGAAATAATTTTTTCTGTTTCAGAGACATAATGATTTTTCAATAAAGCGATGTTGCCATGGGGAAATCGTGAAAATTGTGAACAAAATTCAGTCATCGGACAACTGGGGAAGGTATAGTTAATCTGCGTAAAAAATAAGCAAACTTTTATAGCTGTCTAAATGGAAATAAATTGCCGCTTGTAGTCAATTCTTTGAGCGAAAACGCCCGCAAAAAGCCCTTGCTACTGAGCAAAATTCGAGTATATTTCTAACTTTATCTATTGCTTTTCCGTGGATTGACCACAGTACTTTCAATAAGTGCACGCTTCATCATGCATTTATAAGATAAAGTGGCTTGATGGTAATTTTTCCGGCAATGATAAGCAAGCGACGTAGTACTTTGTAACATCTTTGTTTTCATCTTCCTCAACCATTTTTCAAACCAGTCAAGCAAATGAATTTATCAAAAATGACAGTAAGTAGACGTCTGGGACTGGGCTTTGCTCTGGTTTTAACGTTTTTAATTGCCGTAACTATCGTCGGCATTTCGAGAATGTCCCAGATTCAGGGGCGACTGGAGAAGATCGTGAATGTCAGCAATGCCGAGACCCGTCTGGCATTGGATATGCGCGCCATCGTCTATGACCGCATGGTGTCGCTGCGTAATCTGACCTTGTTGAATGATGCGGCAGATATGGAGCCGGAACTGAAAAAGATTGCAGAGCAATCCAAACAGTATGCGACTGCTGATGAAAAATTGAGCAAGATTGCAACTGAAGAAGGTAATGTCTCAACAGAGAAAAAAACCTTGCTGGCCAAGTTGAAAGACGCAGAAACTGCCGCTGCCGCCCTGCCTGCCAAAGCGCAGGAACTGGGCCTGGCAAATAATGCCGAAGCTGCCACTATTACCCTGATCAAGAAACTGCGCCCAGTACAGAAAAAATGGCTGGATGCACTGGATGAACTGGTCACGCTGGAAGACAAGCTCAATACCCAGACTGCTGATGAAGCAAGTTCCGCTTTTAAAGCGGCCACAACCATGATGTTGACCCTGGGTGGCCTGGCATTGGCTGCGGGTATTTTCGCCGCATTCATGATCAGCCGCAGCTTGCTCAGGCAACTGGGTGGCGAGCCTGATTATGCTGCCACTATCGCCGGTCAAATTGCCGCAGGTGACCTGACTGCGCCTATCGATTTGAAATCGGGCGACAGTGCCAGCCTCTTGTATGAAATGAAAAACATGCGCGACAGTCTGGTGAATATCGTCGCCCAGGTACGCAATGGCACAGATACCATTGCCACCGCATCCAGCGAAATCACGACTGGTAATCTGGACCTGTCTTCCCGTACCGAGCAACAAGCCAGCTCTCTGGAAAAAACCACTTCGTCCATGAAGGAATTGACGACGACAGTGAAACAAAACGCCGACAATGCACGCGAAGCCAATCAACTGGCGGCATCTGCATCTGAAGTCGCGCGTCAGGGTGGTGTAGTGGTTGCCCAGGTGGTTGATACCATGGGCTCCATTAATGAGTCATCCAAGAAAATTGTCGATATCATCAGCGTTATTGATGGCATCGCCTTCCAGACCAATATCCTGGCCTTGAATGCTGCGGTAGAAGCTGCCCGCGCCGGCGAGCAAGGCCGCGGTTTTGCGGTAGTTGCTGCTGAAGTGCGTAATCTGGCACAACGCAGTGCTGCTGCTGCCAAGGAAATTAAAACCCTGATTGGCACTTCAGTAGAGAAAGTCGAAATTGGTACCAAGCTGGTTGGCCAGGCAGGTGTCACGATAGACCAGGTAGTCTCCAGCGTGAAACATGTGACCGACATCATTGCCGAAATCAGTGCAGCGAGCCAGGAACAAAGCGTAGGTATTGAACACGTCAACCATGCCATCATAGAAATGGACAGCATGACCCAGCAAAATGCTGCCCTGGTGGAGGAAGCCGCAGCAGCAGCCCAAAGTCTGCAAGATCAGGCTTCTGAACTGGCGAAAGTGGTCAGTGTCTTTAAATTGCACACAGGTGAACGCGCCCAGCAAATCGCTGCTCCCTTGGCACAGGCACCGGTGCGCCGTGTAGAACCGGTAGCAATCAAGACTAAAGCAAGAAGCAATCAGGTAAAATCTTTACCAGCCGCCAGAACTGCGCCGAAAAAAGCGGCTGCATCAAATAGCGCTGATGAATGGGAAGAGTTCTGACACCGGCAATGTCAAGTGCTGATGATTGATCATCCGCACTTAAGCTCGCAACAATTAAACGCCAATTAAACGTCAATTGTTGCGAATAGTGTCTAGCCTTGAAATCTGTTGGAAATTTTTTATACTGAATAGAAAATGAATACAAAGAGTTCTATGAAACCACAATTATCAATTCTCATTTCATCCTTATTGCTGTGCGCCAGTGCTTCTGTCATGGCTGCAGAAACTTCACCAGTAATGGATAGCAAATCCTGCGAACCACCAAAGTATCCAAAAGCAGCTTTGATGAATGAAGAAACCGGCACCGTTACCATGGGTTTTCTCATCAGCACAGATGGCAAGGTCGTCGAATCCAAAGTCGAAAAATCCAGCGGTTCCAAGAGTCTGGACAAGGCTGCATTGGGCGCATTGAGCCAATGCAAATTCAAGCCGGGTACCAAGGATGGCAAGCCAGATCAACTATGGGCAAAAGTTGATTTTGTCTGGAAGCTTGAATAAAGGCATTGCAGCCAAATAAATGAAAAGAGGGAACATAGAATAATGTTCCCTCTTTTTTTTTGGTCCGTTTTTAATGTCTTTAGTGTTTAGTGTACTGAGCTATGCAGACTTATTTGCATAGCTCCTCACTTCGTCTCGTCCTATTGCTTTTGCAAACCACGGCGTATCAGCAAAGGCTCTATCTTTGGCTCGCGCCCTCGGAAATTACGGAAAGACTCCAGTGGGTCCATGCTGCCACCCTTGGACAATAATTGCTGACGGAACCAGTCGCCATTCTTGCGATTCAGGCCGCCGTTTTCCTTGAACCATTCCACGCTCTCGGCATCCAGCACTTCACTCCACAGATAAGCATAGTAACCGGCTGAATAGCCGCCACCAAAGATGTGGGAGAAGTAAGTGCTGCGATAACGTGGCGGCACCGGGGCAAAATCGACACCAGCCTGTTTCAATGCATCAGCTTCAAAGGCCAGCGCATCTTTTGGTATTTGCGCTGGTGTCAGTTGATGCCAGCGTTGATCCAGCAGGGATGCTGCCAGATATTCCGTGGTTGCAAAACCCTGATTGAATTTATTGGCTGCGGTGATTTTATCGACCAGGCTTTGTGGTATCACTTCGCCATTTTGATAATGTCTGGCGTAGTTCTTCAAGACCTCAGGCCAGGTCGCCCACATTTCATTGACTTGCGAAGGATATTCGACAAAGTCACGAGGTACATTGGTGCCAGAAAAACGCGGGTACTTTACATTCGAGAACAAGCCGTGCAATGCATGACCAAATTCATGGAAAGCGGTGCGCACTTCATCAAAGGTCAGCAGGGTAGGCTGGCCTGCTGGCGGTTGCGGGATATTGAGATGGTTGGCAAGCACAGGGTGAGTGCCAAACAAACTGGATTGTTCTACATAGGCATTCATCCAGGCGCCACCGCGTTTGGTGTCGCGCGCATACATGTCGGCGATGAACAAGGCCATGCTCTTGCCATCCGCATCAAATATTTCATACACCTTGACGCTGGGGTGGTACACCGGCAAGTCAGTGCGTTCCTTGAAAGTAATGCCATACAACTTGGTGGCAGCAAAGAAGACACCGTTTTCCAGCACATTCTTCAATTCAAAATAAGGGCGCAACTGGCTGTCGTCAAAGCTGTATTTTGCCTTGCGTAATTGCTCGGTATAAAACGCCCAGTCCCATGCCGCCAGTTTGAAATTACCTTGCTGTGCATCGATGATTTTTTGCAGTTCTGCGCCTTCGGCCCTGGCATTATTGACCGCTGCCGGTGCCAGCTCGCCCAGCATCTTGTTGACTGCAGTGGTGGTCTTGGCGGTCTCATCTTCCAGTCCATAGGCTGCATGGTTGGCATAACCCAGCAGGGTGGCACGTTCAGCACGCAGGTGTGCCAGATCGATGGCGACCTGGCGGTTGTCAAACTCACCGCCATGGCTGCCACGGTTGACCGATGTTTCATGCAGGCGCTGGCGCAAGGCGCGGTTTGCCAGGCTGGCCTCGAATGGCTGGCTAGTGGTATTCATGAGCGGGATGACGAATTTATCTTTCAGGCCACGCGTCTTGGCAGCCTCGGCCGCGCTGGCGATTTCTTCTTCAGACAAGCCCTGCAGTTCTGCCTTGTTATCAACGATAATGGCCGAGGCATTGGTCTCTTTCAACACATTCTGGCTGAACTTGGTGGACAGGCTGGCCAATTGCGCATTCAGGCTTTTCAGTTTTTGCTTGTCCTTGTCACCCAGCTTGGCACCTGCGCGTACAAAGTCTGTGTAATAGCGTTCCAGCAAGCGTTCTGATTCTGCATCCAGTTTCAGTGCCTGGCGTGCTTCATATAATTTGCTGATGCGCTGGAACAGGTGTGCATTCAAGAAAATCTGGTCTTGATGGGCCGCCAGCTTGGGAGCCAGGTCACGCGACAGGGCTTCCAGTGTGGGATTGGTATTTGCGCCAGTCAGGCTGAAGAATACGATGGAAACCCGGTTCAGCATCTGGCCCGCACGTTCCATGGCGACTACGGTATTTTCAAATGTAGGCGCGGCACGATTATTGGCGATCACAGTAATTTCAGCCGCATGCTGGCGCATGCCTTCAGTGAATGCTGGCGCGTAATGCGTATTTTTGATCTGGTCAAAAGCCGGATAGTGGTAAGGCAGTTTGCTGGCGCTGGCAAAGGGATTGTCAGCTAGTTTGCCGGTAGCCCTTTTTTGTATGACGGCGCTACCAGGTTCGGCAGCAGATGTGACAGCATAACTGGCAGGATTCGCCAGCGCAGTACCCAGCAAGATGAGCAGTAGATGTTTGTTCATGTAGTTTTACCAGTATCTTTGATCAAAAAGGGAACCCAGTGTAGCAGACCATAAAGCTAATATATCGTTCACTCCAGTCAAAAAAATAGCGCCCTGAGGCGCTAAAAAGTGCGTAGAAAAAATTGGTCTTCAGCACATGACGAAACGATTCGCCAGGTCAAGTATGAAAGACGGGCGCAGATAGGCGATAAACGCCAGGGCCAGCACCATGGCGATGATACTGCCCCACAGCAGGCGCAATAATCTTAGGGATAATTGTTTGGACATAAATTAACAGTAGTCGCTCAGGCCGGGGCCGGAGTAGCGCGGACTATGGGTTTTTCACTGATAGGCAAATTCACCAGCGCCGCAAAAATACCCAGCGCCAGGACTATGCCCCACACCATATTGTAGCTGCCGGTTTTGGTATATATATAGCCACCCAGCCAGACACCGATGAAACTGCCGACCTGATGAGAGAAGAACACAAAGCCTGACAACATCGACAAATATTTGACACCAAAAATGCCGGCAACGACACCATTTGTCAGCGGCACAGTGGACAGCCACAGCAAGCCCAGCGCTGCGGCGAAGAGATATACGGAATACGGTGTCAACGGTGCCAGCAAGAACAGACCTATGACGATGCTGCGTGCCAGATAGATGGCTGACAACAGATAAGGTTTGGGGAACATGCCACCCAGCTTGCCTGCATAGTAAGAACCAAAGATATTGAATAGGCCTATCAATGCCAGCGCATACACGGCGACGCTGGGATCCATGACACCCTTGTCTTTCAAATAGGCAGGCATGTGCACGCCAATGAAAACCAGCTGGAAGCCACAGACGAAATAGCCGGCCACCAGCAATAAAAATGGCTTGTAGGCAAAGGCTTCACGTATTGCCTCGGCAATGCTTTGCTGCGGGCCAGTGGCTTGTTCCAGTGCAGGTTCGCGCAGCTTCATGGCCATAGGAACCATCAGCAATACGACCAGAGCAGCCAGTACATAAAAGGCATTTTGCCAACCTGCGCGGTCTATCAATTGCTGTTCTATCGGCATCATGACAAACTGGCCAAAGGAACCAGCGGCAGAGGAAATGCCAAAAGCCCAGGAGCGTTTTTCCATCGGAGCAGTGCGGCCTATGATGCCACTGACTGCACCAAACGAAGTACAGGCCAGTGCCGCGCCTATCAGTATCCCGGTACCCACAATGAATAGGCCAGACTGGTCAACCAAAGCCATCCACAACAAACCAGCGGCATACAAAAAAGCGCCCAGCACCATCATCTTGGCAGTACCCACCCTGTCTATCACCATGCCAGCCAAGGGGCCAAATACCCCCCACATCAGGTTTTGCAAAGCCATGGCCATGGAAAAGGTTTCTCTGGTCCAGCCGTGTTGCTGTGAGATGGGTTGCATCCAGAAACCAAAACCATGCCTGACGCCCATGGACAAGGTGATGACAATACCGCTGGCCAGCAGCACGGTTTTCAGGTCAGGGGCGCGTTGAGTAGTCATGATTTTCACTTATAAGCAAACTCGGTAAGTGTATGCCAATCCTGAAAATCATGTGGACTGCCCAAAACACCATGACGGTATGGTGTCTTGCAGCAGTCAGAATTGTATTGCTAAGCTCTTAAGGATTGAGTGGCAAATCCATGGTAAACCGTGCGCCCATGCCCGGCGCACTATCGACAGCGATGCTGCCATGCAGGATGGTGGTCACCAGGTTGTGGACTATGCTGAGTCCCAGTCCACTGCCACCCTGACCCAGCTTGGTGGTGAAGAAGGGATCAAAAATCCTGCGCAAATCCTGCGCCTCTATGCCCTTGCCATTGTCGCTGAAGATGATTTGTACTTGATGGTCCGGTGTCTTGTGGGCACGTAACAGCATCTTGCCGTTTTCACGATTTTCAAAGGCATGCAGCATGGCATTGTTGATAAAGTTGGTCAGTACCTGTCCATAAGGACCAGGGAAGCTGTTGAGCTCTATATCGTCGGGAATATCAATTTCCAGCGTATGCCCATGTTTATGGATGAGATTGTGCAGGGTGCGTATGACTTCCAGTGTCGTCTTGCGCAGATTAAACAGACGGCGCATCTGGCTGGTCTGGTCTACCGAGACTTGCTTGAAACTGCTGACCAGGTCGCTGGCACTCATCAGGTTGCGCAGCAATAATTCATTGGCATTATTGATGGTGGCCGTGAACTGGTTCAGGTCAGAACGCTTCAAGGTGTTTTCTGTCAGCTTGCGTAAAAACAGGACTGATTGCTCTTGCAGGGTAGTGGCTGTCAGCAGGCTATTGCCTATGGGCGTGTTCAATTCATGGGCGATACCTGCCACCAGTGAGCCAAGTGCCGCCAGTTTTTCTTGCGAAATCAGGATTTGCTGGGCTTTTAATAATTGCTGGTAAGTCTCGGCATTTTCTACGGCAATGGCAGTGTAAGCCGCCAGCATCATGGCAATATCCAGATGCATGCGCTGGAAGGCATTTTTTTGCGTGCTTTGTATGGCGATGATACCTATGGTGCGGCCCTTGATCATCAAGGGCACATAGATATGTGAGACAGGGATGATTTTTTCCAGCCCGGCAAAATAGGCACTGTCTACAGTCAGCTTGTTCAAGCCTGCTTCGCTGATGTAGGCCTGGTATTCAGTATAGATGTCGCTGATAAAGATAGGTTGCTGATGTGAGACACACCAGGCTGATAATAAATCCTTGTCCCTGATATCGCGTATATACGGCAGCATGCGGTGGCCGCGCAAGATATTGCAGGGGAATTCTATGGTCTCCTGCTCTGGCCGGTACAGCCCCACCGCAAATACTTCTGCTCCCATCAAATCATGCACATGACGATAGACGATTTCCATGATGGTGTCGCGGTCCAGGCTGGAAGTGATTTCCCTGCCTATTTCGCTGAGCCGGTAGATATGCTTGTGTGCCTGCTGCAATTGCTCGGTCTGTAATTGCAAGCTGGCTGTGCGCTCCCGCACCCTGGCCTCTAGTTGCTTCTGGGTTTGTGCATGTTCAGCATGGCTGAGTACCTGTTGTATCAGGTTGCCCAGATGGCGGCCAAACAAGACATCTTCACGTGACCAGTTCCTGATCCCGCTGACTTGTGCAAAGCAGATCAGTCCCACGCTCTTGCCATGCAGGCGCAAAGGGATTTCCAGTGCTGAGTACAATTGTTCTTGCCCCAGCAGTGCCTGCATTTCGGTGGATACTACATGCAGGCGCATATCATGCCCCACCAAGGGCATTTCATCCTGCTGCAACATATGCATCAAGAGTGGCAAGTTCTGGCATGGCATTTCTGCCTTGACCTGGGCTTGGCTGCGGCCCGCTCTGGCATGGCAGTGCAAGCCTACCTCATTGCCATCTATCAAAAAGACTGCAGCCAGCTCGGTATTCAGTATTGCCAGGGCAGTATCTGCAATCAATTGCAATACTTCGCCTTGCTGGCCTTCTTCCAGCAAGCGATTCGATGACAGTTCCAGCAGGATTTCTACCGGCGACTTATGTGACAAATCATAGGCACGCAGTTCATGGAACTTGTCCATCGTACCCAGTTCACTCAGCTCGCTCGTGGTTTGCTGGTGCAGGCGGGCAAAATGCAGGGCTTGCTGCCAGTTGCCCTGCTGCTCATGGATTTCTGACAGGGCAGCCAGACTGCGTACTTTTTGTCGGCGTGAGGCGACCTTTTCTGAATAACTCAAGGCCCTGCCATAGGCATCCAGCGCCTCATCGAATTGCCCGGCTGCGCGCAATATGTCGGCCAGCGAATCCAGCACTGCGCCTTTCAACCAGACATAATTGCAGGCATCGGCCAGATCCAGTGCGGTGCGGATATGGCTTTCTGCCGTATCCAGTTGCGCATTCCGGCTGGCGACCAGACCCAGGTACCAGTAAGTCTCTGCCAGGTATTCATGAATGGCATGTTGCTCGGCTAATACTTTGGCCTTCAGAAAGCAGTTTTCTGCTGCCTGCAATTCACCCGTATTGAGTTCATTAACGCCCAGGTTGATGATTTGCTTGCACAGCAGATAAGGCTCATTCAGTTGCTCCAGCAAAATGCCTGCATCGGTATGAAAGCGTGCAGCAGTTTTCCTGTCGCCAAGGGCATCGTAAATTTGCCCCAGCCCTATGTGTGCTTCCACCAGCGTCACCTGGTCACGGTTGAATTTGCTCAGGTCTACGCAGCGCGTCCAATACATCAAGGCGTCACGGTAGGCACCCTGGGTATAACTGATACGACCCAGTGCCAGCAGCATCAGGCCAGCCGGTCGTGTCAATTGTTGTTGTTCGGCGATGTGCAAACCCTGTTCCAGCTCGTTTTGCATGGAGTGCGCTTGCCCCAGTCTTTCCAGGATCAGATAGCGCTGGTAACAGGCGTCAAGTTGCAAGCCGGCTTGCCCGGCAGTAGCCGCTTGCAGGCTCAATTGCCCGAGTAAACAAGTCGCCAGCCGCGGATGCCTGCGCGCGGTCTTGACGATGCGATGCAAATTGCGATTCAAATTCAGCGCCTGGCGCATGGTTCCCGATTTGTTTGTCCGAAAATGGCTAGAAGAGTGACTGGCACTCGCGTATAACGATTCCTGAAGATAGTAATGCAGATTGTTATGCCGGTACATAATTTTAACCATCCGGGAATTGATTCAATACAAGAAAGTGGCGGCTATGGAACAGCAGATACAGACAGTAACTGGCAAACATCAGGCAACAACGCAGCCTGATGCGACCAGCCTCATGCTGACCGAGGCTAGTGATGGTTTGACGCAAAAGCAATGCTATTACCGCGCCCTGGCCGCCAAGGACAGCCGTTTCGACGGCGTCTTTTTTACGGGTGTCAAAACCACAGGCGTATATTGCCGCCCTGTGTGTGGTGTCAAGACGCCGCGTGAATCATCGTGCGAGTTTTTCAGCAGCGCTGCCGCAGCAGAGGCCGCCGGTTTTCGCCCCTGCCTGCGGTGCCGCCCTGAACTGGCACCGTATGCCATACAGCAAAATCTGGCGCATGCGATCTGGCAAAGAATCGCTGACGGTGCCTTGAATGAAACAGATATAGAGAGTTTTGCCAGCCAGGTCGGCCTTTCTTCACGCCAGTTGCGCCGTGTCATGCTGCAGGAATTCGGCGTGACACCGGTAGAACTGGCGCAAACCCAGCGCTTATTGTTTGCAAAAAAACTGCTGCAAGAAACCCAGCTCGGCATGGCCGAGATTGCCTTTGCCGCCGGTTTTGGCAGCGTCAGGCGCTTTAATGCCCTGTTCTCGGAACGTTATCAAATGGCACCGGGTTCGATAAGGCGCGCGGCTGACAGCGCTGGGGAGGGCGTCAGCTTGAAACTGGCTTACCGCCCCCCTTATGCCTGGGACGCAGTGATTACTTACCTTGCCGGGCGTGCCATGCCGGGGCTGGAAGCCGTCATCGATGAAAAAGGTGGCAAAGCCTATGTGCGCAGCGTACAGATGGATGGCCTGGAAGGCTGGCTCAAAGTCGCCCATCTGCCCGCCAAACAGCAACTCAGCCTGCAAGTCTCGCCTTCATTGGCACCAGTGCTCATGCCCTTGATGGCCAGGGTCAGGCAGCAGTTTGACCTGGAAGCCAATCCTGCCATCATACAAAGTCATTTGCAGGGTGATGCCTTGCTGGCAGGACAAATCCTGCGCACACCGGGTATGCGTGTGCCGGGAGCCTTCGACAGTTTTGAGCTGGCCATCCGTGCCGTGCTGGGCCAGCAAGTCAGCGTGGCAGGTGCTACTACCGTGGCGGGCAGGCTGGTGACCCGATTTGGTCAGCCCGTGCTTACACCGTTTGCTGCTGTCACCCACCATTTCCCCAGTCCGCAAACCATCGTTGGCTTATCGATAGACCAACTGGCAGGCATAGGCATACCCGGTGCGCGTGCTGCCACCCTGCAAAACATCGCCCAGTTTGCACTTGATGGCGGTTTGCAAAGGCAGTTGGTTGCCAGTTCGGATGACATGGTAGCCAAACTGAAGACTGTCAAAGGCATAGGCGAATGGACAGCGCAATACATCGTCATGCGCGCCCTGCGTTTCTCGGATGCTTTTCCCGCAGGTGACCTGGGTTTGCAAAAAGCCGCGGCATTACTGACGACACCGGTAAGCGAGCGCCTGACTGAAAAGCAATTACTGAACGTCGCCCAACCCTGGGCACCGTGGCGGGCTTATGCCGCTCTCTTGCTGTGGCAATCATTAAGCAAAGAGTAAATAAAGACTAAATAAGGAATGAGGGAAGTATCATGAAATACATTAATTACGACAGTCCAGTAGGGCAATTACTTTTAGCCGCCAGTGAGCGCGGTCTCAGCGGTGTGTATTTTGAAAACCACAAACACTTCAAAGGCAGTGCAGGCTGGCAAGAAGATGAGTCTGATCCTGTCCTGATACAGGCACGCAAGCAATTACAGGAATACTTTGCCGGTCAGCGCCAGGATTTTGATTTGCTGCTGGATTTGTCGGCAGGCACAGACTTCCAGCAAGAGGTATGGGCAGCCTTGCGCCGCATACCTTTTGCCCAGACCAGCAGCTATCTGACGCTGGCACAGGGGATAGCCAGGCCCAAGGCGGTGCGCGCAGTGGGGGCAGCAAATGGGCGTAATCCTCTATCCATCATCGTTCCCTGCCACCGGGTGATCGCCAGTAATGGCGCACTGACTGGCTATGCAGGCGGTTTGCAGAATAAGGAAGCCTTGTTGATGCTGGAAAAAAAATTTGCCAAATAGCAAGATTGCTGGATCATGGCTATGCCAGGAATGTGCTTAAAGAACAGGCAGAGCAGGTAAATTCAGGAAAAGCAGATAGATATCTGAAAATATCATTTAGCTAATTTTGGTGCGATGCACAAAAAGTGCTTGACGTTTTAAATTCTACGTGTAAAATCGTATTTGTTGCGGTGCACCATTCAAGAATTCCTGGAAAGCGCTGCCGATTACTAAAGCCACTTAATTCCATCTACCGGAGAATGCCATGACTACCAATACACCAGAACAATTTATCGCTACTACTAAAGCTAACCTGGAAGCCCAATTTGCTTCCCTGACTGCCCTGAACAAAAAAGCATTTGAAGGCCTGGAGCAGTTGTTTGCCCTGAACGTCAATGCTGCCAAGGCAAGTTTCGAAGAAGGTACTGCTACTGCCAAACAACTGTTGAGCGCCAAAGACCCACAAGAATTTTTCACTTTGTCTGCTGCTCAAGCTCAGCCAAACGCTGAAAAAGCCCTGGCTTATGGCCGTCACCTGGCAACTATCACGACAGCAACTCAGCAAGAATTCACTAAAGCAGTTGAAGCGCACATCGCTGAAACAAACACTAAAGTGATTTCCCTGATCGACGAAGTAACTAAAAATGCACCAGCTGGTTCCGAACAAGCTGTAACAGCCTTGAAATCTGTTGTTGGCAACATCAATGCAGGTTACGAGCAACTGTCCAAAACAAGCAAGCAAGCTGTGCAAACTCTGGAAGAAAACCTGACCAAGGCTACCCAGCAGTTCACACAAGCGGCTGAAAAAGCAACTGCTAAAAAGAAGTAATTTAGCAATTGTAGATTCAGACTCACTTCAGTGAGTTGCAGTAAAAAAATCCCCTGATGTTCGCATGAGGGGATTTTTTCATGGGCAGCCAAAACTCAAGTTTGCGCTGGTGGCGGTGGTAATTTAGCCAATAAATAAATCAAATACAGCACCACGCAAGCACCATCAAACAAGGCTGCAATATGCAGGCCCTGCAAAGCTGGCTCTGCCCAGTTGATGGCCACCATGATCACCAGTCCCAGTTTCTCAACTGCCGCTGCCAATAAAATCGCCCTTCTCGCCTGCACCTGCCTGACCGCATAGATGATCAGTGCGCCAACTACAAAAGCCATCAAACCCCAGTGACGGGCAAAGAACAGGCCAGTCACATCACCCACCTGCATGCCTGATGCCTGCAAAAACAGGGTGGGGGCGATAAATTGCAGGCCCGCCAGCATGGTGACAGTGCCGCTGACGTACAGGATTTTGCTTATTGTTTTTTCTTGCATGTTCTCCTCACTTGTTCAGGTTCCACGATGATATAAAAATGCCGGTCCCGGCAATTCCCTGCCCAGATCGGCACCTACTTCAGTAGTGATCAGTGTATTCAATTTACTGTTCAAGTCCAGCAACAAATCTTTGTGTTGTTCAGGTTTTGCCGCCAGATTGGTGATTTCATTCGGGTCGGTTTGCGTATCATAAAGTTCAAGCTGATTGCGTGTCGTCAGATTTTGCCAGTCGCGTGGCTGGTGATGATCGGCAGGCTTGAAATAGCGGGCAAATTTATAGCGGCCATCATGGATGCCACGGAACAGGGCCGGGTTATCCAGGCTGGGTAAGAACTGGCCACTTTCAAAACCGATCAAGAGAGCGCTCAACTTGTTGTATATCTTGCCGGTTGTTGCACCCTTGCGTGAGAATTCCGGGTCCATGTACAGAGGTATGCCGTAATTGAACAAGATCCCCTTTTTATCGCGTTCTGTGGTCGCACCAACTGAGCTGAGGGCGGCACTGATATCCAGGCCCTTCAGGTAGGGATATTTCTCTGCAGTCGCGCTGGCAGCTACGCCAGCCATGCCCAGGATAGTGGGTGCCAGGTCTATATGTGAACCCAGCGCATTCGTCATTTTGCCACCCGCGACATCCGGGTGGCGCACGATAAAGGGCAGGCGCATGTTTTCCTTGTACATGAAGGGCCCCTTCTGGCGTAGCTTGTGGGCACCGGCCATTTCTCCATGGTCCGAGGTGTAGATGACGATGGTGTCTTTATCCATGCCCAGTTTTTTCAGGGCCTGCAATACCGTCAGGGCATGGCTGTCTACATCGCGCACGCAATTGAAGTAATAACTTTGATAGGCACGCCAGGCAGCTTCATCGTTTGGATCTATATGACCATACAGCCAGTTGCACATTTCTATGTAAGAGCGGGTGGCCCAGGGTTTGTCGTTTAATTTATCCTGGTAATAACTGTCCGGTAGTGGTAAATCCCAGTTCTTGTCGTAAACGCCGCCGATGGGTGGGGTGGACAAAGGCGACAGCATATTGCGCTGCTGTCGGCTGGCCACCTGTTTATCGCCAGTGCTGACATACATGACATCATGCGGATTGACAAAATTCACTGCCAGAAACCAGGGCTGCTTGCCGCGCATATCGCGCCCCTTGCTCCCCAGCCATTGCACAGCGTTACTGGCGATCTGGCCGTCATAGCGGTAACCAGTCCAGGTAGCGCCGTGTGGATCGCCATCAAGGTTATAGTCAGAAAAACCGTAAGGCTCCAATGCATTTTCGGTGCTGGGATAAGGACCATATACCAGGCCAGGGTCGGCACGCAGATGGCTTAAATGCCATTTGCCCTTATAGGCGGTGTAATAACCCTGCGCCCTTAATAAATGTCCCAGGCTGGGCAAGCCATCTGCCAATTTTGGGAAAGAGGGTGGCGCATCGACATTCGCTGTCATTAGTGTGTGCTGGGTATGCTGGCCAAAATACATATTTGAGCGTGAAGGCGAGCAAGGCGTGGTATTCGCATGGAAATTCATCATGCCTGTGCCTTGCTCCAGCAGCATTTCATGAGCAGATAAACCCAGGCCAGACGGCAAGTCTTGCCAGTGGCGTAACTGGTCATTCACGATCAGCAAGATATTTGGCCGCCGCTGGCGCAAGCCTGCAGCTGACATGGCCCCAGGCACTTTGGGTATGCTGCGCGGCCTGTGTTGTTTGTCGGCCACGTCGCCGATGGCGGCACCCAGGCCTACCCCTGCCATAGCTGCCAGTACTTTTCTGCGACTGATGTTGCGTGGCTGCTTACCTGACTGATCTGCCATGTATAGTCTCCATCTGAATTCTAGGCTTACCAGCAGTGTGTGACACTTAATTGCATACGTCCAGTGCATTATAATCATCGTATTGATACCTAAAAGGTATGACCTATTATGGTCTGTACATGAACCTCAACAAGCTCAGACATGTCGTCGTATTGGCAGAGCAAGGCAACTTTGCCCGTGCAGCAGACAAGCTCAATCTTAGTCAGCCAGCATTGAGCCGCAGCATTTCAAGTCTGGAAGAGGAAATGGGCATGCGTTTGTTTGACCGCGACCAGGCTGGTGCCACAGCCACTGCTGCGGGCAGGCAGCTGGTTGTACGTGCCCGTGATTTACTGTATGCGGCAAATAATCTCAAACAGGAAATGGCACAACTGCGCGATTGCGAAAGTGGCCAGATCATTTTTGGTGCCGGGCCTTTTCCTGCAGCCAGTTTTTTGCCCGGTGTCTTGACGGAGCTGGCGACCATCTATCCACGCATGCGTACCGTGCTGGAAGTGAATAATAGTGACACCCTGATGGAACACCTGCTGGCAGAAAAGCTGGAGTTCTTCATCGCCGACACCCGCACCCTGATTCCCAACAAGCATGTCAAAACCAGGCAACTGACGCGCCAATTTGGTGGTCTGTATTGCCGCCGTGAGCACCCACTGACGAAGAAGGCCATGCTGAACCTGCATGACTTGCAAAACGCCAGCTATGCCAGTGTGTATCTGGCGGATATTTTCCTGTCATCCATGCGCAAGGCTTTTGGCCTGGAGCCAGGCCAGGATTTACCTATGGTTACTACTTGCGACAATATTTATGTCCTCAAGCATGTGGTCATGCACAGCGACGCCATCCTCCTGTGCACCCATGCGGCGGTAGCGACAGAACTCAAGTCCGCTGACCTGGTCGAGCTGAAAGTTGATGGCTGGCAAGCCATCCATGCAGAAATTGGTGTGGTCAGCCTGGCAAGACGCAGCTTGTCGCCGATGGCAGAACTGGTGTTGGCAAAAGTCGCCGCACATGTGTAAAGGCATAAAGGCGGCAATTTTGCCTCGCAGGAAGCAGCATTCATGGCAAAACGCCATCTTTTTTAAAGCAGGGGAACTCAGCCAGGCGCGAGCAGTGGTAAGCTAGAGCATGTATTCTATATGCAGGCGCATTTGCAATAATTCAGCAGCATTCATTTGATCATTCCCTGCTCTCAGGGACAAAACCAGGAGAATTCACATGCAAGACGTGGTAATCGTAGCTGCAGGCCGTACTGCAGTAGGCAAATTTGGTGGCTCTTTGGCAAAAACGGCTGCTTCCGATCTGGGTGCGCATGTCATCAAGGCACTGCTGGCGAAAACCGGCCTGAGCGGTGACCTGATCAGTGAAGTCATCCTGGGTCAGGTACTGACCGCTGGCGTAGGCCAGAATGCTGCGCGCCAGGCTGTCATCAAAGCCGGTTTGCCAGACATGGTGCCTGCTTTCACTATCAACAAAGTATGCGGTAGCGGTTTGAAAGCTACTCACCTGGCAGCACAAGCCATCAAGGCTGGTGACGCTGACATCATCATCGCCGGCGGCCAGGAAAACATGAGTGCTTCGCCGCACGTATTGAATGGTTCACGCGATGGCTTCCGCATGGGCGACGCCAAACTGGTCGATACCATGATCGTCGATGGTCTGTGGGATGTGTACAACCAATACCATATGGGTATCACGGCAGAAAACGTCGCCAAGAAATACGGCGTTACCCGCGAAGAGCAAGACTTGTTTGCCCTGGCATCACAAAACAAGGCAGAAGCCGCGCAAAAAGCGGGCAAGTTCAAGGATGAAATCATTCCTTTCGAACTGGTCAGCAAAAAAGGCACGACAGTGTTTGACAGCGATGAATTCATCAAGCATGGCACGACGCTGGAATCCCTGGCATCCCTGCGTCCGGCTTTCGACAAGAACGGCACAGTCACTGCCGGTAACGCATCCGGCCTCAATGATGGTGCTGCTGCCGTCATCATGATGACAGCGCAAAGAGCCGAGCAACTGGGTTTGCCAGTGCTGGCCCGCATCAAGGCTTATTCTTCTGCCGGTGTTGACCCGACGATCATGGGCATGGGCCCGGTACCTGCCGCTCAGCTTTGCCTGAAAAAAGCTGGCTGGACACATCAGGACCTGGATTTGATGGAAATCAATGAAGCCTTTGCCGCACAGGCAATCGGCGTCAACAAGGAAATGGGCTGGGACACCAGCAAGATCAACGTCAACGGTGGTGCGATTGCGATTGGTCACCCTATCGGCGCATCCGGTGCCCGCATCCTGGTCAGCCTGATCCATGAAATGATACGTCGCGATGCCAAAAAAGGCCTGGCGAGTTTGTGTATCGGTGGTGGTATGGGTGTGGCGCTGGCGATAGAACGCTAACTAAGTCTGACCAGCATTTGCAAGACTGGATAGTAAAAAAACCGCCAGACAATCTGGCGGTTTTTTATTGTCATCAGCGATTACTTATTTCTTCAGGCATTTTTCCAGGAACTGATCCTGTTCCCACAGCAAATGCATGATGCTTTCTTTGGCAGCGTAGCCATGACTTTCCTTGGGTAGTATCACCATGCGTACCGGTGCGCCCAGACCTTTCAATGCCTGGAAAGCGATCTCTGTTTGCCAGCGCCTCCGCACCATCTGGGTAAACAAATGCGGATTGCGGCAGTATCCCCCCAAAATACAAAGAATCGATGACGGAATTTCCATGCATCTGTGGTGTTACATATTCAGATCGAACGTTGATGCTTGACAACATGTCGGTATCAGCCTGGACGACACACTCAGGTTTAGTTGGAGGTGGTCTTCGCTTTATATGCAATTAGAAACGCGTCGGAAGCCACCTGATCGGCCAGCGCCCTCAAGTTCGCAGCCGAGGCGGGGCCCAGAGCGACCTCCACTTGATCGTTTGTTGCAGCCCAGCGCACCATTGCTTCGGAAAGCAGTGTCTTGCCAAGTGGAGTGAGAACGCCGTGTTTGGTCCGCCGGTCCTGGACATCCTGACGCAGTTCAACAATTCCGTCGCGCACCAGCGATCTGAGCGCATGAGTCAGAGCCGAAATTTGGATAGCAAGCCGGGTCGCCAGATCCTGCAGCGTTGGTCCTTGTTGATCGGCCCCCATGAGTTTGTCTATTTCTGAAATGAGTGCGAGCTGCGTAGCTTTGAGGTCCAGCGGTGCCAACGCCTCGTCATAAAGTTGCCCAAGTCTGCGAGCTGCGAGGCGCAGTGATGTAGCCGTGCAGACACGTCCGCCCAAGATTCCTTGCTCACTTGCAGCGGGCCTGTCCAGACTGTTTTTCGTATCAATAAGATTTGAGGTCATACCCATATTTTAAAAACGGTTGAGTGCTGCACCATCGGCAAGCCGTCGGCTATTAACTTTACACTTGAGCCCTCAATTATATTGCACTTGAGCTCGCATTTGCATTAAACTTGAGCCCTCAACTATATTACTTGAGCACTCAACCATAATAGAAAGATATCAATGACAAATCCAAACTCTAAGAATGTCGCCCTTGTTACGGGGGCTTCCTCCGGTATCGGAGCCGTTTATGCGGATCGCCTCGCTGCGCGTGGATACGATCTCATTCTCGTCGCCCGGCGCGCTGATCGCCTGGAAGCCCTTTGTGCGCAGGTCTCAAAGGCGCACGGCATCAAAGCCGAGGCGATCTCAGCCGATCTGACCAAAGACCAGGACCTAGTGCGGATCGAGACACTTTTGGCCACCAATGGAGACGTGCGCGTCCTGGTGAATAACGCTGGCATTGCGCGACTGGGACCGGCTGCCCAGACGTCCGCAGACGACGCACAGTCCCAGATCGCCCTGAATATCACAGCGCTGACGCGTCTGACGCAAGCTGCGTTGCCCGCCTTCTTGGCGAGAAACCAGGGCCTGATCATCAATATTGCCTCTGCCCTGGCTGTCCACTCGCTGCCGATCAGCGCCATCTACAGCGGTACCAAGGCCTTTGTATTGCAATACAGTAGAGGTTTGCAGCAAGAACTTGCCGAAACTGGCGTAAAAGTTCAATTGGTCTTGCCCGCATCCACAGCCACTGAGCTCTGGGACCTGTCTGGTGTCCCGCTGGCAGCCCTCAACAAAAACACTCTGATGACGACCGAACACATGGTCGATGCAGCCATCGCGGGCTTGGACCAGGGCGAAGCCGTCACTTGGCCATCGGTCGCCGACGCAACGCTGTGGGAGAAATACGACGCGGCCCGCTCCGAACTGTTCGCGAACACCCAAGCCGGAACGCCGGCTCCTCGTTACAAGATCGGTTGACTCCTGCTAAATAAGTGTCACTACTCTTCTTTTCTCTCACCTTTCCATTTTTCCAAGGACAGTCCATGCTTTTCGAATCTTTCTCATTGCGTTCTACCCAGCTCAACAATCGCGCCGTGATGTCGCCGCTTACGCGCAGCCGCGCAAGCGACAACAACGTGCCCACCAGCTTGATGGCGGCTTATTATGCCCAGCGTGCAAGCGCCGGTCTCATCATTACGGAAGGAACCTCACCGTCGCCCAATGGCTTAGGTTATGCCCGCATACCCGGCCTGTACAATGATGCCCAGGTGCAAGGCTGGAAGCTCGTGACCGACGCAGTGCATGCCAAGGGCGGCAAGATCGTCGTGCAACTGATGCATACCGGCCGCGTGACCCACAAGGCCAACCTGCCGGTTGGTGCTGAAGTGCTTGGACCTTCACCTGAGACCTGCCCCGGTGAAATGTGGACAGATACGCAAGGCAGCCAGCCACACACGCCACCGCGCGCTATGACCGAGGCCGACATCCAGGCCGTGATCGGCGAATACACAAAGGCCGCGCGCCTTGCCATCCAGGCCGGTTTTGACGGCATCGAGTTACACGCCGCCAACGGCTACTTTCTCGAGCAATTCCTGAACGCCAACATCAACCGCCGCACGGATGGTTACGGCGGCACGGCTGAAGGGCGCAACCGGTTAGTGCTGGAGGTTGCCCGTGCGACCGTGAAGGAGATCGGCGCTGAACTCGTCGGCATACGCTTGTCGCCCCACGGTGTGGTCAACGCTGCCGGCGCATTCGATGGCGTGGACGAACAGTACCTGGCGCTTGTCAGGCAACTCTCCGCACTAGGTCTCATGTACGTCCACGTCCTGGACCATTCGGCGATGGGCGCCCCGCCTGTACCGGCGAAACTGAAGGCAGATTTAAGGGCGGCGTTCGACGGCCCCTTTATCCTCGCCGGCGGACAGGACAAAGCCAGCGCACAACAGGCGCTGAGCCAAGGTCGCGCGGACCTGGTTGCGATGGGAAGGCCTTTCATCGCCAACCCTGACCTGGTCGAGCGCATGCGCCAGGATGCGCCATTGAACGCGCCTGACCCCACCACGTTCTACACGCCCGGTGCCAAGGGCTACACCGACTATCCGACGCTTGCCGGTTAAGCATCAACCATCCTCTAACTCCTAACCCGCCTCAACTTCACAAACGACTGAAGGAACCAATATGACTTTCAACATGAATACTTTCAAAACCGGGCTCATGTCCATTGCGCTTGCTGCCACCGCCAGCCTCATGCCAGCCGGCGCTTCCGCGGCTTCCAAGGGGAAGATCCTTGTAGTGATGTCGAGCGCCCACGAACTCGAACTCCGGGACGGCAAGCAGTACAAAACGGGATACTTCCTCAACGAGCTTGCCGTTCCGCTGCGGATGCTCGTCGAAGCGGGGTACACACCAGTGTTCGCCAATCCAAAAGGCGACACACCTGACATGGATGCGAATTCGAACAACAAGAACTATTTCGGAGGAAATGATGTGAAGCGCGAAGACGCACTCTCTTTCGTTGCGAAGTTCGATTCGTTGAAGAAGCCCAAAACGTTGGCATCCGTTGCAGCAGAAGGCGCCAGCGGCTATGCAGCGGTGTTCATTCCGGGCGGCCATGCGCCTATGCAAGACCTGCTGAAGGACCAGTCGCTCGGTACCATCCTGAAGAACTTCCACGCGGCCGCGAAGCCTACAGCAATCATCTGCCATGGACCGATCGCTCTTCTGGCCACCCTACCTGAAGCAGCCAAGTTTCAGTCTGCTCTCATCGCAGGCGATACCGCTGCGACCAAGAGCCTTTCTCAGGGCTGGACGTATGCCGGCTATAAGGTAAGCGTCTTCGCCGCATCCGAAGAGAAGCAGATAGAAGGTAACGCGCAGCTCGGCGGTCAGGTCCTCTTCTATCCGGACGCAGCTTTGACCGCAGCCGGGGCCATTGTTCAGAATGGTGCAGACTGGCAACCCAACGTCGTAGTCGATCGGGAACTGATCACCGGTCAACAGCCCCTGTCGGCCGAAGTCTTCGGCAAGGCTTTAATGGCGAAGTTGGTCGCACAAGCTAAATAAAGGGAGTGAACCTGTGCCGGCCAGCACAGGTTCTGCCGCACTTTGCACAAAAAAACGGCTGCAAACTGATCCACACGCAATCCAGTTCGCAACCTTCTTTGCACCCGTGAAGGTGGGACATGTATTACCGCTGATCGAGTTGCCTTAATAGAGCGATGCACATCGCAGAAATCCATCAGAATGATCACACGAGACTTCTACTACTACGAGCCTTCCAAGGGCCATGGGCTGAGTCACAACCCTCTCAATGCGCTAATCGCCCCACGCCCAATCGGCTGGATTTCGACACGGGACGCGCAGGGGCGAGTAAATCTGGCTCCCTACAGTTTTTTCAATGCGTTCAACTATGACCCGCCCATCATCGGGTTCTCTTCTATCACTTGGAAAGACAGCGTGCAGAACGCATCCGAAACACGCGAGTTTGTCTGGAATTTGGTGACACGAGAGTTGGGCGACCAGATGAACCAGACCGCCACCCCACTGGCGCATGGCGAGGACGAATTTTCCCTCGCCGGACTCACGGCTGTGCCGGGTCGTGTGGTCAATGTGCCACGCGTGGGGGAAAGCCGTGCTGCGATGGAGTGCAAGGTCACCGACATCGTCCAATTTCGAAACACAGATGGCGAGAAGGTGAGTAGCTGGCTGGTCCTGGGTGAGGTGGTGGCCGTGCATATCGACAAATTGCTCTTGAAGGACGGCGTGTACCAGACGGCGCAAGCTTATCCGATCTTGCGTTCTGGAGGCTTGAACGACTACGTTCAGGTTTTACCTGAAAACGTCTTTCAGGTTACCCGGCCTGCAGGTGCCAGCGATGCGGCCGCTCACGGCAAGGGATAACGTTTTCCCTTTTGGCAGGTCGCGACCCGAATGAGGCCAAGAGTCTTGTCGCTTGAAAAAACCGTGTTCGATAAACTGGGTATGGATCACAGCAGCTTTGAATTACCCACGAAGTGGCAGGACATTACGGCCTCTGTCTATTATAGCTGACGGCAAAGCTGTGCCCGGCAACTGGCACCGCCAACCAGAGCTGGCAGCAGCGGGTTTTGGACCACTCCATCAGACCTGGCACGCTTTGCTATCGAGATACAGCAAAACAATGCAAGCAAATCTGATTACAAGGTCATAGAAAAAACCGCCATCGCTGGATGCCAGGGCATATAAAAAATTTGCCGGTGAAAATGCCGTCAAAAATTTCCCAGTTGTCGTCACTGCCGATGGCGACCGTTTGCATATCAAGCTAGACCCCCTGAGGGCTTTCCCGCAAGAGCTGTTCCCCGATGTGGATCGGTAGCTACTTTATGCTGAATAATGATGTCATCGTGACCGGTATGAGCATACAGGGAGAAGAAAAATCGAGCGGTAAGAAGATCAAATAGTCCTGAGCCAGAACACGACTACATGCTAGTTCGAAAGTCCATAAAAAAATCCCAGGCTCGCTTTAATGCGCCTGGGACTTTTTTTACAGTCATGGCTGCATTACTGTAGCCATGACTTCTGTCTTACACCTTATTTCTTCAGGCATTTTTCCAGGAACTGATCCTGTTCCCACAGCAAATGCATGATGCTTTCTTTGGCGGCATAGCCATGGCTTTCCTTGGGTAGTATCACCATGCGTACCGGTGCGCCCAGACCTTTCAATGCCTGGAAATAGCGTTCGGTTTGCAGGGTAAATGTACCGGGATTATTATCGGCTTCGCCATGTACCAGCAACATTGGGGTCTTCATTTTATCGGCACTCATGAAAGGCGACATCTTGTTGTAGACCTCAGGGCTTTCCCAGTAATTGCGCTGTTCACTCTGGAAACCAAAAGGCGTCAGTGTGCGGTTATAGGCACCACTGCGCGCAATACCGCAGGCAAACAGTTTGGAATGCGTCAGCAGGTTTGCCGTCATGAAGGCACCATAAGAATGGCCACCAACGGCAACGCGCTTGCGGTCTATATAGCCCAAAGCGTCAACAGCATCAATCGCTGCTTCGGCATTGCCAACCAGTTGCGGGATGAAGTTGTCATTCGGCTCGGTCTTGCCTTCACCGATGATAGGGAAGGCCGCATCATCCAGCACTGCATAACCACGCGTCACCCAATAAATGAATGAACCATAGCTGGGGAAGGTAAACTGGTTTCATTATGCCTGCTTTGTCCTGCAGAATCCTTGTCCTTGAATTCCGCCGGGTAAGCCCATATCAGCAAAGGCAGTTTCTCTTTCTTTTCTTTGTCGTAGGCCGCTGGCAAATACAGGGTGCCTGACAATTCCACGCCGTCCTTGCGCTTGTACTTGATGACTTCTTTCGAGACATCCTTCAAGCCTGTGAACGGGTTCTTGAATTGCGTCACTGGTGTCAACTGATTGCCGCCCTTGATATTACGGAAGTAGTAATTCGGGTATTCAGTCTTCGACTGTATCTGCACCAGCACATCGCCTTTTTTGACATCTTCTATCGAGACTATGCTTTCTATCTTGTCGGTGTAAGTGGACTGATACAGTCGGTTCTTTTTCAGGCTGCCCAGATCCAGTTCATCGATGAAAGGGAACTGACCTTTCCTGGTGTGACCAGCACCCAGCAGATAGGCTTTGTTATCTTCTATTGCCAATACACGGCGGTGATACTGGTTGTATTTGGTTTCAAAACGACCCGGGTCCGAATAGATATCCTGCATATTGCGGTCAGAGATGACACGTGGTGCTTCTGCCGGATTGGATGGATTAAACAAATAGGCCTTGGTGTTGCGTGTGTCATACCAGCCATCAGTGACGACGGCCAGGTTGTCGTTACCCCAGACTATGCCGCCATAACGTTGCGCGACTTTTACCAGGGAGATTGCGGGCTTGTCGAAAGGTGCATCCCAGGAAAACACTTCATCACGGAACTCGGCCTTATTGGCCGGGTCGCCACCATCCAGCGCCTGTGCATAAGTCAGGCTGGCTGGCTTGTCCGCGCGCCAGGCCATATAACGTTTGCCAACAGGAACAGCACTAAAGCCTTTGGGGATGATTTCATTCAAAGGCGATTCATCCACTACCTTGATCTGCTTGCCAGTCACATCGCTGACTATGGTTTTTGACGGAAAACGCTGCAGCGGTACGATGTAGGAGAAAGGCTTTTGGATAGAGCTGATCTGCAGATATTTGCCGTCAGGAGAAAAGCTGACTTCATCAAACATCTCTGCCTTCTTGAACAGGCTGCTCTTGCCATTCAGGCTCAGTTTATGTAGTTCAGAAGTTGTCAGGTTGACGAAATTACTTTCATCATTCTGGTTTTTCAAGAGATCGGCATAAGTGCGGTTTTGTGAAGTCGCGCCGCTGGAAGTCGAAATGATGGGGCCACTCGGCAAATCCTTGCTGGCATCCAGCAGGGCTGGGCGGCTCTTGGGCAAGACCTTGATCAGCAGGCTTTCGCTATCCCGGTACCAGTCAAATGGTGTACCCAGATTGGCGTTCAGGTTCGCTTCCGTCAATTTTTTCGCTGTTGCGGTTTCCACATCAATGACCCACAGCTCCACACCTTTGGCAGCGGTATTGGTAAAGGCAATTTTCTTTTCACTCGGTGACCAGGTGACGTAACTGATCAGCGGGTTTTCGGGCAAGCCCTTGACTTGCACTTCATCAGTCGCATCGACTTTGCGCAACTTCAGATTATTGACATAAGTCAGCGTGCTGGAAATATTCGTCACCGGATTAATGCGCAAACCAGCCAGACGCATTTCAGTCTGGTTCAAATCATTTAATGATTTATAGGTATTGCGGTAACTGAGCAGCAGTGTCTTTCTATGGCTATCCATGCTCACTACAGGTGCACGCTGGAAATCTGCCAGCTCCAGTATGGACTGCGGCGGTTTTTGATAGCTCATATTTTCTTGCGAACCAGCATTGGCACTCAGGGCCGCAAGCAGCAACAGACTCAGTTTGCTTTTCATTAATATCCTCGGTTGAATTTTTATGAATCAGCCCTGGCGATCGACCAGAGTCAAAAGCTTTATTCTAGCACCGCAATATATTTGAAATATGCTGTTTTTATCCGCATCCATAACCAAACAGATAAAGTAAAGTTCAGACAAAGGACAGCGCTACAGTCTCTATGAAATAATGCGCATATTGAAGGCGCGCTCTATAAACCACAGCAGGGCAATGAAAATAACCAGCCCTGAGCCCACCTGCACGATGGCACGCTGATACAACCAGTGGCGGCGCAATAGATAGGCCAGAGGTAAAAAGCCTGCAACAATAGTCAATTGCCCTATTTCCACACCCAGGTTAAAGCCGACCAGTGCCAGCATCAGTGCCGATTGCGGCAAGCCAAGGTCGGCCAGTACGCTGGCAAAACCAAAGCCGTGGATAAGCCCAAAAATAAATGCCACCAGCCAGCGCCTGCCCTGGAAAAGCGGGAACAGATTATTCAGCGCTGCCAGAATCACAGATGCCGCAATCGCAGATTCCACCAGCCGTGATGGCAACGCCAGTACATTCAGGGCAGCCAGCGTCAGGGTAATTGAATGGGCAACAGTAAATGCCGTGACGATTTTCAAGACATCAATAGCTGCTGCTTTAAAGCTGCTGGCAGCCTCCCATTTGCCCGTTTTTAGCACCAGTACGGCGGGCAGCAACAAGGACAATAAAAACAGGATGTGGTCAAAGCCTATCCAGATATGCCAGATGCCATGAAAAATATAATCGCTGAATTGCTGCCATTTATTGACCTCAGCCACGACAAATTCCTGGCTGGTCTGCTCAGGACTGAAGATGGCGGTAGTTGTCGCATCCTTTCTGTTGACCAGACGCAGCAAGCCCTTGTGCTGGGTGTCCAGGTCAAAAAATAATTGATACTGCACTTTGATTTTTTCAGCATTGCAGGTGCTGTCGAACATCAATACGGTATAAGCACCGTCACTGTGCTGGTCTATCAGTTGTTGCCCCGCAGTCAGCGGGCATGGCTTGTCGCCTGCCATAATCTTCAATCTCGCCAGTGCATAGGCAGCGATGTCTGCATGTTTGCTGCGCACCTCATCCCAGGTCAGCTCACCATTGCCGTCTTCATCCAGGCCTATCGCAAAATCGAGGTCACGCAAGGCGATATCCCATTGCCCATGGATGCCGGTCTGGTCGGCCCGCAGGGTCATGTAACTGTCGCTGGGTTTGTGGGCATGGGCGGGCATGCTGAACAGACACAATAGCATTGCCAGCATAAGACTGCGCACCAGGTGATGGATGGTGCTGTGCATCATGACTTGACTCCCAGCTTGGTGAGTACGGGTTTCAATGTCATGTCCTGCAGTTTGTTTTGATTCAACCATGCCAGGGCCGGGGCTGCTGCCTCAGGTTCGTGCGCTGCGGCTGCTTCCAGCAAGATGCGCAAGTCTGCAGTTTCTTTTTGTATGGCCCAGTTCAGTTGCGCCAGTTTCAGGGCAATCGCCGGGCGTTTTTTTAATTGCAATTCATAACGTGCCTGCTCGCGTTGATGCACAGTGTCGCCACGCAGCATGGCGGCTTCAAAACGCTGATCGAGCAAGCTGATTTGTCCAGCAGCAAGCGAAGACTTTTGTGCTTGCAAAGCCAGCGCATAACGCAGCAATAATGCATCGACCCTGGTCTTGTCTTTCAACAGTTTGACGACTTCAGCAGGTCTTTGCTGATCCAGTAAAAAATCTGCATATGAACCCAGCAAGTAACTGTCAGGTGATGCCAGTGTCAGGGCTGTCTGATACCAGGTTTCGGCTGCTTTGACATCGCCAAGTCTGGCAGCCATTTCTGCCAGCAGTGTCGTGACCCAGATTTTTGTCCCTGCATCGCTATCTGCATTTTTTTCATATTTTTTGTAGGCTGTAGCAAGCGTTGCATAACTGTTTGTTGCGTCGCCATTCAGGCTGCCGACATTATGCAGGCAGGTCAGCGTGACCAGCTCTGGTGCCAGAGGATACAGGTGCATGCAACTGGCTTTGGCCTGGGCAAACTGGCCCTGTACCTGCAAGACAGTGGCGCGGGTCAGCCAGGCCTGGGCATTGTTCCTGTCTTGCTTCAAAACGCTGTTCAGGTCGAGCAAAGCTTCAGGGAATTGATGCGTGCTCTGCAGTATGGTGGCACGCAGCACCAGTACGCTGATGGGCGGATTTGGCAGGCCCCACCAGGGTTTCAATACCGCCTGTGCATAACCCAGATAACGCGGGTCACCGTCATTGCGGGCGGCATTGATATAGGCTTGTGCCAGTTCGCCAGCAATGGCGGGGTCGTTTGGATTTGCTGCGAGGCGTTTGCGCAATTCTGCAAAGGCACGTTGTGCCGGGTCTGTGCGCGACGGCAATTGTTCCAGTACCTGTTTACCGTTGCTGGGAATAAACGGCGTCGCCTGGGCATTGAAAGCAAGGCTGGCTAAGATCAGCGGGACAGATAAGTAGCGTGTTAGGCGCATGATATTTTTTTGAATCTCAAATTCATGGAAGGACTCAAGGCATAGTCAAAAATTGACTATGCCTTGAGTCCGGTATTGCTATGAAAACAGCGCTCAATTAATTGACACTTAATTTACACTTACTGGCTCAGTTGCTTCCGGCGCTGTGACTACTGCTGCATCTATCGATTGCGGTTCTGCCGTATCTGCTGCACCGAACAGGTTCAGCACATATTGCGTAAAGGTATCGATGACCGTGGGTGTGGTCGTCCCTGTTCCGGTGCCAGTACCGGGAGTCGTGGTACTGGTTGCAGGGCTGGAACTACCGCCACAGCCTGCCAGCATGAGCGTCAGCAACGTGCCAGCGATCAGATAAGTATGTCTAGCTTTCATGATTACTCCTTGAGTATGGTATTGAATATGACTGAGACGTTTAACGTTTCAGTGCGCCAGCCACAGGGGTTTTCAGGTAAGGGAAGGCATTGTCGATGAAGCTGCTATCCAGATAAGCACCATCAGTAAAGTCTATGCTGCCAGCCGGTGCATCAGCAGGTACACAACCTATGCTGAGTGTGCACAAACGTCCCATGACCACACGCAAGGCGATATCCACCACGTCATCACCAGGACGGCGACCATTAGGGAAACCAGCACTGTCGCCACCAATAACACCAAGGCGATTTTGCGTTGCACTGACAGGTGTTGTCGTATTCAAACGCAGCATTTCAGATGGCGTCACTACGGCTGGTTGATTGACGCCCTTGATACCTGTCAGGAAAGCAGCGACCAGATCATTACGCGGGAAGTTGGTTGGTGCCTTGACGCCAGCACTGCCAAACAAAACTTCCACCAGTGCAGGCAAGGTAGGGTTGGTCACATAGTTGATGAACTGGGCATCACCACTAGGTTTGCTGTGGTTGAACTGGTCCTTGTCCTTGAGGCCAATCACGACTTCATTCACCAGTGGCATACCCAGACGCGATACCTGCGTCCATGCTCCACCTTCTTTGGATGCCGCACCCGTGCTGCTCGGTGTCGGGTTAATGGCACGGCCCTGGCGCAAGCTGGCCGTAGTCCAGCCACCGATCACGGCTTCTTTGCCATTGGTCAGGCAACTGGTTGGTACTTCCATTTCTATTGCTGTAATGTTCTTCATTGCCAGGTCATCATGACCGGCTTTTTCTGCATTCGGATCAAATGCAGTGGCAGGTGCTTTGATGTTGATCAAGTCAAAAGTTTCACCCAGGTTGACCACGAAGGGGTCTTTACGCTGGCCGACAAATACTTTGCCCGGTGTCGTGCAACCTGGGATATTGACGGCAAACACATGCTTGGCTGCATAGCCCGCATAGTCAGGGATGGATTTATTACCAATATAGTCAACCGGTTTGTCAAAGGTGCTGGAACCGGTAGTTGCGTTAGTTACGGCCTGACGTGTACCTGTGCGGCGGTCACCTGTCACCATGGTGACGGTATAGGTTTCACGCACATTCAAACCAGCCGGATTGACGCCATCGATGGCACCACCATTGATGACCAATGGAATAGAAACTTTCTTGCCACCAACAGTAAACTGCGCATCACTATTGGTATTGGTGAAGCGGAACTGGAAAGTCAGATGTTCTTTGCCATCACCGACATTGTCGATATGGATTTCATACAGGGCATCCGGGTCCATGGAGAAATAATTCGGACCGCCGTAAGAATCCTGCAGTGGCGAATAATTGGCGATCAGCGTCGTGAAGGCAGCGCGGTTAGCTTCATAGCTGCGGAACATATAAAAGTCAGCCGCATCCACTTTTGGGTGACGGGTAATGAATGGCGCTTCGCGATGGCTGGATGCCTGTGCGGGCAGCGAGGCGATGCCGCTTAAACTCCCTGCGGTGACCAGGGCGAGTAGAATTTTTTGATTGAACCTCGATGTTACTTGTCTCATGACCAACTCCTGTAGTGTAGGAAAAATGACCGTCGAAAAGTTAAAAAACTTTACGGGCACTGTTCTTACGAAGGGAATTTGGTTTTGGATGCAACTATTTAAAAATAAATTTGCTGCTGCTTATTTTAGTTGTTGCCCGGCAAAGGACTGAGGGCGAGGGCTGAGGGCGGCCTGATTTTGCAGCCAGCTGCAAAACAGGTCCAGCTTTTTATCTTGCTTGCGGCTGCGCCTTGCCACATAGCGATAAGTGCTGGCACTAAAACCGAGCGGGGCGATCAGCCTGCCACTGCGGATATCATCTATGACCAAATGCCAGGGGGCAATGCAGATACCTAAACCTGCAATCGCGGCTTCCAGCGTGAAGTAGTAGTGTTCAAATTCCCTGCCCTCTGCCACGGGTGCCGCGCAGCCAGCCGCCAGGCCCCACATTTGCCATGCATTCGTTCTGCTGCGGGTATGCAATAAGGATTTCCCGCTCAGGTCAGCGGCTGTAGCGATCTTGATGCTGGCTGCCAGCGCGGGCGAAAGTACTGGCCCCAGCCACTCCTGAAACAGCGGCAAGATACTATCCCGGTCCCGGTCCCGGTCATCCGGCTGTTCACCCGTTTCATCCACACTGATCACCAGATCATAGCGTTCATGCCCGGAGTCTTGTGCGGCATAGGGGCGACGGTCAGTGGAACTCAGCCTGACATCGATGTCGGGATACCTGGAATTGAAATCATACAAACGCGGTATCAGCCACTTGACCATGAAGGTGTTGAAGCAGCAAACATCCAGCGTGCCGCTATTGTCATTGCGCACGGCATTCACGGCAGCGTCTAGCTGGTCAAAAGCTGTGGTGAGGGCGGGTAATAATTGCCTGCCCATGGCACTCAGTTGCGGGCGGTTCTTGGAGCCTTCAAACAAGACCGTGCCCAGGCTTTGTTCCAGTTGTTGTACCTGGCGGCTGATGGCACCGGGTGTCACCGCCAACTCGTCGGCAGCAGCAGTCATGCGCCCCAGCCGGGCCGCGGCTTCAAAGGCGCGGAGTGCATTCAGGGGTGGCAAGCGACGTTTCATTATGTGAGTTTATCGCACATATGAGCGAGTGAATATCGATTTTCTTTCAATATCCTTTCTCTGAAAATGCTGTTTGCTGTTTTAAATTTCAATCAAATCCATTTTCAGGAAATATCACATGCCATTCATCCGTACCCATGTCAGCAAGAACACCAGCCAGGAACAACGCCAGGCTATCGTCGAAGGCATACACCAGGCGCTGGTCACCAGCATAGGCATGCCACAAGACGAATTATTCAATCTCGTCAGCAGCTATGGGGCCGAAGATTTTTTCTATAGCCGCAGCTTCAACGGTGTGGCGCGCTCAGACAAACTGGTGGTTATCGACATCAGCTTGAGGCGTGGCCGCAGCGACGCCATGAAGCGTGATCTGTACGCCCACATTGCAGAAAACCTGGCAGCAAATGCGGACGTGGCAAAGGCTGATATTTTCATCTTCATGCATGAAAACGATTATTCCGACTGGTCTACAGGCAACGGCAAATTTGCCATGGCGCTGGTGCAACAGGTGGCTGCAGGTTAAACAAGAATGAGGAGGTATGTATTTTGGAGATACCTCCTGCCACCAAATTATTTGCACTTGCAACAAATTTCGTTATACTCATAGCTCTCCTCTTGGCGCTGCTGCTAGAGGTACAAATGCCCCCGAATCGCCGGAGGCGCACCTGTACTTCAAATTTTGGTAGCAGCCATGACTTCTATTTCACGTTTAAAAATGGCCCTGCAAAGGCAGGGCATACACGTTGAACATGCCAATGGCATATTCCAACTTCATCATGAACACGCACAGGCGACTGTGCTGTTACCTGATAGTCTTCCTCTGGAAGAAAAGGCAGTAAAACAATTAATGGCGTTTGCCGCTGTCAAATCGGCGGACGGGCATCATGCCGTCTGCAAGGCTTGCGCAACGCCTGACTTTCATCCAGGTAGCATTGCGCCGGTGGGTTCCATCGTTGCCACCGATGCAGGCTTTGTCATTCCCGCGGCCATAGGCACTGACATCAATTGCGGCATGCGTTTGCTGACGACAGGCTTTAATCTGTCCCAGGTCGGCCAGCACAAGCAGGCATTGATACGCCAGTTGCAAAGGGTCTTGCTGGAAAATGGCAGGGACGTGCCCGCCCATGCCAAAGCCTTTGCCGCACTCAGTGATGCCGGTCCTTCCGCTTTCCTGGACAGCTTGCCTGACAGCGGCATCTGGGCCATGGCAGACCGCGACCGTCTGCAACAGGAGCTTGCGGCCTGCATAGGCTTGCAAGAGTTTGGCGGAGCCAGTCGCTATGCACCTGAGGCCTGGTTCAATCGCGATGGCATCCTGCGTGACCCCAGCCTGGGTACGCCGGGCGGTGGCAATCACTTTGTCGAGTTGCAAATCGTCGATGCGGTTTTTGACCGCCACCTGGCTTATCGTGCAGGCCTGGCCAAGGACGATATCGTCGTCATGATACATAGTGGTTCTCGCGATGTCGGTTTCTATGTGGGCCAGCGCTGGATGGACAGGGCCAGGGCAGAATGGCCCGCCGGTCTCAAACATCCTGACAGCGCCTTGTATGGACTCAGTGGGGAACTGGCCGAAGAATACCTGCAAGCCATGGGCGTGGCAGCGCGCTATGCCTGGGCCAACCGCATGGTATTGGCAGAACTGGTCAGGCAGCAATTGCAGGCAGTGCTGGGTCATGCCAAGTCATCGCTGATAGTGGACGTGCCTCACAATGTCATCTTGCGTGAACATGGCATGAACATCCACAGGAAGGGCGCTACCCCGGCACGGGAAGGTGATCTGGCCTTGATACCCGGTTCCATGGGCGATGCCAGTTACCTGGTAGAAGGATTAGGCAACCCTGACTGGTTATGGTCGTGCAGCCATGGTGCAGGCCGCCGTGTACGCAGGCAGGATGCGCGCCGTCTGCGTCACGACAATGCCGACGCCAACTGGCAATGTGTGACCCTGCGCGAAGAACGCAAGGTGGAAGAAGCACCACAAGCCTATAAACCCATAGGTCCGGTCATAGAAGCGCAAGAAACAGCGGGCCTGATCAGGGCAGCAGTCAGGCTGAAACCCTGGGTGACATTCAAGGCATAAATATCATGAGCAATAAAAAATCCCCGCGCAATAATCATTGGGCGGGGATTTTTTATGTAGTGCGTAGCTTAGTGGACGCCGTGCATTTTTCTTTCCATCCACTTGTTCAACATCATCAGAACCAGACCAGCACCGATCGGTATCAGGGTGAAAATCAGGAAGAAGACGGACAGGGAATAGGTTTCAGAAATATGGTCGATATAGCTGCCTGTGAAACCAGCCAGTTTGTTGGCAATCGCAGTATTGAGGAACCAGACACCAAACATCAGACCCAGCAAACGCGGTGGAGCCAGTTTGCTGATATACGACAAGCCTACCGGGGAAACACAGAGTTCACCCATGGTATGGAAGAAATAAGCGGCAATCAGGAAGACCATGCCTACACTGGCTGTCTTGGCGCCAGCAGGGATGCTGGATGCGCCATACGATAAGGCCGCAAAGCCCAGACCCAGCAAGATCAGGCCAACGCCAAATTTGACCGGGCCACTCGGGTTCCAGTATTTTTCCCACATCTTGGAAAACATAGGAGCCAGGATCACCAGGAAGAAGGAGTTCAATACACCAAACCAGGTAGCAGGTACGCTGGATTGATCAAGGCCAAATTCACGGCGCAACATCCAGATCACCAACACCCAGATCAAGCCTATGCAAAGTACCAGCAAGGCATTCGATAATAGATAACGTTTTGCCGTGCCAGCAAACAACTTGATCAGCAACCATGACAGAATAATTGTCGGTATCACGGTCATCAGGCTGTTGACGATCTTGAACAGCATGCCACTTGTACCCACCAAAGCACGGTCTGTATAGTCAGCTGCAAAAATCGTCATCGAACCACCAGCTTGTTCAAACGCAAACCAGAAAAAGATGGTGAAGAAAGAGAATACGCAAATTGCTTTGAGACGGTCGGCAACGATATGTGGTGCAGCTTCTTCAGCTGCGACGACTTCGGTGGTTTGCTGGGATTTTGCCAGGCCGATATCACCAAAGATGCCCTGACCAAAATAAAACTGTATCGCACCCAGTATCATGAAGACACCGGCCAGGCCAAAGCCCATAGGCCAGGAGATATTTTCGCCAATGTAGCCGCACAACAGGATGCCGAAGAAAGCGCCCGAGTTAACACCCATGTAGAACAGGGTATAACCGCCATCACGACCGCCTTCATTATCCTTGGTGTACAACTGACCAACGATGGCAGAGATATTTGGTTTGAACAAACCGGTACCGGCAACGACCAGGCCCAGGCCGGTATAGAACATGGCAGGGGTATCAAACAGCAAACAGGCATGCCCGGCAGCGATGATGAAACCACCCAGGACGACAGAACGGCGGCTGCCAAGTATCTTGTCGGCGATATAGCCACCGAGGATAGGGGTCAGGTACACCAGGCCGGTGTACCAGCCATACAAGTCTGTTGCATCCGCTCGGCTCCAGCCCCAGCCGCCTTTGGCTGCAGTGGTGACCAGGAACAGCACCAGCAGGGCGCGCATGCCGTAGTAAGAAAACCGTTCCCACATTTCTGTAAAGAACAGGACGAACAAGCTATCCGGGTGCCCCAGAATAGTGTGTGCACCTGGCGTTTGAATTTGGTTCAAAGTGCTCTCCAATAATTATTTTGTATAAAAGTCGCAGCTGGCCGCAAAATTTTTTTCAATGCGTGCCTGAAAAATGATGTGAATTGAGTCAATTCGGCGCGTAGCTTACCACGACAAAAATCTCATATAAAAAGACATATGCTGCATCGCAGCAAAAAATGCTGTGCTGATTTCCACTGGCAGCTTTATTCAGGATGTAGCCATTTTCCCTATGGAGAGCTGACCTTTGCTAACAAAATAAATAATAAAAAAGCAAAATTTCTGTGCAGGTGCAATAGTTAAATAATGTTAAGTCAAATATATTTAATGGTATTATTTTGTCGAATTAGTAATTTACAAAAAAGCATGTAGCCAAACTCTCTGGAGAAGAAATGCAGAGACGAAGGCAGTCAATGTGTCTTGCATCTTAAAACCGGGCATTTGATCCGGGGGCGAATGTTCCGGCGCTGCTCTGTCCCCCATTAAAAAATCAGGAGACTTCGATGTTCAAATCAACAACAAGAAAATTAATCGCTCTGGCATTGGCAATTGGCTGCAGTGCTGCATTTGCTTACCCTCCACCATTCTATTTCTGCAATAAAGAATGCATCAAGCAAGCGCCACGTGGCTCAGCTGAATACAACGAATGCATGGCAGATTGCCTGTCTGGTTATCCAGAATAATTTGTTTTTTTGAGTGAGTCGCAAGCTGCCAGATTTGCTTTGAGCGGATTGGCAGATGCGACTTGCTGAAAATAGTGACCAGCATTTCAAATTGCTGGTCACTACAGCTATCAAAACTTTTCATCACATTTAATTTTTACGGGATGCAGCATGAAATTAACCAGGACGATATTGACCTATGCAGTAATCATCGCCATAGGCCTGCTCATCGGTTATGTAGTGCCACGCCTGCCCATGTTGCTGAAACCTGCGTATCAGGAAGCTGACTATTCAGCCCACTTCCAGAATACCAGCAGCAAAGTCCTTATGTATGGCACCGCCAGTTGCAGTTTCTGCAAAAAGACGCGGGCTTATTTTGATGAAAACAAAGTGGCATTCGTAGATTTGGATGTAGAAAAATCGCCTGCTGCGGCAGCCAGACATGCAGAACTGGGTGGCGAAGGCGTCCCCGTCATCATCATAGGCAAGCGCATGATACGTGGCTATCAGCCAGAAGTATTTGCAGAGGCTTTGCAGGCCATGGCGAAGACGCAGACTGCTGCAAAGTGACTCAATTCAGATAGCACCGACAAGCTAAAAAAAATGGACATCAAACGCTGGGTTTGAGATCCATTTGTATGTGCCACAAGTTTTGGAGAATTAGCTCACTTTAAACACCAGCAATGCCTGCCATAACTTCTGCGCCTCTTCTTTCAGCGAAGCCGCCGCAGCAGACTCTTCCACCAGTGCCGCATTTTGCTGGGTAGTCTGGTCCATCAAGCCTATCTCATTCGTGATCTGCGCTATGCCATGGCTTTGCTCGGCAGAAGCGCTGGAGATTTCATTAAGTATCGTTGACAAGCCTTCTACCGACGCCAGTATCTCGGTCATGGTTTTACCAGCATGACCAACCACTTCCGAGCCCACATCCACTTTGGCGATTGAGGTTTCTATCAGTGACTTGATTTCTTTCGAAGCGACGGCGCTGCGCTGTGCCAGGTTGCGCACTTCTGAAGCCACCACGGCAAAGCCACGACCCTGTTCACCCGCCCTGGCAGCCTCGACCGCTGCATTCAGTGCGAGGATATTGGTCTGGAAGGCGATGCCTTCTATGGCGGCAATAATGTCAAACATCTTCTTGGATTCAGCCGAGATATCTGCCATGGTATTCACCACCTTGTCGACCTGGGTGCTGCCGCGTTGCGCAGTCTGCGCCGCAGAGACGGCGAGCTGGCGGGCTTGCTCGGCATTGCCGGCATTTTGCTTGACGGTCTGGTTCAGACTTTCCACACTATTGGCAGTTTGCGCGAGGGACGACGCCTGGTTCTCTGTCCTTTCAGACAGGTCGATATTACCCATGGCAATTTCGCCAGACGCATTCGAGACAAATTCGCTACTGTCACGTATATGGGTGACCATGCCCGTCAATTGCTGTTGCATGCCTTGCAGTGCATACAACATGCTGCTGCGGTCACCGGGTTTCAGTGTCACTACTGTAGTCAGGTCGCCTTCTGCCACGCTCCTGGCAATATTCACGGCTACATCCGGCTCGCCACCTAGCGGGGCGATCACCAGTTTGTTGATGACGAAAGTCAGTATCGCTGATACCACCAGCACGCTGAAGATACCGATCAGGATGGCGGTGTTGCGCAGGTAATGCACATCAGCCAGGATTTTGTTCTCTGGCACGCTGATGACAAAAGACCAAGGCGTCGTGGTGGCACCTATCTGCACAGGCACATAGATGCGGTTCACCGTCGTCTGCATGGTGCTGTGTTCAAAGCTGTCGCTATAAGTCTGGCCAGCCTTGATAGCCGTCTTTGCAGCTTTTGCAGCGGCACTGTCGCCTATGTTTTGACCGACATTTTTAGCATCGACGTCGCCGATATAGATACCGTTGTTGGAAATCAGACTGGCATAGCCAGTCTCATAGGGATGGATTTTGCTGACATCTTCCTGGAAGCTGGCAACCGGTAAATCCACGGTGACTGCACCAACAACCTGGCCCTTGGCCTTGACCGGAACGGTGACCGTGGTCATGAACACGTCCTTGCCAGCGATCTTGTACATATACGGTTCCAGTAAGACTTCATTGCCGCTTTTTCTGGCCAGCAAATAATAGTCTCCCGCACCTTCTTTCTCATAATCAGTCAGGGCTTCGACCTGGGTCTTGCCGCTGCCACGGTTCCAGTACGGCAGGTAGCGGCCAGTGGCATCATGGCCTTCCTTGCCAGCGTATTCGCTATCTTTGCCATCGAAGGCATTGGCTTCCCAAATCGTGCCTACGCCAGTAAATTCAGGGTGGCCTTCCAGCACGCTCTTCAGTAGCAGGTCTGCATTGGCACGGTCAGCCTTGCCGTTGGCCTGCATCGCAGCCAGCTCGAACGCCAGGCTGCGTGCTGCATGCAAAGCCAGGTTGATGCGCTCTGCCACCTTGCCTGCATTATTGATGGCAAGTTGTCTGGCGTATTGCTGGGCAGATTCCTGCTGCATGCTGCCAGCTTGCTTGGTCAGCAGGCTGATGGTCACGGTAAAACCGGCCAGCACCATGGCCAATACAGCGAAGAGCATTTTTGCCCGCAAACCAAAGCGGGCCGGGGATGTCGTTAATGTCATGATACTGAGCCTTGCTTGTATTTTCTGTGCAGAAATGCCTGCAATGACGTGAATGATATGACGGATTAAGGCATTCTTGCCGTCGCATTCAACATACAAATAAGAACAGTGATTATTTGCAACGATTTTGCTTGCCAGTATGACAAATTAGGGTAAATATCAGCAGTCTTTATATATCCAGAATATTTTTGACCAGAACTACCGACGGTATTAACTGTCATAGTTTTGCGATCAGCATCCGCAATCATTAAATAAACAAATAAGCATACAAGGGAGAAAATGCAATGAAGTGGAAAACCATGGCTGCCGTTGGCGGTCTGTATCTGGGCATGATGGCGGGGACAGCCCAGGCCGTCACAGTCGAGCAGGTGAAAACCTTTACCCTGCCAAATGGCATGAAATTCCTGGTGCTGGAAAACAGCACGATACCAAATGCGAATATGTACACCTACTGGAAAGTTGGTTCGCGTAATGAAGTACCGGGCATCACCGGTCTCTCGCATTTCTTTGAACACATGATGTTCAATGGCTCCAAAAAATTCGGCCCCAAGCAATTTGACCGCACCATGGAAGCCAATGGCGGTGCCAATAATGCCTATACCAGCAATGACCTGACGGTGTACCAGGACTGGTTCCCGGCCACTGCCCTGCCTACTATTTTTGATCTTGAGAGCGATCGTATCGCCAATCTCAGCATAGACCCAAAAATGGTAGAGAGCGAGCGCGGTGTAGTCTTGTCCGAGCGCAGTACTGGTCTGGAAAACTCCAATCTTCGCGCCCTGTGGGGTGAAGTCTATGCATCTGCATTCCGTGCACATCCCTATTCCATCCCCACTATCGGCCATGAATCCGACATCAAGGCCTGGACGCAAGATGACTTGCAGCGTTATTTCAATGTCTATTATTCCCCGAATAATGCGGTGGCTGTCATCGTCGGTGATGTCAAGGCAGCAGAAGTGAAACGCCTGGCCGAACAGTATTTTGCCAATGTGCCGCAACGTGCCCTGCCGCCTGTCGTGCGTACGGTAGAGCCAGAACAAAAAGGTGAGCGCCGGGTATTCGTGCGCAAGGAGTCTGCCACTGCTGCGAACCTCATGGTGTCGTACAAGATGCCAGCGAGCAGCCATCCTGACTACTATGCCCTGAGTGTCATCGCCAGCATACTCACTGACGGCAAGACTTCGCGCATGTATCAGGCTTTGGTAGATCAACGCCTGGCAACCCAGGTCGGTGCCGATCATGGCAAGAATTTTGACCCTGGCCTGTTCAATTTCTTTGCGGTTGCTGCCAACAAGGTGCCTGCCGCCAAGGTCGAGGCCGCATTGCTGGCCGAGATAGACCGGCTGGTCAAGGACGGCGTTACGGCAGA
This sequence comes from Undibacterium sp. Ji83W, assembly GCF_049340385.1. Taxonomy (NCBI): domain Bacteria; kingdom Pseudomonadati; phylum Pseudomonadota; class Betaproteobacteria; order Burkholderiales; family Oxalobacteraceae; genus Undibacterium; species Undibacterium sp. Ji83W. The sequence goes on along the minus strand of NZ_JBMPOZ010000004.1, from coordinate 264,983 downwards.
TGAACTGCAAAAAGTGAAAAACCAGAAGCTCTTGAATTTCTACCGTGCCCAGGAAACCATCAATGGCAAGGCCGCCCAACTTGGTGAATATGAAATGTTCTTTGGCGATTACAAGAAACTGTTCGACGCACCGGATGCCTACCGCAAACTGACTCCTGCCGATATCCAGAGCGTTGCTGCCAAATACTTTAAAAAATCACAGAGAACAGTAGGCGTGCTCGCTGCCGTGGAGGAATAAGATGATGACCCAGAAAATGATCAGTAAAAAAATTCTCGCCTGCAGTCTGGCCAGCTTGAGCTTGTTGGCAGCGAATAGCCAGGCTGCCGAGTTCCGCCTGCCTGCCTTTGAAACCACCAAGCTGCCTAATGGCCTGACCGTGTATTTGATGGAGCGTCATGATGTGCCCCTGATTGCCGTGCGTGCAGTCGTCAAGGCTGGTGCCGTCAGTGATGCTGGCAATGCAGGCTTGTCCAACCTGACAGGTGATGCCTTGTTACTAGGTAGCAGCAAGTTTGATAAAAAGACCCTGGACCAGAGCTTTGATTTCCGTGGTGGCCGCATTGCCAGTGCCACGACGACAGAATCCACTTCCCTCAATGCAGACTTTGCCAGTGCCGATGTGGATGTGCTTTTGCCCATCTTTGCAGACGCCATTTTGCATCCCTCATTTGAGGCAGAAGAATTCGGCAAGCTGCGCTCACGTACTGTTGATGGTTTAAAGCAGGCCAAGGAAAGCCCGCGCAATGTCGTGCAAACTTATTATCGCAGCATGTTGTTTGGTAACGGTGCCTATGCCAATCCAGTGGCCGGTACGGTAAGCAGCGTGACCGCATTGCAACCCCAGGATGCCAAAAAATTCCATGACAGTTATTACCGTCCTGAAAATGCCGCCCTGGTGATCGTCGGTGACTTCAAGCCCAGCGTCATGCGCGCTCAGTTGGCAAGCTTGTTCGGTGCTTGGAAAGCCACAATTGCCGCGCCTGCTATAGCTGCCAATGGCAAGGTAGAAGCAGACAAGGCCCGCGTCTGGCTGGTCAACAAGTCAGATGCTGTCGAAACCACCTTCCTGTTTGGTGGCAAGGGCATAGCACGCAATGACCCTGACTATGTACCGCTGCAAGTCATCAATACTATTTTGGGCGGGCGTTTTACTTCCTGGCTCAATGATGAATTGCGTGTCAATTCTGGGTTGACTTATGGTGCCAATAGCAGCTTCATTCCCCTGGCAGAGACGGGCAGTTTTGCTGTTTCCAGTTTTACCGCCACCCCCAAGACCGAGGCCGCACTGGCATTGGCGACCAAGACTTACCAGCGTCTCTGGGACAAGGGTATTGATGCGGCTACCCTGGAATCGGCCAAGGCCTATGTCAAAGGGCAATTCCCGCCGCGTTTTGAAACCAATCAGCAACTCGCAGGCTTATTGGGTGAAATGTTTGTTGCCAAGGTAGGACGTGAGCAAATTGATCATTTCATGCGTGACGTTGATGGCCTTAATGTAGAGAAAGCCAGGCAGTTGGTGGACAAACATTTCCCCCGCGATAAGCTGCAAATGTTATTGATCGGCAAGGCAGAAAGCATACGCGGCATTGCTGCCAATTATGGCGAAGTCACTGAGCTCGACATTACTGGCAATGGCTTTGCGCCGGGCGCAAAATGAGTGATTCGCGATATGGGTTCTTAACTAAGCTGTAAAAAGCCTGTAAAGCGCTTACAATGCAATAAAAACTCCGCCCCTTAGTTTGCAAATAAGGGGCGGTAGTTTTTTATAGGGCAAAAAAAATTATCAAATTAGCCCTGAAATCATAGTCAAACGGCGGTCAAGCTGCGGTTAAGCTTGTAGTTAAGTTGTAAATCAGGATGCTCTGTTAATGATAAGTATTAAACCCTTGTTTGTCGTCGCTACACTTGCTCTGTTAGCCTCGACTAGCAGCCAGATCCAGGCTGGCAATGTGGCTGAATCCGGCTACCAGCTGCCACCGGCAGAATTGCAAGCCGTGGTCGATGCTCCCAGAGGCCCGCTGTTTCGCCTGGGGCCGCAGCGCAAGACAGCATTGCTGCTGACCCTGCCTGGCCTGCCCGGTATTGCCGATGTCTCCCAGCCAGAATTACGCCTCGCGGGTTTGCGCATCAATCCGCGTACCCGTGCCGCCAGTCATTTTGATTTTGGCAATGGCATGAGTTTGCTGGATGTCGCCACCGGCAAAGCGCGTGAAGTCAAAGGCTTGCCAGCCAAGCTCAAGATCGCCGAAACCGCCTGGTCACCTGACGAACAATGGCTGGCTTTCAGCCTGTGGGTAGAAGGTGGTGTTGAACTATGGTTGCTGGATATCAAAAAAGGCACGGCCCGCCGTCTGATGGCAGACAAACTGAATGCCGTAACCGGCCCCGGGTTTTCATGGATAGAAGGTTCAGAAAAAATACTGGTCAGGCTGACCCCCCAGCATCAAAAGGAATTGCCACCTCTGCCTGCAGTACCGGCAGGCCCGAATATGCAAGAGACCAAGGGTGGCAAGGCGCTGCAAAACCGCATCTACCCAGACATGCTGAGAACAGCGCGGGACAGCGATACTCTTGACTGGTATCTGCAGACCCAGCTCGGCATCGTTAACCTGAATGGTGAGGTGCGTCGCATCAGCCGCCCCATGACCCTGATCAAATCCCTGGCGTCCCCTGATGGCAAGCTGATCTTGACCACGCAATTGCGCCGCCCTTATTCCACCATGTTGCCGGTAGACCGCTTTGGTCAGTTGATAGAACTTTGGGATATCCAGGGCAAGAAGGTCAAGACCGTGGCTGAGCGTCCATTGCGTGAACGCATCCCCACAGGCAATGATGCCGTGCAAGCGGGGCCGCGCGATTTTGGCTGGCGCACCGACAAACCCGCCACAATGTACTGGCTGGAAGCACAGGCAGGTGGCGACCCGGAAGTGAATAGCAAAATCCATGATGCCCTGTTCCAGCAGGCAGCGCCGTTTGATACACCGGCGCAAAAAATCATGGACCTGGGCTGGCGTTTTGGCAATGTACAGTGGGGTAATGATTACCTGGCCGTCGTGACCGAGAACTGGCTGAAAACCCGTGATACCCGCACCTGGCGCATACAGCCTGGTGTGCCGGACAGCAAGCCCGAACTCATGTTTGTGCGCAAGTCAGAAGACCAGTACAGCAACCCCGGTAACCCGGTGATGACACAAAACGCACAGGGCCGCCTGGTCTTGCGTATCAGCCCGGATGGCAAGGCCATCTTCTTTACTGGCACTGGTGCCAGTGCCGAGGGTGACCGGCCTTTCCTCGATAAATTCGACCTGACCAACAAGCAGATCACCCGTTTGTGGCGCTCACAAGCGCCATACTATGAAGAAATACAGGCATTGCTGAATGACAAGGGCAACAGCTTTATTACCAGCCGTGAGTCAGTTGAAGAGAGACCGAACTTCTATTTCTATGATTTGCAGGCAAGTGCGGCACCGCGTGCCCTGACGCAATTCCCGCATCCCATGCCGCAGTTCAAGGGCATCAAGAAACAGCAAATCCGTTATGAAAGGGAAGATGGTGTAGACCTGACCGCCACTTTGTATCTGCCACCCGGCTACGATCCCAAGCGCGATGGCCCGCGCCCTGTGCTGATGTGGGCTTACCCACGTGAATTCAAATCGGCAGAAGCGGCTGGGCAAGTGATAGGTTCACAATACAAGTTCAACCGCATTTCCTATAACGGCCCGCTGCCCATGCTGGCCCGTGGCTATGTCGTGCTGGATGGCCCTACCATGCCCATCATAGGGGAAGGCAAGAAAGAACCAAACGATACTTATCTGGAACAATTGAAGATGGATGCCGAAGCAGCCGTCGATGAAGTCGTGCGCCTGGGCGTGGCAGACCGTAACCGCATCGCCATCGGTGGTCATAGCTATGGTGCCTTTATGACGGCTAACTTGCTGGCGCATACCCGCCTTTTCCGTGCCGGTATTGCCCGTTCCGGGGCCTATAACCGCAGCCTGACGCCTTTCGGCTTCCAGTCTGAAGACAGGAATTACTGGAAAGCCAACAAGGTCTACCAGGAAATGTCCCCCTTCAATTTTGCCCACCAGTTCAAGGACCCCATCCTGTTCATCCATGGCGAGCAAGATAATAATTCCGGTACTTTCCCCATGCAAAGCGAACGCATGTACCAGGCCATACAAGGCCTGGGCGGGGCCACCAGGCTGTCGATGCTGCCGAATGAAAGCCACAGCTACCGCGCCCGCGAATCCATCTTGCACATGCTGTGGGAGCAAGATCGCTGGCTGGAGATGTATGTCAAGAATGCCAAGCCTGATAGTTCGAGAGATTAAGACGGCGGAGAAATAATAGAAAAGGCGGCAGATGCGACATATCTGCCGCCTTTTCTACATGAACTTAAAGTTTTGCATTAATATGCAAATTGAATCTTTTTCTACATGTAGCCATGCTAAAAGCCGTCATTCTGGATGCGAATGCTGTTGCCCGTAATTTGCTGACTTCTGTTTTGGTGAATGGGGGGCATGACGTAGTGGGGGATGCCAATCTGACGCCCGCCAGCCTGGCCCGCGTGATCAAGCTCAAACCACAGATTGTTTGCGTGGACATAGGCGAAACCGATGAAGAAGGCCTGGCTTTGCTCGACAAGATCAAGGCTGAATTGCCCAAGGCACTGCTCTTCCTGGTGTCATCAAAAATTGACGCGACCATATTGCAGACGGCCCAGCAACGCGGGGTACAGGGTTTTATTGTCAAACCCTTCAATTCTGTGGCGGTACTGACCTCCATACGCAATACCATCATACGTATTGCCAAACAGCAAAGAGCCAGCGCAGCGGAAGATGGCAGCGAGGCCGGGGCGGAATAATTCGTCGCTGCAAAATCGCATTTCATCGACTGTCAGCCAGTTTTATCGCATTTTTCCCGTCTCGTTACGACTTTCCTTAGACTAGCTACAACATCATAAGGAATCGCCATGCCAGCTACCAATCCTATGCGCACAACCATGCACACTTCAGAACAATTACTGCCATCCGAAGTCACGGCTAGAAGTGAAACCTGGCTGACCCGCGCCCGTAACTACCCGGTGTTTTCACGTACCTGGTTCCGCTACCGGGCACAGGCCTGGATAGGTATGTTTGCCTTGGTTGACTTGCTGGTCATAGTGACAGCGCTGGTAGCGGATGCGGACCTGCGCAAGATGGCAGTGGCCTTTGTCCCGCTGACCATAGGTGGTACGGCATTGCATTTGATCGGCCCTGGAATGGCAGTCTGGGTAAGGAACCAGGCCTATGCCAGCAAGAAAGAAGCCATATCACTGACACTTGCCCTGTTAGTTGGTGCAGGCATCAGCTATGGCATTATTTCTGGGACTAACTATGCCACCAAGTACCTGGCTTACGGTGGTGAAAATATGGAATTTGCCGTCGAGGGCAGTATTACTGCCTCCGGTGCTCCGACGTCGAAAGCAGACAAGCCAGCCGCCGGAGTGACGGCACACCCGGTCGCGGAGGGGGAGAAGGACAAAAACGTCAGCAAGATTGAGCAATCACCTGCCCTGAAAATGCTGGTGCAAGGTTTTTCCATATTCATTGTTTTTGGTCTCGTCACTTATACTGCGGGTGCGATTGACCTCTGGTATTTCTTCCGTCAAAAAAAGCGCATGCTGGAAGTCATGCGCCAGCGCGAACTCAGCCTGGCACAAGAAGCCCGCCGTGAAGCCGAATTACGTTTGTCCGTACTGGCCGCTCAGGTCGAGCCGCATTTCCTTTTCAATACCCTGGCAGGTGTGCGTTCCGCCATCTTGACCGAGCCTGAAAGGGCCACCGCCATCGTTGATCACCTGGTCGATTACCTGCGCGCCACCATACCGCAAATGCGCAATGATGGCAGCTCTGCCCAGGCCAGGCTCAAGCAACAACTGGAAGCCGCCAGCGCTTATCTGGGTCTCATGCAGGCACGCATACCACGCCTCAGTTATAGCGTCGATAGTGAAGTGGCAGACGCTGCCTTGCCACCGCTGATGTTGATTTCTTTGGTCGAGAATGCCGTCAAACATGGTGTGGAACCCAAGATAGGTGCTGTGCATATCGCTGTTTATGCAAAAAAGATCGAGCGCTATGGCGTAGACATGCTGGAACTGACAGTCGCCGACAATGGTGTCGGTTTTGCTGGCAGCAATTCTGGTACCGGTATAGGCCTGGCGAATATCCATGAGAGGCTGGAATCTACGTATGGTATCCGTGCCAGCCTGGTGTTGAAAGCCAGGCCTGAAGGCGGCGTAGCTGCGACTATATTGTTGCCTCTGGAAACCTGATAAAAATGAAGAAAGTAATGCCATGACCACAGCCATCATTGCCGATGACGAGGATTTACCACGCAAGGAATTGCGCCGCATGCTCCATAAAGTCTGGCCAGAACTTGAAATACTGGCCGAATGCGAACATGGTGCCGAAGCACTGGAAGCAATACATCAGGAAGAACCAGACATCGCCTTTTTAGACATACGCATGCCCGGCATGACAGGTCTGGACGTTGCGCATGCCGTAAAAGGACGTTGCCATGCCGTCTTCACTACTGCCTATGACAGCCATGCACTGGATGCCTTTGCTGCTGGTGCCGTCGATTATTTGCTCAAGCCTATCTCTGAAATCAGGTTACAGGAAGCCGTTGCCAGGTTGAAGGAGCGCATCGCCAGCAAACAGCCAGTGACCGATGTCAGCCAGCTCATGTCTGAACTCGACAAGCGCCTGAAAAATACAGCGGTGGAACGCATACGCTGGATCAGTGCCAGCGTTGGCGACACCATCAAGATGTTCCCGGTAGAAAAAATCCTGTTCTTCAGTTCAGACGAAAAATACACGCGCGTAGTGTGCGCCGATGATGAAGCCCATGTGCGCAAGCCCTTGAAAGAAATCATGGATGGGCTCGATCCAGACATTTTCTGGCAAGTGCATCGCGGTACCGTCGTGCGTGCAGATGCGATTACCCGTGCGCACAGGGATGAGATGGGTAAGTACACGGTGGAACTGCGCGGTTTGCAAGAAAAATTGAAGGTTAGTCAGGCTTATGCATGGCGCTTCAAACCCATGTAAGAACATGTTTCCGATCTTACTGCGCGAGCGTGATCGTTACTGCGCGAGCGTGATCGGGGCTCATGCGCTGCTCTTCACCCCGCTGACGCTCGCTACACATCGTAAACATATTCTAAGTGCGGCCATTAAAAACCGAATCTGGAGTTGCTGGGTTTCAATGCGTTCCCTCCCTTTCAAGGGGAGGGTTAGGGTGGGGATGGGTTTCGGTTAATTAACCTCAATGAATTTACGCTGGAACCCCATCCCCATCCCAACCTTCCCCTTGAAGGGGAAGGAGCTAAAAAGGTAGATCATGAATACACTGGACTTCACTCTGTAAGAGTTTCTGATTTGCAAAAAACCACAATCAAAAAACGAAACGCTTGATGTTTTCATTCAAGTCGAATTAAGATAGCGCTGGCGTTGAATCCAGCGCCATTAATTTAAACAATAAGATTTGGACCTATCCAGACTATTCCCTCGCAGTTTCTGCTTCAGAATACCCTCAGTTTTATGTACTGAGCGGCTAGTAATCCAAATAATAAAAACAACAGGAAATTCATACCATGCTACAAAAACCTACACTGATAGATATCGGTGCGAACCTCAGCAACCATCGTTTTCATACTGACCTTGACGCCGTGATTTCACGTGCAAAACAGGCGGGCGTGGAACACATCATCATCACCGGAACATCCGAGCGCGCCAGCCATGATGCGCATGCGCTGACGCAAACTTATCCCGGCTATTTGAGCAGCACCGCAGGTGTGCATCCGCATGAAGCAAAAAACTGGAATGCGCAGTGTGCAAAAGCGATAGAAAAACTTGCAGCCAGCGATACTGTGGTGGCCGTTGGTGAATGCGGCCTCGACTATAACCGCATGTTTTCGACGGAAGTACAACAACGCGCCTGCTTTGAAGCGCAATTGCAATTGGCAGTACGTTTGCAAAAGCCCGTTTTCCTGCATGAGCGCGATGCGCATGAAGATTTCTTTGCCTTACTGAGGCAATACCGTCCACAACTGAAAGGCGCAGTGGTGCACTGCTTCACTGGCAACACAGAAGAATTGCTCGCCTATCTCGACCTTGACTGCCACATCGGTATCACCGGCTGGATATGCGATGAAAGACGTGGCGATGATTTGCGCAAGGCTGTCAAATACCTGCCCAAAGACAAACTGATGATAGAGACCGATGCCCCGTTTTTATTGCCACGCAATTTGCCGGTGCGCCCGCAAGATAACCGCAATGAGCCCATGCATTTGCCAGTGGTGCTGGAAGCAGTCGCTGCTATTTTGCGAATATCGCCGGTGACGCTGGCACAGCAAATTCGAAAAAATACTGAACAGTTTTTTGCTTTGGTCACATCAGGATCATGAACCCTTGTTCACACTTTTTGCTCTGCACCTTCAACAACTTCTGCTGAAATTGACGGTGCAACTGATGGCGCAACTGATGTTACCATTGCCACTGGCTTTTGCAAGCCGCGCGACCAGCGTAGCAGGCCAACTGCATAGCTGATGTAATAAGCCGCCAGCATGCCAAACAGGAACAGCGTCAGCGGGCTGCTGGAAAAATCACCAGGTGGCGCAGTAAAGGATTTAGTGGTGAAATACAGCGTACCCATGCGCCAGGCAATCCGGCCTATCATCAACAGCGACAGTGCAATCCCGAGATGGGCATTCGGTGTATAGAATTTTCCTGCCGGACTGTTATCAAATTTGGTCAGACGCAGACCATAAAAACCGAGACCACTACCGACTATCAGCCCACCCAGCATGAACAGTATATTGCCTTCATGATTCAGTGCGCCAAACGCCACCAGCGCAATCAGGACAGGGAAAATGCAGACCGTGAGAATGGCACGCACACCTGAGTATTTTTGTCTGCCCACCATGCGCCGGATACGCGAGACTATGCGCCAGACTACGAAAGCGCCGATGGCGGCACCGAATAGCATTGATGCTGGGCTTGTACTCATGATGGACTTTCAGTTTCGCATGCAGAAGAAGCGTAAAAGTCTACCATGTACAAAAATTCGCCTGTACCAGAATGTATCAGGCCAGTGATTTCCACTGGCCTGAGGGCGTGTTTATTGCAAGAGATCTACCGCATCATACGAATAACCTGGGCTCAGATAAGTCGTACCGCTGGAGCCGCTGATGGCCGTCAGGGTCAGGGTATTTTCACCAATCACAAAAGCACTGGCTGGAATAACAAACGTGTACATGGTGTTGTTGCCACGATAGCTGCCTACAGTCAGGGTGCGGCTGGACGGCTGGGTTGATGCTGCCGGATTGGCAGAGACCCAGGCATTCATTTGTGCTTTCGGGCGTCCGCCAGCATAGGCAGTGGTGATACCTACCCGCAGTGTGTGGTCGGCAACCTGGCTGGCAGTCAGGTTGAACTTGATGGTGTAGCTGCCATTCACCGATTTCCATTGATAGGCAGGGAAGTTGGCTGCGGCAGTGGAGCTGCCTATCACAAAATTACCAGGCACCCATGAGCTCATGCGTACATCGGATGGATGCATGGTGGTGACTTTGTCGCCATTCAACAGTTCTGCGGGTGTGCCATCCCAGTCACCTATGCGCCACAGTGCTGCGCTGCTGCTGGGGTCACCGGTAATGGTAATGGCACCGGTGTTAAAGGTGCTGCCAGCATTCACGGTGACCGTGCGGGTATCGACAGCCAGCTCGTTTTTGTAGATCTTCATGGTGTAGGTGCCGGGTATCATATTCGGGCTGGAGAACGAACCATTGCTGGCATTTGCCGTGGCCCAGTATTGTGCCGTCGTATTCGAGAAACCCACGGTATAGCCATAGCTGGTGTTGCGGCCATTGATAGCTGTGCCTGCCACTGCACCACGTGCTGACGACGGGGTATATCCACTCATGCCCATGTTGGCAAACCATGAAGTATCCAGCGTGCCGGGTGCCGCACCATTGGTGAATACCAGGGTGTAGGTATTCAAGATGCCGGGGCGGTAGGCTTCCGTCTGGTTTTCACCGTAGTTGACGATGTAAGTGATTTCCTGATTGGTGGACGTAATCTGGTTCAACAGGCTGCGGAAGAAGGGGCCGCCGGAACCACCTTCATTATTATCCCTGACCATCCACAGACCCGCGCTGCTGCTGGTACCGCCTATATAAGACCAGTCCTTGAGCCGCATATTTGAATAATGCTTGGAACGTGTCTCGCCGTTTGCCATGCCAAAGATGTCGCCAGATTCTATGGCACCGGTATTGTTGCGCAAGTCTGAAGGCCCGGGACCAAACGGCAGTACGCCTACGGGCACGCGCACGATATACCGCACCAGATTCAGCGTGTCGGGTTCGCTGGTGAAATAAGTACCCATGTAAATGTGCGGGTTGCCTCGTTTGGCCAGGTAGTAATGGGTCAGGTTGCCTGCCTGTACGGTGACTCGGATATAGTCGGTATTGATGACGTCGGCATTCACTGTTACTGCAGATATGCCTGTGTACAGAAAATCAAAGCCGCTATTCACCTGTGAGCCACGCGACTGGTCCTGGTATTGCACGCCGTTATAAATCAGTGAGGCGATGTCACCGGCAGACTGGGTGCTGACGCCATTATCCAGACGGCGTATCTTGAAGACCAGGCCGGCACCGGTATCGACGATAAAGAAATTGCTGTCGGAAGTCAGGCCGAAAGTGTCTGCTGGTGATGCTTGTACAGGCGGAACTGCAGCCGTCAGCGCACTACCGCTTTGCGAGGTCTTGCCAGCGTCACTGCCACCGCAAGCTGCCAGCAAGGTCAGCATGCTTAACAATATACCGCTTGCCCAATAGCTACGTAATTTTCTTGTTTTCAATTTTGTCTCCTGTTATTGATAGGATGTGATTCAGTTTCTTTATATTTTCATCTTGAGCGGATGTCGTGCTTTTCCTTTTCAAATGCATGAATGTACAAATGTCCAAAAGTAATAAGGCATGCGGCATGCTCATGCCTTATGCAGGATGTGGATGCGGTGAAAAATTATTTGTTAGTTCTTTACTCTGATACTGTCGCGGGCGTGGAATGGTCGTACGCTTTTGAGACAGCAAACATCAGCAGGATACTGGTAGGTATCCCACATGGTTTGCTGTTCTGCAGACAGTCATCGTGATCGCATCTGCGCAGCTTCCGCGATCAAAAAACACAATGAAATAGTGTGATGTTTGAGTTGATGAAAAGAGTTTTTGTTTGCGGCGAGTCAGGTACAAAAATCCTGCTGCGCAAATCTCGTGTAGTGGATGCAGTATTATTTTCTGTATTCAGCGTGTCAATTCAATTGGACAACAATAACGACGTTTCCAGAAATAAATCATTTTTTTGAGCGATCTGGATCTATGCTGAGTCACCGTTGCAATGCATCAGGATCAATGGTCTTTTTGCGTGCAGATTTTGCCATGTCCGAAAGCTGCCAGCAGCTTTTCCTGTAGTTTGTTAAGCTGCTGTCCTGATTCTGATGGAGTGTGTATGCGCAGTGCTGACCTGTTACGTCTTATTTCCCTGGCCGCCATCTGGGGGGCGTCTTTCCTGTTCATGCGGGTACTGGCTCCCGTGGTCGGGGTATTGTGGAGTGCCGAAGTCAGGGTAGGGCTGGCTGGTGCGGCCTTGCTTGCCATGATGCTTGTCACGGGCAGGGCGATGAACTTCCGTGAAAACTGGAAATCTTTTTTGATACTGGGCACGATTAATTCCGCACTGCCGTTTGCACTGTATTCGTATGCAGCGCTCAGCATTCCGGCTGGTTACTCGGCCATCGTGAATGCCACCAGCCCACTATGGGGTGCTGTGATGGGTGCGGCATTCCTGGGTGAAAGGCTAACCCTGCGCAAGATGGCGGGCATGGCGATAGGTGTGCTTGGTGTCGCCTTCCTGGTGCGCCTGGGTCCGGTGGAATTTAATAGCAAGCTGGTGCTGGCAGTGTTGGCTTGCGTGGGTGCGACTTTATGTTATGCCGTCGTCGGTATCTATACCAAGAAAAAACTGACAGGCCTGACGTCCATGCAAATGGCGACAGGTTCGCAAGTGGGCGCGGCATTTGTGTTATTACCCTTCCTGCCTTTGGCACCCGTGCAGGGCGAGATCACGGCGACCATAGCGATGGTAGGTGTTGCGCTGGCCTTGTTATGCAGTGCCGTTGCCTACCTGATCTATTTCCGCCTGATGGCAGACCTGGGGCCAACCAAGGCCTTGACGGTGACTTTCCTTATCCCGCTGTTTGCCTTGTTGTGGGGTTACTTGTTCCTGAATGAACACATCACCATGAATACCGTCATAGGCTGTGCAGGGGTGGTAATCGCGACCTGGCTGGTGGTGTTTCAGCCGACGCCCAAACCATCGTAAAGATGGTTGATTAAAAAATGCCACTTACCTGATTTGGGTAAGCGGCATTTTTTTATTCGTCCAGTGCGGGCAAGACCTTGACATGCAGGGCGCTGGGTTGCTGGCTGCCGTAATAGATTTTATGCGTGGCCTTGACGAAGTCACTATCCTTGGCTTCATAGATATTCGGCACAAAGGATTGTGGGTTACGGTCTATGAAGGGGAACCAGCTGGACTGCACCTGCACCATGATGCGGTGGCCGCGCTGGAAGGTGTGGAAGACATCATTGATGGCAAACTTCACCTTGGTCATCTGGTTCGGTACCATGGGCTTGGCTGTTTCGAAACCGTCACGGAAGCGGGCACGGAAAGGTTCGCCGCGTACCAGGGTTTGCTGGTTGCCACGATTGGTTTGCGCATCGATTTCCAGGTTGGCTGGATTGACATCGATGAGCTTGACGACAAAGTCAGCGTCGCTGCCGGTAACGCTGACAAACAAATCTGCGCTCAACGGGCCAGCCAGTGTCACGTCTTTTTCCAGCACTTCACTTTGCCAGCTCAGTACATCCGGGCGACGAGTGGAAAAGCGCTGGTCAGCCGCTATATATTGCTTGCTCCAGCGAGTTTCTATCTCGGTAGTGTAAGGAACGGGCTTGGCCGGATCGCTGATGTATTCTTCAAACTGTGCATCCTGATTGGTCGGTGCACTAAAGCTCAGCTTGCCATTGGCCTGGAAGTACAGGGCCTTGTCCTTGCTCTCTTTCGGTGGCCAAGCATCAAAACCGCGCCAGCGGTTGGCACCGGTTTCAAACATCCAGGCTTCGGCCAGCGTGGGCTTGTCACCGGTTTTCAGATAATGTTTAAAGAAGGCAAATTCCACAGGCTGGTAAGTCTGCACCGTCTTGTAGCCAAAATTTGCATCGCCCACTTTGTCGCCATCAGTACGGAACCAGCCGCCATGCGTCCACGGGCCTATGACGATGGTGTTTTGTATGCCGGGGTTTTGTTTTTCTATGGCCTTATAGGTATTCAAGGGGCCGTATAAATCTTCTGTGTCATACCAGCCGCCCACGGTCAGGACAGCGGCCTTGATGTTTTTCAGATGCGGCAGGATATTGCGGCTTTGCCAGAAACTGTCGTAATTCGGATGTGCCGTGATGTCGTTCCAGAAAGGGATGCCGTTCTTGAAATAACGGGTGTTGGCATTCGCCACCGAACCCAGGTCCAGGAAGAACTGATAACCATCCGGTGTGCCAAAATTAAAATTCTTCCAGCCTGCACCTGTGGTGGGTTGTGGACGTGGCTGGCCAAAGCTGTGGAAGAAGCCAAAGGCCATCTGCAGGTTGAAAGCGCCATTCCTGTGCATGTCATCACCACGGAACCAGTCCGCGATCGGCGCTTGTGGTGAGATGGCTTTCAGCGCCGGGTGGCTGTCGATGGCTCCTGCTGAAGTATAAAAACCAGGGTAAGAATTACCCCACTGACCAACCTTGCCATTATTGTGTGGCAGGTGTTTGATCATCCACTCTATGCTGTCATAGGTGTCGCTGCTTTCATCGACATCGGTTTTGGATTTTTTTTCATCAATATGCGGGCGCATGTTAACGAATTCACCTTCCGACATATAGGTGCCGCGCACATCCTGGTAGACAAAGATAAAGCCATCTTTTTCATATTCTGCAGTTGGCCCCAGCATGGTTTTATATTGATCGCTGCCATAAGGCCCGACGGAATAAGGCGTGCGGCTCATCAGGATGGGGTAGCGCTTGCTGGCGCTGGCATCATTCGGTACATACACAGAGGTGAACAGGAGTTTGCCATCACGCATGGGGATGCGGTATTCAAACTTGGCATAGTTTTTACGGATGTACTCGGCCCGCAGCGCGGCGGCTTCGGTTTTGTCATCGGTGACAGTGCCGCTGGCGCTGACGGTATTGCTGCTCAAAGCCAGTGCAGGTGTGGCGATGCTGGCCACTATTGCGCCCAACATGATGGATAGCGCAGGCAAGGCCTGTCGCAGCTGCGGTGTTCTCATGATGTTCCCTGAATATTTTTTGTTTGGATTATGGTCAGCCAGGCATCAGACAGGGCGCACCCGGTTTGATACCGAATTGATGCCAAATTGATGCCAAATTGATGCCAAATTGATGCCAAATTGATGCTTAAGTGAAACTTAACCGGCACTACTTGGTGTGCAAAGATGCCAACAAGTTCCCTTAATCTTCTGCATTCGGGTCGTAGTCTGGCAAAGGCGGCTCAATTTCCACGATATGGTCTGCGCCCTTGCTGCGGGCTGTCTGCAAGGCGTTGTTGACTCTTTTTAGCATGTTGTCAGCGCTGTCCTTGTGGGCATTGGTGGTCAGGCCGGTGGCAAATGTCACTTTCAGTCCAGGTGAGATGGCTTCCCAATCCACTCCGGCGATGCGCAACTTCAGGCGGGCGATGGCTTTGCGGCTGGCTTCCAGCCAGGTAGTAGGCATGACGATGGCAAATTCATTAGCGGCGACGCGACCAAAGGAATCCAGGGTGCGCAACATGGTCAGTGCTTCTTTGGCGATTTGCTGCAAGACTTGGCGCGCTACTGCCTGGCCATGTTGTTCCAGTATCTGTTCCAGGTTATCGATAGCGATGGCTGCCAGGGTAAAGGTATGGCCGGTACGGAAGGAACGCGCCAGTTCGCCATCAAGCTTTGCCATCAGTGCACGGCGGTTCAGGGCGCCTGTCAGATGATCGGTCCTGGCCATGCTGTCGAGCTGGGTCAGCACGGTTTCCAGTGTGGGCAAAAGGTTATCCTGATGACCTTCGTTCTTGATTTGCTTGATCAACTGATCAATTTGTTGTCTTGCTTCCAACAAAGGCTGATTAAATTCTGGGGGCATGTACTCTCCGGCTACGGGCTAGGTCTGGCCCAGGGTCTGGCACCAGGCGCTACAATGGTACTTTACCATTGTCACCTGCATTTCTGCCAAGCATGTTATTCAAGCGCCAAATTTCTCCTTGCCAGCAAGTTAACATTCAACTTTTTCCTGACATGGATTTGTGGATGAAACGCGACGATATGTTGCATCCCCAGGTATCAGGCAACAAGTTTCGCAAATTAAAATATCCCTTGCAAGCCTTGCAGGGGCAAAGTGCGCATGTGGTTTCCATGGGCGGCATCTGGTCTAATCATATCCATGCCCTGGCCCATGCGGCTCACACACTGGGCTTGCCCACCACCGCCTTGATCAGAGGGGCAACAGGCATGCACAGCGCCATGCTGGATGATGTCAGGGCTTTGGGCATGCAGGTGCAATTCGTCAGTCGTGAGGCTTATCGTGAATTAAGGCAGGACGAATCTGCCTGGCGCAAGCATGTGGAATTAAGTGATGCAGTAGCGCTTTGGTTGCCTGAGGGCGGCAGTGCTCCGCTGGCTTTGCGGGGGGTGGCGGAGCTGGTGGCTGAATTGCCCTTCATCCCCGATTACCTGGTAGTGGCCTGTGGCACAGGGGCGACATTGGCAGGTTTACTGGCGGGCTTGGGCGGGCGCTCCAAAGTTATCGCAATTGCAGCAATCAGCAAGGGTGAATACCTGCGCGCAGAAGTCAGCCGTTTATTGAGGCAGGCAGGCTATCTCGACTACCAGAACTATGAGTTGTTGACCGACTATCATCATGGTGGCTATGGCAAAACTACGCCCGCACTGACAGGCTTTTGCCATGAATTTCAACAAGAGACAGCGATTCCTCTTGAACCCGTATATACAGGCAAAATGATGTTTGCCTTGCGCCAGTTGTGGCATGATGGACATCTCGCACGAAATGCCAGAGTAATTGCTGTTCATACTGGTGGTTTGCAGGGCGCGCGCGGTTACTTGTAGCCTTGGGTTTGTGGCCGTATCAATTGGGTAGATGCAAATATGAAAACACAGCACTCAAGTGTGGCTATTGTTGTCAGCCGTCTGGCTGGTCTGGCTGCTCTCGCTTTCTGTTGGGCATCGCCCTCGCTTGTATTGGCAGCAGAACCGCAACTGCGTGTGGCTGTCTATGAAAATCTCGATTATCCCCTCAATATTTTTGACAAGAACCATCAACTGATTGGTGGCGTGCAAAAAGATTTTACTGACCAGCTAGCAAAAAAACTCTCGACACAAGTCAGCTATGCCCCTTATTCACGCAGACGCATAGAAAGCGTGGTGATACAGGGCGACGCCGATATCATGTGTTATTCCAGCCCTGCCTGGTTTGATTTACCCAAGGAAGTCAGTTGGACCGCAGCCACTTTCCCCCAAGTGGAAAGAGTGGTGGTCATGGCTGAAAAAACCAGTATAGAGATGGTGCCGCAGCAACTGGAAGGTAAAAAAATTGTTTTGCAACTGGGCTACCATTATCCGCAAATCGCCAGCCAGCTCACTGAAGGCAAAATCAAACGTGTTGATCTGACCGACGTGCCCAGCATGTTCCGCCTGCTTGCCCTGGGTGGCGGTGACGCCATGGTCAGTTCTGATGGTGAGATAGAGGGCTATTTCAAAAACTTCCCGGAAAAACGGGTTTTATACAAAGTATCCAAAACCCCCTTCTCTGTCGTGCAGACTCAGTGCGCCTTGTCGCATAAATCGACGTGGAAGCTGGAACAAATCAACAGTGCGATACAGTTTTTGCAAGAAACCGGCGAGATGGACAGGATCATGCGCAAATATGGTCTGTCCATGCGTTAGTTGGTGTTGGATGGTTCTGGATTGTGTTGTTAACTGCTATCCTGCTGGCTTTATTCTTTCCCTATCCTGAGATGAAATCTTCCCTGACTGCTGTGCTGACGGCACTGCTCTGTAGCCTGAGCCTGCCTGCGATGGCGGCAGCTGATCCGAACAAAGTCTTGCATCTTTCCTTTGAAGCTGCCGACGATGGCTTTGATGCCATGCGTACCAATAGTGCTTATTCCAACTGGCTCACGGATGCGATTTTTGAAGGCCTGGTCACTTACGATTATCTGGCCCGCCCGGCGAAACTGGTGCCCAGCACCATAGAGGCCATGCCCGTCATCAGTGATGATGGCAAGACCATGACCTTCCGCCTGAAGAAGGGAATTTATTTTTCCCCCGACCCGGCATTCAAGGGGCAACGCAGAGAATTACTGGCCAGTGATTATGCCTATACCTTTAAACGTCTGGTAGACCCGAATAATCGTTCAGTACAGGCCAGCATATTGGAAGGCAAGATCGTTGGCCTCGATGAGCTGGTGGCTGTCGCAAAAAAAACTGGCAAGTTCGATTATGACAAGCCAGTTGCCGGATTGGAAACGCCAGACCCGTATACCCTGATCATGCGTCTGAAGGCGCAACACCCTGGTCTGATCTACTATCTCGCCAAACCCCTGGGTGGTGCAGTAGCGCGCGAGGTGGTTGAGCATTATGGTGAAGCCGTCAATCAGCATCCGGTAGGTACGGGTGCCTATATGCTCAAGCAGTATGTGCCGCGTAGTAAAATCATCCTCGAAGCCAATCCTGAATACCGTGGCTTTGTCTGGGATTTTCAGGGCACGGGCACAGACTGGGACAAGCAGATCATCAAGGACATGAAGGGCAAGCAGATGCCGCAGGTCGGCCGGGTCGAGATTTCCATCATAGAAGAAGAACAGTCACGCTGGCTGGCCTTCGATTCTGGCCAGCTGGATTTTGAAATGCTGGTACCGGCAGCTTCAGTCAAATTGCTGGACCAGGGCAAGCTCAAGCCAGAATTTGCGGCCAAGGGTTTGAAACTGTACCGCACCGTTGACCCTGGCGTGACCCGCACTTTCTTCAATTTCCAGGACCCGACGGTTGGCGGTTACAGCAAGGATAAAATTGCCCTGCGCCGCGCGATTGCCCTCTCCTTTAATCACCAGGAAGAGATAGACCAGGTCTGGTTCGGGCAAGCTATCAAGGCGCAGTCCATGGTGCCGCCGGACGTTGCAGGGCATGACGCCAGCTACCGTAACAGCAATGCCTACGACCCCAAACTGGCCAACAAGCTGCTCGACAAATTTGGCTACAAA
Organism: Undibacterium sp. Ji83W; assembly: GCF_049340385.1. Taxonomy (NCBI): domain Bacteria; kingdom Pseudomonadati; phylum Pseudomonadota; class Betaproteobacteria; order Burkholderiales; family Oxalobacteraceae; genus Undibacterium; species Undibacterium sp. Ji83W. The sequence goes on along the minus strand of NZ_JBMPOZ010000004.1, from coordinate 246,566 downwards.
CGCGGTGAAGATGGTTTCCGCAGCATGCCCGATGGTTCTCCACTGAAATTGCGCATCCATTCTGCTCCCAAGACCAAGGATTATGCCCGCATGGAAGTCTGGAAACGTTCACTCGACAAGATAGGTATACGCGCAGAATTCCCGGTCGCCGGTTTTGCCGATAACCTGAAATCGGCTTACCAGTGCAAGCTCATGATGTTTGGCATGGGTTATATCGCCGATATCCCGGACGGCATGGATTTCATGGAACTGTATTATGGCAAGAATGCTTACCGGGGCAATCATGGCTGCTACAAGTCTGAGGCATTCGATGCAGTTTATGACAAGGCCCGCCTGATGCCTAACGGGCCAGAGCGCCTCAAGTTATTCAACAATATGGAACGTATCCTTGAAGCCGACACCGTGCACAGCATGGAACTCTGGCGCGTACGCAACTGGCTCATACAACCCTGGGTCAAAGGTTATAAAACACATCCCATCTTGCGCGGCGACTGGCGCTTTCTGGATGTGGAAAAAACCAAGTGAGCATTCTTTCCGGACTTTGATCAGTATAAAAAATGAACCTGGCACGTAGCGTGTACTATGCATTGACAGAGTCACAGAAAATCTGATCGCGGTGCTTGCGATCAATTTTCTGGCCAGTATCTACAGCATTTACCTGCTGTATCTGGGCGCACCGGTTTTGCTTGAAGTGCCACCAGAAAAACGCGGTAAATTCACCGCGATCAGTGCTGCGGTGTTAATGCTGCTTACCTGGCTGCCCATCGTTCTGGTCGTCTTCATGGCGAACGCGATGGGCAATCTGGACTAGCTCCTTATTAGCTCATCACCGGCCTGAAAAAACTTCTTTCATAGCTTATGATGCACTTGTGTTCGTCAGCATATCTGAACGCTGCCTGGCATTCAGTATCATCCATCATCTGTATGCGGTATTGCTCATACGCCGCCAGGCTGGGGAAGCTGAACAGTGCCAGCGCCACATTATTCGCGCCTTCAGAAGGCAGGAAATAGCCATGGTGCTGGCCGCCAAACTTGTTCACCAAGGGTATCCAGAGTTTGCCGTAATGTTCAAACTCTTTCAGTTTGGCGGGATCGATGATGTAGCGCAGATAGCAGGTGACCATGAAGTTGATCTGGAAGTGTAAGAGCAGCTATCTTACCTGTATATCAGTACAGACATCAAACCTGGATCAGCCCGCCATCTGCAACCAGTTCCACACCATTCACATAGCTGGCTGTTGCTGATGCGAGAAACAGTACGGCAGCTGCGATTTCTTCCGGCCTGCCCATGCGCCCTGCTGGTGCGGCATCAGCCAGATAGGCAGAGAAGTTGGCGATGTCTTCTTCTTTCATGCCCAGGCCATTTTCCATGATGGGTGTCCTGGTGACGCCAGGGCTGATGGTGTTGACCCGTATCTTCCTGTCCTTGAGATCATTCGCCCAGCTACGCGCAAACGAGCGTACTGCAGCTTTTGAGGCATTGTAGAGACTCAGGTTGGGCATGCCCTTGCTGGCAGCGATAGAGGCGTTCAGGACAATGGCAGAAGCGGGCTTCATCAAAGGCAGCAAGCTTTGCACGGTGAAGAACAGGCCTTTGACATTGGTGTCGAAGGTCGTGGCAAATTCCACTTCTGTGGTGTTGCCAAACTGGTTGTGATTGGCGATGCCGGCATTGGCGAACAGGACATCTATTTTGTCACCTTGCTGAGCTATCTTGTCATGCAGTGCTTGCAGGTCACTGATGCTGGCGACATCTGCTGTAATCGGGATTACTTTATTGCCGAGAATTTCTCTGGCTTGTTCTAATCTGGTTTTTGAACGGCCAGTGATGTAGATGCGTTTGGCACCGGCATTGATAAATGCCCGGGCGCTGGCGAGGCCTATGCCGGAGGAGCCGCCGGTGATGACGATGATCTGGTCCTGGAATTCATTTGTGATTGCTGACATTTCGGTTCTCCTGTGAAGGGGTGGAAATGGCAGTATGGTCGATAGGGATTGGTGAAACAATCCATGTTTTTCTCATGAGATTAGTGACTGAATTTCAGTAATTGGCAATGGTGTTCTGTGTGCCAAGTACCTTGTCCCAGCACCTGACCAGGCTGATTAGACATTGAACTTGGGATAATTTTATTAACGTCATTCCTGCGTGGTTTTGGCAGGAATCCAGCGGCGTTCGCTGCAAATTATTGTGTGAGTTAATTTCAGAACCGTATTGTTTTACGTACTTGATCTTAAAATACGTGCGCACGTATTTTAAGATTGCCGGCCGGTGGTAGACCGGCGGCTACATACCTTTTTGCTTCGCCAAAAAGGTGTGCCAAAAAGGCGACCCAGGCGTCGCCGCCCCCTAAAGGGGGTGCCCGTTTGTGCAGTACAAAAAATGGGAAGATCCGAAACTCGCTTCGCTCAAACAGCGGCTCTTCTATTTCCATTTTCTGTACTGCACAAACGGCGTCGACACATGGGAACTGCAAAAGTCAAAGGCAACGTCAACACGAGCATCAATCAAATTTCGCAGATGTCAATTGAGCAGGCGTTCGACGCCTTACTCCTTAATCCTTCGACGGTCGATACTTCCCAGCCCAACCAGCAAACGCGCCAACGCTGCGTGTCTGTATCCACAATTTACCTTCACCCTTGAAGCGGCAGACGAAGCCTTCGCCGGAGAAGAATAAAGACTTGTAGCCGCCGACTTTGCTGATGCTGTATTCCAGTCCTTCGGTGAAGGCGACGATGTTGCCGGTGTCGACGACGTAGCCGTCCTTGACATCGATTTCTATGATGGCGCCGTAGCTGTTGAGCCAGAGGTCACCTTCGCCGGTGGCGCGGATCAGGAACAGGCTTTCGCCGGAAAAGAAGCCTTTTGTGAAACCCTGCCATTTGGTTTCTATGTTGATGCCTGGGGTGCTGGCGACAAAGGCACCGCTTTGCAGGTACAGGGTTTCGCCGCGCATATAGCGGTGGATAAGGTCGCCGGGTGTGGCTGGGGCGATGCCGATTTCGCCAGGGCCGTTTTCAGCAGTGAATTCATTGAGGAAGAGGTTTTCACCTGACAGCATGCGTGAGATGCCGCCTTTCATCTTGGTCTTCATGACCAGATTGGTGTCCATGGTGGCCATGGCGCTGGCTTCCACTTTCAACATTTGTCCGGGTGGTAACTGGACTGTGACAAAGCCAAAATCAGGGCTGCCATCAATCTTGAATTTCAGGCCGGAGAATTCGGTTAATGCTACTGGCTGCGCTGGTGCCACGCTGCTTGTATTCGTTATGGCAACGGCTTCTTGTTTGACTATGGCTGGTGGTGTTGCTTCGACATGGGCTGTAGCTACAATTGCTGGTGCAACTGCAGATATTGGTGCCGGTGCTGCTGGCTCAATGCTTGCTGCCGCATCATCGCTTTTGAAAATCACCTTCAAACCATTTTTCTCTATGGTCTGGCGGTATTTTTCAGCAGTCTCCCTATCGAGTCCACGCTTGATGACTCTGGGCGCGGTTTCCAGTAATTGTTTTGCTTGTTCCGCCGGGAGCTTGAACAGTTTTTCCACCGTGGCGCAAGCCTGTTCAAAACTGATGCCTTCAGCCAGTTCACCGGTGAGGACGATATCTATCATCGTGTTATTCATTTCTTTTTGTCCTTATCCGCGGGCTTTGAGTTCGGGGCCAAGCAGGCTGCCAAAGCTGCTTTCATTATGCGACTGGCACCAGACTGTGCCACGGCCAGAAAATTTACAGACCATGCCCTCGCCACCGAGTATGGATTGCAACCAGCTCTTGCCAGCTTTGGTGATGGAGAATTGCAATGTCTCACTGAAAGCGACAATATGGCCGGTATCAACGATGTAATCACCATCCACTTCTATAGGATAAATGGCACCGAATGAAGACAGGACCGCCGTACCCTTGCCCTTGAGCTTGAGCCAGAAAATACTTTCGCCAGACAAGATGGATTTGAAACCCTGCCAGCCCAGGTCAACTTCTATGCCTTCATCACATGCCAGGAAAGAGCCACCCTGGACGATGAGGTTATCGTTGTCCAGTGGCATTACCAGCATGTCACCGGCCAGGTCTGTACCCAACCATACTTCGCCTGGCGTATTCTGTGGTTCAAAGTGATTCAGGAACAGGGATTCCCCCCCAAGCAAACGCTTGGCAGCCTTCAGTAATGAACCGCCCTGTTTTTTATGGGTGGTCGTGGTGATTTGCATATTGCTGCTCATGGCCAGCATGGCACCGGATTCGGCAGTGCAGACTTCACCGGGACGCAGGCTGACTTTGGCAGCGGTATTGCCAGGCTGATTGACTAATTCTACGTGCATGATGCGTCCTTACAATTTTGGATTGAGCCAACCAGCCAGGCTGGAAATGCTGCGTGTCTGGATGATGATCTTGCCTTTGCCGCTGACACGCGTTACCAGGCCTTCACCGCCAAAGAAGCTGGAAAACAGGCCGCCCGCCAGTTGCAAATTCAGACGTAATGATGGGTCGTAGGCCACCAGATGGCTGGTGTCGACGATGTATTCACCATTCACTTCTTTTTCCAGCAATGCGCCATAGGCACCAAACCAGACCTTGCCGTGACCGCTGACCTTGATGCGGAACAGGCCTTCACGCGCAATCCAGGAGGCGAAACCGGCAAAACCCAGGCCTATCTTGACGCTTTCTTCACACGCGAGAAAAGCACCAGGCTGCATGTAATACACTTCATCATTGAGTTCCTTGCACAGGATTTCACCAGGCATGGGCTGCACGATGGTCATGCTGCGTGGCGCAGAAGTGGCATTGTTAAAGCGGCTGATAAATAGCGATTCCCCACCCAGATATTTGCGCAGCAAACCCTTGATCAATCCACCATTGAAATGCGCCGTCAAATCCAGGCTGGCATCCATGCTGGACATGGCATCCGGTTCCGTCATGATGCTTTCGCCGGGTGCGAGTTCTACCTCGACGTAGGAGAAGGCATGGCCTCCCTTGATATTGGTTTTCACTACTAACTCCTCTTTGTGTAGAACCTCTCAAAATCGCCCCATCTGCGCTGCAGTTTCTGGCTTGGGCAATTTTGTGAAATTCTTATTTAATTTTCAGGACTGCGTTGCTGGTGGTTTTTCTTGTGATGCTGGTGCAGGTACTTTGGGTTCAGTTACGGGAGACTTGGCGACAAATTTTTTGACAGCTTCCTGCAAATCCTTGAAGGCAGCTTCCTGATTGATATACGCCCCCGTCCCCTCGGATTTACCGATCAGTTCACGCAAATGCGCCATGCGTTTTTCGCTGGTGGGGTGAGTGCTGAGCAAACCCATGGCTTGCTTGTAGGCTTCACGCGCCTGCTTGTTGTCGATTTTTTCCAGTGCGGCTTTTTCTTCTGCAATCATGCGTTCAAAGAAGGCTGGCAAGCCTGCCGGATTGATTTTGGCGCGCTTTAACAGCAACACGCCTTTTTCATCTGCATCGGTTTCAAAGTGGCGTGAATATTGCTGGCTCAACAGCATGGGTGCCGCGTTGCTGAAGACCGCCAGCAAGCCGCTGACATCGCCAAACACCGCACTGGCAACCAGGTAAATCCCGGCATTGCCGATGATATTGCGTGTGCCATGACGTTCTTCTACATGACTGATTTCATGCGCCAGCACGCCCAGCAATTCTTCCGCGCTACCCGCCTTGAGGATCAAGCCTGAATGGATGGCGACATAGCCACCTGGCAGGGCATAGGCATTGGTGCTGCTGTCATTGACGATGGAAATAGAATAGCGGTACGGCGAATTTGGCAAGGCTTGCAGCAGGGGAGTAGTCAATGGCTTGAGCACGGCATCTGCCTCGGCTTTGGCCATGCGCCGGTTTTTCAGATCATCCTGAGCGGCGACGCTGGCACCAAGTTTTTCTTCCCATTCCACTGGCACCTGTTTGGCGGCATAGGCGGACATGGTATCCATTTGCCACATCAAACCCACCGGTACAGCCAGTAGCAACAGGCTAAAGCCTATCAGCACACCCCAGCCATAGGCGCGTTTGCGGCCCAGCGCAGATATCTGGCGCGAACATTCAGGATGGGCCAGCAGAACAGGATTTTTCAATATGCTCAGGTCACTGGTGTACAGCACCAGATCGGGTTTGTGCGCATGTTTGATGAAGACCAGTTTATTGGCCGCTCCACCCAGTGTCAGTTCCATTTGCGCAAATGGCAGGGTACCCAGCAAAGATGCCACCTGATAACTGACGCCCAGTTGCGACAGGCTCAGTTCACCGGTATCCCGGCCACCTGGCAGGGATGCGTGAAAAGCGTGGCAAGGGTATTTGCTGGAAGCAAGATCCATTTTGGTCCTGAAGTAATATAAAAAACTGTCTATTGCTTGCTGACGAGGCGAGCAAATTTTAGTCAGGGCGTCAGAATTATAAATCAGCGATCAGTATTTTTTGTTTAAGTTTTTAAACCTGACAAAACATGGTATTGACGCAGTGGGGTGAGGCTGTTAGCGCATCGCCTCCAAGTATTATGTTTCCCTGTGCCGATATAATGCAGATCATTAATCAAAGGGCTCTTGCCATGTCACCAGACTTGAATGATTTACTGGCCTTCGCCCGCGTTGCCGAATGCCGCAGCTTCCGCCAGGCTGCGCAAGAATTGCAAGTCACCGCCTCCGCCCTCAGTCACACGTTGACGAAGATGGAGAAAAGGCTGGGCATGCGCTTATTGCAGCGGACCACCCGTAGCGTCAGCCTGACACCGGCAGGTGAACGCTTGCTGCAGAGCCTGCAACCGGCGCTGCAAGAAATCCAGAGTGCGCTGGAAAGCCTGAATGAACTACGCGATAAACCGGTAGGACGCCTGCGCCTGAACGTGCCACGCCCTGCTGCGCAACTCACATTGGCACCGCTGATGGCAGCCTGGCATGCAGCTTATCCTGAGGTGGAACTGGAAATCGTCAGCAGCGATGCGCTCATCGATATCGTTGAACAGGGTTTTGATGCTGGCCTGCGTTTTGGTGAAAGCCTGCAGCAGGACATGGTGGCGATCCCGGTAGGGCCGGAAGTCCGTTTTGTCGTATGTGCTTCTCCTGCCTATTTGCAAAAACATGGGGTTCCTGCAACGCCCCATGATTTATTGCAACATCAATGCATACAATTTCGTTTCCCTAGCGGGCAAAGGTATCGCTGGGAATTCCAGCGCGGGCAAGAAAAGATGGAGGTTGCCACAACTGGCGCGCTGGTGTTTGATGATTTCTATGTGGTGACGCGGGTTGCCCTTGATGGTGCCGGGATTTGCTACACCTATTCCGGTTATGCGGATGAACTGGTGCAGCAGGGGCAATTGCAATATGTACTGGAAGACTGGTGGCCAGCACCTGAGCGCAGCTATTTATACTACCCAAGCCGCCGTCATCAGTCGGCAGCTTTGCGGGCTTTCATCGATTTTATGAAGTAAGTTGATGATATAGACACAGGAAACAAGCACTTACTTTGGTGTTGTCGCTATCGTCCAGGAGAAGCTTCCAGTCTTCGATTTCACGGATTCATGCAAGCTGCTGACCAGTTGGTCGGCATTATTATCTTTGGGATCTACTTTGCGACTGACTTGCATTTTCCATTTTTGCGAAGTGGTTTTGTTGTCATATTTTGTTTCCGTTTGTTCCATCGTGTAATTGAGCTTTTGATCGGCAAGTGCTTTGCGGAATGCTTCCATATTGGCCTGATCTTCAGTCTCATACGAGATTTTCAAAAGCACATCGACTTTGGTATTTTTTGCATGCTGACGAATGGTATCAGAGGGAAAATCAGCAGCGCTGGCAATGAACGCTGTACTTCCAAGACAGATGAGGATGGATGCCAATAAAAGAGTTTTTTTCATGCTGTGCAGGGTTTTGTGAGTCCGGTTTATTCAACATTGAGTATCAAAAGCATATTCAATAGTATCAAAAATATACTTTATAAGTAAATGCCTGGCACATTTGCCGCCAAGCCTCAGGGCAGGAAAATTCCCTGAGATTGACGTAGAAGAGTAAACTGTGGGGATAACCATCTTGTCGCATCCTGCGATACGAAAGAACGAGCGAGCATCGCCATGTCAGAAAACACACCTCCGATTACCTTTGAAGACCTGCAACTGAGTGCGCCTATTCTGCGCGCCTTGCAGGATGTAGGCTATGAAACACCATCGCCGATACAGGCAGCCACCATCCCGATTTTGCTGTCCAACCGTGACGTCCTGGGCCAGGCCCAGACCGGTACTGGCAAAACCGCTGCCTTTGCCCTGCCTGTCCTGTCGCGCATCGATATTCGCCAGACTACGCCACAGGCGCTGGTGCTGGCACCAACGCGTGAACTGGCAATACAGGTCGCTGAAGCCTTCCAGACCTATGCTCGCCATATCCCCGGCTTTCATGTCTTGCCTATCTACGGCGGTCAAAGCTATGGCCCGCAACTCTCTGCCCTGCGCCGTGGTGTGCATGTTGTGGTGGGTACGCCAGGTCGCGTGATTGACCATCTGGACAAGGGTACGCTGGATTTATCCGCGCTGAAAACCCTGGTGCTGGATGAAGCCGATGAAATGCTGCGCATGGGCTTTATCGATGACGTAGAGCGTATCCTGCAAGAAACCCCGGAAGGCCGCCAGACTGCATTGTTCTCGGCCACCATGCCCCCTGCCATCAAACGCATCGCCCAGACTTACCTGAACAAACCGGCAGAAGTAACAGTCGCTGCCAAGACCGGCACTGCCGACAATATACGCCAGCGCTACTGGCTGGTCAGCGGCATGCACAAGCTGGATGCCCTGACACGCATACTGGAAGCCGAGACTTTCGACGGCATGATCATTTTTGCCCGTACCAAACTGGGTACAGAAGAACTGGCAGCCAGGCTGGGTGCAAGAGGCTTCTCGGTAGCCGCCATCAATGGTGACATCAACCAGCAGCAGCGCGAACGCACTATCCAGCAACTGAAAGACGGCAAGATCGACATTTTGGTCGCCACTGACGTTGCTGCCCGTGGTCTGGACGTAGAGCGTATCAGCCACGTCATCAACTATGACGTACCGTATGACCCTGAAAGCTATACCCACCGCATAGGCCGTACTGGCCGTGCTGGCCGCAGTGGTGAAGCCATCCTGTTCATCACACCACGCGAAAAGAACTTGTTGAAAGCGATTGAACGGGCGACGCGCCAGCCAGTGTCACCACTGGAATTGCCGACCATACAGACTGTCAATAATGTCCGTATCGCTCGCTTCAAGGATCAGATTACTGCCACGCTTGCACAAGGCGGCCTGGAAGAATTCACTTCTCTGATCGAAGATTTTGAACGCGAACAAAATATCCCTGCAGTGGAAATTGCTGCAGCGCTGGCCAAAATGGCGCGTGGCGATGAACCTTTGCTGCTCGATAAAAACCGTAAAGAAGCCAAGACTGACGATAGCTGGCGCGATGAGCGTCCTGCCCGTGCTGAACGTGGCGACCGAGGCGACCGAGGCGACCGAGGCGATAGAAATGATCGCGGCGACAGAGGTGACAGATTTGAACGCGCACCGCGTGAAGACCGTGGCGCACGCCGCGAACACAGCCCGCGCACGCCAGAGCCTGGCATGCAGACTTTCCGTATCGCGGTTGGCCATGATCATGGCGTCAAGCCCGGCAATATCGTTGGTGCGATTGCCAATGAAGCCAATATCGAATCCAAGTTCATCGGTCGTATCGATATCTATGATGACTACACCATCCTTGATCTGCCAGACAATCTGCCTGGCGACATGATGGAACACCTGAGTTCAGTACGTGTTGCCGGTCAGGCTCTGCGCATCAGTGCAGAAAAAGGCAATGGCAGCAGTGCTTCATCATCCCGCCCGGCTCCACGTGCTGCGCGTGAAGAGGCGCCTCGCGAACGTGCACCCCGCATAGCAGAAGCAGCACCAGGCAGCAAACTGAACCAGGTAGTAGACCGTGCTGCCCGCGAGCCTCTTGATGAAGAGCGTCCGGCCAAGCCTAAGAAAGACAAGGCCGACGGCAAAGGCAAGGTCAGCATCCCCATGCTGACTTACCGTATCGAAGTCGGCAAAGCTGACGCTGTTACCCCCAGCAATATTGTCGGCGCTATCGCCAATGAAGCTGGCCTCGAAGCCAAGCACATAGGCCGTATCGATATTTTCGACGACTACAGCACGCTGGACCTGCCAGATGGCATGCCCAAGGAATTGCTGAAACAGTTGAAAGGCGTCTGGGTTGCAGGCAAGCAAATCCAGATCAGCCCGGTCGGTGAAGACCATGTGCGTAAGCCGTTGCCAGTAAACCAGCCATCACCTTTTGGCCCCAAGAAAGCTGGTGGTGATCGCCGCGTGACAGAAAAAGCCAAAGGCTATGGAGCAGGCAAACCAGCAGCAGCCAAGCCACATCGCAAAGGCCCTAAAGCCTGAATGAGTACTCATTGAGTTCTCATTGAGTTAACTCGCAAGCCAAACCCCGCTTTCATGCGGGGTTTTTTATTGCCACCTTCAAACTATAAATTGTATTTAAACTACAAATTTATGTATTGAATTTATTGTTGGATATTCATTTTTGCTCCAATTATCTTGAAGCCGCCTTTTTATTGATGTATCTTAACTACATAAATCAATAAAGAGACGACAACATGAAAAAACTTGCTAGTCTGGCTTTACTAAGCCTGCTATCCATGACCGTACTTGCACAAACCACCAGCGCGGTGAAGCATCCAGCATGGAGCAAGAATGCCACGATTTACGAAGCGAATATCCGTCAGCATTCACCTGAAGGCAGTTTCAAGCGCTTTCAGGAATACCTGCCTGAACTGAAAAAGATGGGGGTAGGCATCATCTGGATCATGCCGATCAACCCTATCGGCGAAAAAAACCGCAAGGGCACGCTGGGTAGTTATTACGCGGTGCGCGATTACAAGGGCGTCAATCCAGAATTTGGTACGCCTGCAGATTTCAAGAACCTGGTAGATGCCGCTCATGCGCAAGGCATGAAGGTCATCATAGACTGGGTCGCCAATCACACTGCCTGGGACCATCCCTGGGTTACATCCCATCCTGAGTACTACCTGAAAAATGACAAAGGCGAATTCGTCCCGCCTGTGCCTGACTGGCAGGATGTGATCAAACTCAATTATGCCAACAAGCAGTTACGCGCAGAGATGATCGATGCGCTGAAATTCTGGCTGACCGAATACGGAATCGATGGCTACCGGTGTGACGTCGCCGAGATGGTGCCAACCGATTTCTGGAACGAGGCGCGGGCAGCGCTGGACAAGGTCAAACCTGTTTTCATGCTGGCAGAAGCTGAGGCTACAGACTTGCATGAAAAAGCCTTTGACATGACTTATGCATGGCAGCTCAAGGACTTGTTTGGCGAGATTGCCAAGGGCAAGAAAAACGCCAATGACCTGGCAGCTTATATGGCTGGGCCGGAAAAGAAATTTCATCCCAACGCTTATCGCATGCTGCATACCTCCAACCATGATCTGAATTCCTGGGAAGGTACAGAGTTTGAACGTCTGGGCGATGGTGCAGAAAACTTCCTGGTCTTGTCGAATCTGCTGAAAGGCATGCCGCTATTGTATTCAGGCCAGGAGGCTGGCAATACCAAGCGCCTGGAATTCTTTGAACGCGACCCCATCAAATGGCAAGACCATCCTTATAAGGCAATCTACACCACGCTGTTCCAGTTGAAGAAAACCAATCAGGCTTTGTGGAATGGTACGGCGGGTGCCGAGCAGGTGCGCATAGCCACATCGAACGATGCGTCCATCTATGTGTTTTCACGCAGCAAGGCAGGTAATCAGGTTGTCGGTATTTTTAACCTGAGTGGGCAAACGCAAAACTTTAGCCTGAACAAGCCAGTTGCGGCTGGACTCAGCAATCTGTTCACCGGCAAGAAAGAAGCCATTAAACAAGGCCAGAAAATTGAATTCAAGCCTTGGGAATACAAGGTATTGGTCAAGTAAAAGCAGGCCAGCCGCAGCCACAATGGCTGCGGTTTGCTATTGTTAATAATGTAAACTCAATAAATCAGAGTCAATAATCCAGATCCTGCACAGGCACTGGCAAAGCATCTGCTGTTTCCAGGCCCAGAATACGCGCCAGGGTTTGCGAGATAACTTTCACATCATTATCAAAACTGCCGTGGGCAAGCGGGATCAGGCGTTTGCCGCAGTCAACATGCGTGTCATGGATGATATTCAGTTGTGCTTTTTGCTGTTCAGTCAAACCCTCACCATCGGCAGCAAAGTCACTGGGCAGCTTTTTGCCCCAGTAAAATTTATTCCAACTTTTCAGGCTCTCAAGACTGGCGTCATTCCACTGTCCATCATTGGCTTTGTCACCGATGAAGTAAGCAGCATCCAGACTGGCTGCCATGCCAAGCAGAGGTGTTTTATGGCGGGTTTCAAAAGCACGGGCTACCAGATACAACAAAGATTTGCGATAAATCTGGGCGACATTGTCGTCACGTTCACGTGCATCCGACATCATGTGCAGGTAGAAATTTTCCCGTGCCAGCACTTCATTTTCGATGGCGGGGCGGTAAGTGTTTTCGGCAAACTCTATACTGCAGGCGGGCGCATACAGGGTACAACTATTGACAGTCAGTTTGCGCGCCGCCAGCAAGTCCAGCAGATGACCATGCACGATGGAGCCCGCCGAATGGCCTATCAAGTGGATTTCCAGCTTGCCCTTGCCCAGCGCCTTGCTCAAATCTTTCAAGCGATCAGCCATCACCAGCAAGCCACGCGCCGGGTCGCCGTCTTCAGTGGAGAGTGCCGCATTTTGCTTCATCTGCGTCCATTGTGATTTGCCACCGAGGCTGGCAGCCATGCTTTCCACCGTGCGGTCGATGACATCTACTGCAGTATTCTTGAGCTGGCTAATCCAGCTGGCAGACAGCACAGACCCAGGGAGATATTCTTTCAGCTTGTCCTTCAGGATATCGTCCAGGGTTTCACTGAGTCCGGTCTTCCAGGTAATGAAAACCGGGTAAATACCATTCGCCAGAAAATACGGCGCCATGGCGGCCACACGTTTCAGGGAATCATCTTCACTATTCAAGCCGCCATGGGCATACAGGGCCAGCTTCAGGATTTTGTCTTTGCCCTTGGCTGCACTTTGCTGCTCCAGCCAGGCTTGCGGGGCTTGCAGCAATACTTTCTCTACTGTTGCTTCTGCATTGGCCACTTCCAGCAGTCTTTGTATCAGGCCGCCGTCGTTACCCATGACCACCGTCAGGCTATATGCCTGGTCCATGCTCAGATTCACCTGGCCAGCCTTGCTGGGTGCACCCGCGGCATCTGGTATCAATGCAGAGCCACTGGCCTTGAAGGCAGCAGCAGGGGGGATATTTGCCTGCGGTGCCAATTGTTTTTCTGCGCGGGTACGGTTCACCGCATCGACATAGCGCACCGGCACCCCCAGTGACACTGTCCAGGCATCGCCACCATTCACCAGCCAGTCGTCATAGGTGAGTATGGCAAATCCCTGCCAGCCCCATTCCTTGCCCCAGGAGTTTTGCACGACAAAGCCCTGGTCGGTATAGCCCAGCAAGGCAAAGGCATGGCCACCGGTATTGATTTCACTAAAATTGATGACCGGCATTTGATCCAGGCTGGTCAAGGTGGCTACCCTCGCTTTACCAGGTTCCAGCGCCCAGCCCTGATGTATTTTGCAGGAAACGTAGATGGCACCAATCTCTACAATCGCAGCCTGCATGTCGGTGATGGATGCCTTGTCGATGCGGTAGTAGACACCCAGCGCGCGGTTGAGCGCATCTTTTTCCCAGCCGGGTTTGGGCGTTTCAAAGGGCACTACCTTGTCATTTTTATCGACAGTATAGGGCCAAAGTTCACGGCTGCAGACCCCGTGCTTGTGCCAGCCTTTAAGGGCGCCACGGCAACTGGAGCCCAGATAATCTTCCCCGGCCCATTCATCATACAGTTGCGCCAGATGAAAAATCATGCGCGGGCTGCTTTCCTTGATATTGGTATTGCGCAGCCAGAACAGGTAGTTGATGACGGCGGCCAGGCCAAAGCCGGTACATGCACCATCTTCCCCCTGGTTCAGTATCAAGTTTGTCTTGATGTATTTGGCCAAGCGGGTTTTGATGAAGTCTGTGTCTGGAAAAACAACTGGCAGATTCATGACCCTGGGGGTGTACATGCGGTCACGCAAGTCCAGGCGGTCAGGCCGCGCATCCAAAGCCAGATCGCTGCCGTTGAAAGGTATGGTCTGGGCTGGCATGCGGGTCTCCTGAGTAAGAGGGGGAATTCCTGTTGTTGGACATTGCTTAAAATATTGGCAACAAGTGTCTCAGGATTTATTTAACTTGGCAATAGTTCAATGATTTGACGCCTCTGGAATAAGTTTGCAGGCAAAGAAAAAGGCCGCCAAGCATAGCTTGACGACCCTCTTTTCCTGCAATTGCCAGAATTGCTAAGGCTTATTTTTTCGGTGCTTCAGCAGAAGCGGATGCTGCTGCAGATGCTGCCGGTACTACAGTTGGTGTCACTGTCAAAGGTGCACCTGTTGCGGCAGGCGCAGAAGCAGCGGCTGGTGCTGCTTTGACTTCAATCTTGGCTTTTGCCTTCATGTCATCCAGCATTTTCTTCAGATTTTTTTGTTGCAATTGCTGAGTCAGGCCAGCTTTGACTTCTTCCAGTGGAGGAATAGCCACAGGACGGGAATCATCCAATATGATGACGTGATAACCGAACTGGGATTTGACTGGCTCTTCAGTGAATTTACCTTTTTCCAGTTTGGCAACTGCCGCGCCAAATTCTGGCACCATGCCACGTGGGTTGAACCAGCCCAGGTCACCGCCATTGGCTTTGGAGCCTGGATCTTGTGATTTGGCTTTTGCCAGGCCTTCAAAGGATTTGATGTCTTTCTTGATCTTGGCGATGATGTCTTTGGCTTCGTCTTCTGTTTTGACCAGGATATGACGTGCCTTGAATTCATTGCCGCCATTCTTGGTTTTGAAGTCTTCGTATTCTGCCTTCAGTGCATCATCCGTCACTGCCGCTGTCTTGATGTAATCCTTGACATAGGCATTAGCCAGGATGGATTGGCGGGACATTTCCAGTTGGTCAGCTACGTCTGCTGTTTTATCCAGGCCTTTGGTGACGGCTTCTTTGGCGACCAGGAGTTGCATGGCCAGATTGTCGATGACCATTTTGCGTGTTTCTGGCGTGTCAGGCATGCCTTGAGCAGCTTGCTGCTGCATGATCTGGTCTAATTGCTTCTTGCTGATAGGTGTGCCATCGACAGTGGCAGCGACTTCGCTGCTGCTGGCAGTTGTGGAAGCCGAGGCAGAAGCAGAAGCCGATGCGGCCTTGTCTGCATTTTTATCATTACAGGCGCTGAGTACCAACAGGGCAAGCGCGCTACCCAGGACTACACGGGACTTAATTGACATACACATTCCTTCAATATTGAGCTGACTTTGCAGCAGATATCATGCCTGTCGGCATACGACGATTTAAAAAATGACGCTGAATTCTACTCGCGATTTTACCTGTCATGCTAGTTATTCACTTTTACTTACTAAATTTCAATGAAAAAATGACTGTCCCCAGCCTTTGCCAGAGATCAGCGCGGCCCGCATCAGTCATTCTGAAACAGTTTGAAATATCAGAGATTGGTGAGATAAGCCTGCAATTGATCCAGCAGAGCACCAAAACCCTGGTCCATGCTGGCAAAGGTCGCATGGAAGACGTTTCTTTCTTCCTCACTGGCATTGTCAAGCAAGGCCCAGCGTATCGTCAGCAGCGTGCCGTCGGCATGCTCATCAAAACTGATGGTCGATAAAACCTCCAGTGGCCAGGTCGGGCTCATGGGATGATGTGCCAGGTTGCCAGCTTCATCAGAGAAGCTATGGTAATACACCAGTTTTTCAGGGCGGATTATTTCCTTGTAAACAAATTTAGCCCACATCATGCTGCCATCTGGGCCGCGCATGCCAAAGTGGTAGCTGCCTCCAACGCGTAAATCCATGCGGGACTGGACGACGCTAAAGCCTGTCGGCCCCCACCATTTTGCCAGATGATCACCCTCGCTAAAGGCGGTAAACACCAGTTCGCGTGGTGCTTTCAGGATGCGGGTAATCACAAAATCCGGTTTATTTTCATTCATGCTGTTCTCCTGTCGGTGTCGGTTTTGTCACTGCTTGCAGGTCTTGCAGATAGCTTTCCAGCTTGTCCAGGCTTTGCTCCCAGAGCTGGCGGTATTGCTCAACCCAGCCGTAAGCTTCTTTGAGCGGCTTGGCCTGTAACTGACAAGGGCGCCATTGAGCATTGCGGCTGCGCGTAATCAGGCCAGCCCGCTCCAGTACCTTTAAATGTTTGGTGATGGCTGGCAGGCTCATGTCGAAAGGTTCTGCCAGTTCACTGACCGAGCTTTCCCCTGTCGCCAGGCGCGCGAGTATGGCGCGTCGGGTAGGGTCGGCCAGTGCTGAGAATGTCATGCTGAGGGCATCTTGTTGCATGGCGTTTATTGTTTTCCATATTTAACTATTCGGTAAAATAAGACAAATTTATCATCATGTCAAATTGCATTCCGGCAAATTTTTCGAGTATTTCCGTTAAAAATAAGGAATATTTCTTAAAAGCATGGAATTTGCGGAACAATTTTTGACTTGCCTACTCAAAGCTGGGTATTTGAATCGGTATAAGAATGACAATCAAGATTCATTGGCATTAAAAACATCGCAGCGAAAGTGCTGGCTAATCCAGCCAGGCACTTCAATAAAGAAATCCAAACAGGAGACATCAATGCGCAGGTTTCAGGTTTTATGTAGTACGGCCCTCATTGCCACCAGCTTTAGTGGCCCGTTTGTATATGCCGCCAGTGAAGAAAAAGTCGATCTTGACCTGATCACCAAATTGCGTGACGAGGCCATGAACCGCTCCAAGGCGCAAGAGATATTGGGCGTACTCACAGATGAAATTGGCCCGCGCCTGACTGGCTCACCCGCCCTGCGCAAGGCAGGCGACTGGACCCGCAGCAAGCTTGGTGAATGGGGCCTGCAAAATATCCATAGCGAAAGCTTTGCCCCTTTTGGTCGCGGCTGGACACTGGAAAAAACCACACTGCGCATGGTCACGCCCTCGCAAGTCGATCTGTATGCCATTCCCAAGGCATGGACCCCAGGTACTAACGGTCTGCAGCGTGGCAAGCTGATCATCGCGAAAATGGCGGCAGATGAGGATTTGCCAAAATGGAAGGGCAAGCTGGCTGGTGCCATCGTCCTGCTGGACGAACCCCTCCCCATCAAGCCACATGTGAAGGCAGATGCGCACAGGTACTCGCATGAAGAATTGAGTGAACTCAGTAAAATCGATTTCGAACCAGCAGCTTCACGCCGTGGTGATATACAGACTTACCTGAAGCGTTTTGCATTTGCCAAAAAACTCCGCGCCTTCCTGACAGAGGAAAAAGCCCTCGCTGCCTTGAATGTGACCCGTGGCGAAGATGGCACCATCTTTGTACAGGAAGGTGGCTCGTACAAGAAAGATGAACTGACCGGCCCGCCAAGCCTGGTAGTCGCCAGCGAAACCTATAACCGTTTGTATCGTCTGGTGGAAAAGAAAAAAGACGTGGAACTGGAAATTGATGTCAAAGCCACGTTCAGCGACGAAGACCCGGAAGCTGCCATCAATGTACTGGCAGAAATCCCCGGCACAGATAAAAAAGATGAAATCGTCATGCTCGGCGCCCATCTGGATTCATGGCATGGCGGCACAGGTGCTACCGACAATGCAGCCGGTGTTGCCATGGCCATGGAAGCCGTGCGCCTCTTGAAAGCCACTGGCTTCAAGCCGCGCCGCACCATACGTATCGCCTTGTGGGGTGGTGAAGAGCAGGGTTTGCTGGGTTCACGTGCTTATGTCAATAAATGGATCGCGTCCCGTCCTGAGCCGACTGATCCCAAGGAGCTGGAATTACCCAGTTTCGCACGCAAGCAGACTGGCCCTTTGAGTATCAAACCCATGCACGGCAAGATTTCTGCCTACTTCAATCTCGATAATGGCGGCGGCAAAATCCGTGGCATTTATGCAGAAAACAATGCCACATTAAAACCGATATTTGATGCCTGGCTGGCACCATTCAATGATGTTGGTGCCACCACGACCACGCTGCGCAATACGGGCAGCACCGACCATGTGAGCTTTGACCGCGTCGGCGTACCCGGCTTCCAGTTTGTACAGGATGATATGGATTACTTCAGCCGTACCCATCATTCCAATATGGACTTGTATGACAAGGTACAAAAAAGCGATCTGACCCAGGCTTCCATGATACTGGCCAGCTTCGTCGCCCATGCGGCCAACCGCAATGAGATGTTGCCACGCAAGCCTATGCCTAAAGATCTACCGCCAGATGAGAAGAAAGACGACAAGGCCGGCGAAGAAGTCACGGCCAAATAAGTTTCAAGTTGCAGTTTCAAAAAGGCCATTTGCGCTTAGTCTTCCCGAACAGGAATACAATGCGCCTGTGGCCTTTTTTGATTGAGACAACAGATGAGTGAAGTTAGCCTGAGCAGCGTGGAAGATATTCCCGATAACCTGGCCGAGATATTGCCAGTCGGCATGATCGCGGGTGGAGGCATTGCAGCACTGGCCATGGCGGCAGTAGCCAACCGCAAGTTTCTGGCGGCCCAGCCAGCAGAACAGCAAAACAGTGGCTGGCAGGCATTCCACTATGAGCGCATTTCTGCGACCGAATTTGAAATCACAGGCGGCGTCGCCGACCCAAGTTCAGGCGGTAAAAAATTTCATGGCGCACATGACACGGTCATCATTACCGAGGCCGAAGTTCTGGCTGAAATGCAGTTGATGGTGCCACAAGTAGCAACCAGGCCTGCAGCGAATGCCATTGCGGTTCTAGCTCAGCCTGTCAACACAATACAGGGCACAAATACAGCCAATGTACTCAAGGTGATTTTTACCTTGCCGGATGATGAGTTGGGTCGTCAAAGAATCCTGCGTGCATTTCAGCTTCAAGCTGACTTTTTTGGCGCAAAAGTTCAGGCTTGTTCATTACATGATACCAGTCTGTTGAAGCTGGACTGAGCTAGTGACAATGCGTACTTTTTTGAAATGGCTGATGACATTCAGTCTGTGTCTTTTGCTCTATGCGATGTGGCGGCGCGATGTATTGCCGCCTCCCGCCGAATTGAATAATGTACTGTTGAGTGAGCCGGTGCAAACACAGATTAATCAAAGCGCATTTGAAGTCAGCCGAGGGGGTGTCGATTACAAAGTGCAGCCCTTGTATGACTATGACCTGGTTGGTCTGGTCGTCAGCAGGCATGACACCAGTACCGGTTGGGACTATTTGCATCGCGAATGGAATGACCATTTGAATGTCATGGATATCTGCGTAATCTGGGGTAATAATGCGCGCAGTGGTTCTTATAGTGATATCAGTTTTTCCAGTGGCCAGTTCACTTGCAATTTCCAGGCTTCGACGGGTGAAGCATTTGCAGCTTTTGACCAGACTGCCATTTCGAATAATCATTTGCTGACCGACCAGCCCGGCTTGGCAAAGATCATGCAAAAAGTCGAGATCGGCGACCAGATACACCTGCGTGGCCGCCTCTCTGAATATTCACATAACCATGGTTTCGCTTTCAAGCGCGGCACCAGTATAGTGCGCACCGATACCGGCAACGGCGCTTGCGAAACCATCTTTGTCGATAGTTTCGAGATACTTAAAAGCAGTGGTCAGACATGGCGCAAGCTGGTGTGGCTGGCAGCGATCATGCTGGTGGCTAGTATTGTGGGCTGGTTCATGCAACCTGTCCGTTTCAATCACTAGACGCATGAAATGCGGTCCGATCTTGCCTTCATGCTGCACTGCACATGATCATTCTTACTTGAAATTTGTATCTTCCTATTTCGCCAGGCTTGAGAAAAAGCAAAAAAGCTGCATTTAGTATGGGCTCGATGTTCTCGCATTTTGTCGGCATTTTTGTGTAAGTAAGCAACACTTGCTCAGAACTGCCTGAACTCAATACCAGTTGTATGGTCTGGCGATCAATTTTCCGTACGCTCGTATGGGAAATCCCGTTTGTTTCCATCTGCATAATGGAGGATACTTGCACAATATGGTGTAAGGACAGACTTGCATCTTTATCTCTCGTTATCTTCCAATAGAAGGAGAACGTATGACCTCTTCCCACTTCGCTGAGCTGATTGCTTATGCGCAAGCGCACACCGGCCCGGCATCTGAACGCCAGGGTTCTTTTATTACCACCTATTTTGAAAACACTGACCCGGATGAAATTATCAGCCGCGGACCAGCTACCCTGTTCGCCCAGGCCAATGCCCACTGGCGTTTGCTGGATGCACCGCGTACTGCCCAGACACCGAAGATAAGGGTATTCAACCCCACCCTGGCAGAAGATGGTTTTGTCAGCGACCATACGGTCGTGCAGATTGTGAATGACAATATGCCCTTCCTGGTGGATTCGGTGACGATGGCAATCAACCGCAGCGGCCGTACTGCGCACTGGATAGTGCATCCGCTGATGAGCGTGGCGCGCGATGCGAATGGCAGCGTGACTGCGGTCAGCACTGTGGCAGCGGCGAAGGCAGCTGGGCGTAGCGATCCGGTAGAGTCGCTGATCCTGGTTGAGTGCGACCGCATCGTTGACCAGGCCGCCCAGCAGGCGCTGGTAGAAGATCTGAAAAGTGTCTTGTCTGATGTACGTGGTGCCGTGGTTGACTGGCAACCCATGCTGGCCCGTGCACGCGAAGTGCGCGCAGCTTGCGAGAAATCTACCCAGTCACCAGAAAAACGTGATGAAGCGCTTGCCTTTTTGGCCTGGCTGGAAGACCGTCATTTCACCTTCCTCGGTGTACGTGACTATGATTTGAAACGCGATGGTGACAATGTCAGCCTGGTTGCGATTGCTGACTCCGGCCTGGGAATTTTACGTGGCCCGGTCAAGACGGCAGAAACCCGCTTGCCGCCAGAAGTCGTGGCCCTGATGGATTCGACAGAAATGGTCATGGTCACCAAGGCCATGACACGCGCCACTGTGCACAGGCCAGCCTGGCTGGACTATATCGCCGTCAAGCGTTTTGACGATGCTGGCAATGTGATTGGTGAATCGCGCTTCCTGGGCTTGTACACATCCACAGCTTATTCTGAGCCGGTAGGCAATATCCCGCTGGTACGCCAGCGTGTGGTGAATGTCATGAACACCTCCGGCGTCGTGCCTGAGAGCCATGCTGCCAAGTCCTTGCAAGCCATTCTTGATGACTATCCGCGTGATGAACTGTTCCAGATCGATGCTGCAACCCTGGCTGATCATGCGATCGGTATCTTGCGTCTGCAAGAGCGCCAGCGCACCCGCTTGTTCCTGCGTCGTGATCCCTTTGGTCGTTTCACTTCTGCCCAGGTGTTTGTACCGCGTGACCGCTATAACACTGAGTTGCGTGTCAAGATAGGCAATGAATTGATGATGGCGCTGAATGGCCAGTCCATAGAATTCACGCCCATGCTGACCGACAGCCCATTGGCACGTATCCATTATCTGGTCAGGGCCAAGGATGTGGCCCCGCAAAATGTCAACCTGGCGATGCTGGAAGCCCGCATCGCCAAACTCGCACAGCGCTGGGAAGATGATTGCACCGCAGAATTGCTGCGTTCACATGGTGAGGGCAATGGCCTGAGCCTGGCCAATCGTTTCGCCAATGCCTTCCCAACAGCTTACCGTGAAGATTTTTCTGCCCTGGTGGGTGCAGAAGATGCAGACATGCTGGCCAGCCTGAACGCCGGTGCACCGATGATGGTCAAGCTCTACCGCCCACTAGATGCTGGCCCCGGCAATTTGCGCTTCAAGATTTATAACACCGCCAAGGTGGCACTCTCCGATTCACTGCCTGTGCTGGAGCATATGGGTGCCAGGGTACTTGACGAACATCCCTATGCCATCGTCAGTGGTGCCGAGACTTTGTGGATACATGACCTTGGCTTGCTATTGCCTGCCAACACAGATTTGTCATCAGTCAAAGTGCGCTTTGAAAACCTGTTTTCACAGGCTTGGGGTGGCGAGGTTGAAAGTGATGACCTCAATCGCCTGGTCTTGAATACCACGCTGGATGCACGCTCTATTGCTGTTTTGCGCGCCTGCTCGCGTTATTTCAAGCAACTGGGTTTTGCCTATAGCCAGAACTACATAGAAGCAGCACTCAACAAGAACGCGCCTATCACGCAATTGATTGCAGAGCTGTTTGGTGCGCGCTTCAAGCCTGATTATGTCGGTGACCGCGAACAGGCACAAAAGCATATACGTGAGCAGTTGGAAACCCAGATGAGCAATGTCGCCAGCCTCGATGAAGACCGCATCTTGCGCCAGTTCATCGCGACTATTGTGGCGACCCTGCGGACCAATCTGTGGCAAACCACGGCCACTGGTGCATTCAAACCCTACATGAGCTTCAAGCTCAATCCACGTGAAGTGCCGGGTGTGCCAGAACCCAAACCCCTGTTTGAAATCTGGGTATATTCCCCCCGTGTTGAGGGCGTGCATCTGCGCGGCGGCAAGGTTGCCCGTGGCGGCCTGCGCTGGTCTGACAGGCGTGAAGACTTCCGCACTGAAATCCTCGGCCTGGTCAAAGCCCAGCAAGTCAAGAACACGGTCATTGTGCCGGTTGGTTCCAAAGGTGGTTTTGTCCTCAAGAATGCACCGCCAGCGACAGACCGCGAAGCCTATCAGGCCGAAGGTGTGGCTTGCTACAAAATCTTCCTGTCCGGCTTGCTGGATGTGACTGACAATATCGTCAAAGGTGCGGTGGTGCCGCCCAAACTGGTGATACGCCATGATGTTGATGATCCCTACCTGGTGGTCGCGGCTGATAAAGGCACGGCAACCTTCTCCGATATCGCCAATGGCGTCTCGGCTGATTATGGTTTCTGGCTGGGGGATGCATTTGCCTCTGGCGGCTCGGTAGGCTATGACCACAAGAAAATGGGGATCACCGCCCGTGGCGCATGGGAATCGGTCAAGCGCCATTTCCGCTCACAGGGTGTAAATACGCAAGACACAGCTTTCACCGTGGCCGGTATCGGCGACATGTCAGGCGACGTATTTGGCAATGGCATGTTGCTGTCCGAGCATATCAAACTGGTGGCGGCATTTGATCACCGTCATATTTTCATCGACCCATCACCTGATGTGGCGACGTCATTTGCCGAGCGCCAGCGTCTGTTCAACCTGCCGCGTTCGAGCTGGGATGATTACGACAAGAGCCTGATTTCTGCTGGTGGCGGCGTGTTCCCACGTGGTGCAAAATCCATCAGCCTGAGTCCCGAAGCACGCGCTGTGCTGGGCATAGAAACTGCCGAACTGGCACCGGTAGAATTGCTGCGTGCCATTTTGCAAGCCCCTGTGGATTTGCTGTACAACGGCGGCATAGGCACTTATGTCAAAGCCAAGTATGAAACCCATGCCCAGGTCGGTGACAAGGCTGGTGATGCCTTCCGCGTCAATGGCAATGACTTGCGCTGCAAGGTCCTGGCTGAGGGCGGCAACCTCGGCTGCACACAAAATGGCCGTATAGAATTCGCGCAAAAAGGTGGCCGTATCTATACCGATGCGATAGACAATTCTGCCGGTGTTGATTGCTCTGACCATGAAGTCAATATCAAGATTCTGTTGGGCAGCATCGTTGAAGCAGGTGACTTGACACTGAAGCAGCGTAATGACTTGCTGGCGTCAATGACAGATGAAGTCGGCCACCTGGTCCTGACCGATAATTATTATCAAAGCCAGGCACTGGATATTGCCGCGCACCGTCCACTGTATGTACTCGATGGCCAGCAAAGATTGATGCAGTCGCTGGAAAAACAGGGCCGCCTGAACCGCGCCATAGAATACCTGCCCAGCGATGATGAAATCTTCCATCGCAAGGCATTGAAGCAAGGCCTGACTGCACCAGAAGGTGCGGTCGTGCTGGCCTATGCCAAGATGTCAGTGTTTGATGAACTGGTCGCCAGCAATTTGCCGGATGATCCTTTCTTCAGCCGTGCATTGAAAGCTTACTTCCCGCAAGTCTTGTCTGAACGTTTTGCCGAGGCGATTTCCAACCACCCATTGAAGCGCGAAATCATCGCCACCTTCATCACCAATACTGTGGTGAACCGTGCCGGTGCTACCTTCGTCAACTTCATCGCTACTGAAGCAGGGGCGACAGCGGCGGATGTGATACGAGCCTTCACCCTGGCCCGCGAGATATTTGATCTGGAAGTATTGTGGGACCAGATCGATGCACTGGATTACAAGGTTGATT
Source organism: Undibacterium sp. Ji83W (assembly GCF_049340385.1). Taxonomy (NCBI): domain Bacteria; kingdom Pseudomonadati; phylum Pseudomonadota; class Betaproteobacteria; order Burkholderiales; family Oxalobacteraceae; genus Undibacterium; species Undibacterium sp. Ji83W. The sequence continues at coordinate 222,278 of NZ_JBMPOZ010000004.1, read as the reverse complement.
CAAAACTGCAACTTGACCTCTTGTCCAAACTGATTGCCATTGCCCAAAGGGCTTCGCGCTGGATGCTGCGCATACGTTCGCAAAGCACGGATTTACCTACGCTGATACAACGCTACCAGCCAGCCGCCCGCGAACTTCGCTGGCAACTGGCAGACTGGCTGCCAGCCAATGCCCACGCGAGTTGGCAAAAAGAAGCCGAGGCGCTGACACAGGCTGGGGTAGAAGCCACGCTGGCACAAAACCTGACAGCACTGGAATACATCTTCCCGGCACTCGACCTGGTTGACCTGGCACAAAGCACCAGCAGCACCCTGGAACTGGCAGCGCGCGCTTACTTTGGCATTGATGATGAACTGGGCCTGACCGGTTGGCGCAATCAGATCAACCGCCTGCCCACAGACACTTTGTGGCAGACCCAGGCACGCGGCAGTGCGAGGGATGATGTGTATTCCATCGCCAGCCAGATCACTCGTGGCATGTTGTCACGCCAGGAAGATGTCAGCAACTGGCATGCGCAACATGCACCAGCCATAGACCGGTTGACTGCCTTGCTGACCACCATCAGCGCACAGGGACCGGATCTGGCACCGGTATCTGTCGCTTTGCGCGAGTTGCGTCACCTGGCTTGATTGATGTCTGATCAATGTCTGCTTACGGTCTGATTATGATCTGATCAAAACTGCCTGTCTGTAATGACAGGCAGTTTTTTTATGCGCTCTATTTTCACTATTGCCCGGATTTACCGGGTTTGCTGAATTTGGCGACAGGCTGGCAGCTTGCATCGAGCATGTACTGCTTTGCTGCTGGAGTCTTCTTTGCTTGCTCCATGTTCTGTATGCGTATCGTGTCACCGGAGATATTCCACCAGGATGCAGACACATCCAGTTCATGCAGTTTGGCGCAACTGCCCGTGTTGTAAAACATCAGAAAATCATTCGAGCCACTGTATTCATGGGTGACCAGTACCTTTTCGTCCTGGCTCAGATAGACATCTTTCCTGACCCAGATACCGCTGTTGATTTCACACTGGGTATTTGTGGCGAGTTGCAAGACTTGTAAAGGCGGCTCGGGAAAGGCATCGACTTCAGGATCATTGGACTCGCTATGGAAACGCAATTCCACGGATTTGGACTTTGCATGGAAAATCTCGTACTGCCCTGGCGTGAGCGGGATCACGGCAAGCTTGTGCAATTGGCAGCCTGCAGCATGTACCTGTGTCGTCAAAAGGCAGGTCAGCATGGCAAACAAGGTGGTTTTTTTGTGTAGCATGGTCAATCTGGTATCGCAATATTAATAAAATATACAATTTTACTTGCAGATGTTGAACGTATTCTGATTTTCCTGCTCAAAACCATCTGCTGTACTCACTATCCTGTTCTGAATAATAACCATATGAAAAAACATTCTGCACACTATTTGCCTGCTGCCTTGCTGAGCCTTGCGCTCACCGTTTCCCCGTACAGCCAGGCACAAGATACCAAAGTAAATGAAACCGCCTTGCGCGCCCATCTTGCTCTTATTTCTTCTGACCTGTTTGAAGGCCGTGGCACAGGCCAGCGTGGCGGTGACCTGACGGTAGCTTATCTCGAAACCCAGGCTGCTGTTGCTGGTCTGTTACCAGCCAACGGCAAGAGCTACAGGCAGGCGGTCAGCATCAATGGTATCAAGTCTTTGCCATTGGAAAGCTCGGTCAATATAAAACTTGCCAGGTCGCTTAACCTGACTTTTGGTGAAGACTGGATCTGGAGTGCGGGTGATGCCGTGAGCTCGCATCAGTTTGATCATGAATTGCTGTTCGTCGGTTACGGCATCAACGCACCGGAAGAACAATGGGATGATTTCAAGGGTGTTGATTGCAAAGGCAAGATACTGGTCGTCATGGTCAATGATCCGCAACCCACAGCAGAACAGCCAGACCGCTTTGGCGGTAAAGCCCTGACTTATTATGGCCGCCGCACCTACAAGACTGAAGAAGCCCTGCGCCGTGGCGCTGCCGGGGTTTTGCTGATACATACCGACGCGTCAGCAAATATAGGCTGGGATGTCTTGAAAAACGGTGGCATGGGCGAGCAATTCCAGCTGGCGAATAAAGATGCCAAAGGTCTGGCGATACAGGGCTGGATCACCGATGGCGCAGCAAATACCCTGTTTGCCGCATCAGGCTTGGATTTGAATGCCTTGCGTCAGGCAGCTGAGCGCAAGGATTTCAAACCCGTCGCCATCAAGGCCAGGCTCAAGGGTGAAGCAAAATCGCAAATACGCCAGCTTGAGCAATTCAATATCGCAGGTATCGTGCCTGGCACTGACCCGCAATTGAAAAACGAACTGGTGATCTACAGTGCCCACTGGGATCACCTGGGCAAGCAAGAAGGTGCAGGTGACCAGATTTATAACGGTGCCGTCGATAATGGTTCAGGCACGGCAGCCTTGCTGGCGATGGCAAAAGCAGCCGTGCAGCAACCGGCAAAACGCAGCCAGATGTTCTTGTGGGTGGCAGCGGAAGAACAGGGCCTGCTGGGTAGCGCCTGGTATGCTGCGCACCCGCTCTGGGCCTTGAACAAGACGGCAGCAGCCCTGAATCTCGATACCCTCAATTTTGTGGGGCGTACCAAAGATATCAGCGCCTTTGGTGCCGACCGCAGTGACCTCATCGTTGCTGCCAGCAAAGTCGCACTAGGCATGAACATGACAGTTGCACCGCCGCGTGTGGATGTGGCAGGCGGTTATTTCCGCAGCGACCATTTCAGCTTTGCCAAGGCCGGTGTACCGGCATTTTCCATAGGTAGTGGCCGCGACTATATCAATGACCCGCAAGCCTCACAAGAAAAGGCACGTGGCTATGGCAAGCGTTATCATCAGGTCACTGACGAATATGATGCCAGTTGGGATTTATCTGGCATGACTGAGCAGGCTCAGTTCACTCTGAACCTGGGACGGGAAGTTGCTGATGCGGTAAAGATGCCGGTCTGGAAGGAAAATGATGCTTTTGCGAAAGTAAGGAAATAAATAAAAATAGAAGAAGATGATGGAACTTGTCTTGGAAAATGCATTCCAAGATTGGTGTTTAATCGTGATTTGATTCGGCAATGTTATTGACATGCTGGCTTTCACTCCTTCCCCTTCAAGGGGAAGGTTGGGATGGGGATGGGTTTCTGTAGCAAATTGAATCTATTTCAAATCAACCGAACCCCATCCCCACCCTAACCCTCCCCTTGAAGGGGAGGGGATATTCTCCAGAAAATTATTTCAAATGTCAGTAAATAATGGCCTAAAGTTTCATCTCAATAAGAAAGAAAATAATGAACCAGACAACATTTAAATTAAAGCCCATCGCCAGCGTCTGCCTGCAAGTCATGCTGGCCATGCCTTTGTTGCACAGCATGGCACACGCCGCTGATGCTCCCATTGTAACAGCGGCAAAAAACGCAGCACCTGCAAAAAAAGAAAGCGGCATGGACACCGCAGTCGCACCCGGTGACGACTTTAACCGCTATGCCAACGGCGGCTGGGAAAAAACTGCCGTTATTCCCGACGACAAAGTCGCCGTCGGTATTTTTGATGTATTGGTAGAAGAATCTGATGCCAAGGTCCTGAAGATCATAGAACAGGCGACCAAGGCAGAGGCAGGTAGTGCCGTGCGCAAGATAGGTGATTTTTATACTTCCTACCTGAATACCGATGTCATTAACCAGCGTGGTCTGGCACCCCTGCAAGCTGAGATGCAAAGCATAGCTGACCTCAAAGACAAGGCCGCCCTGGCGACTTACCTGGGCAAGCATTTGCGTGCCGACGTTGATCCTATCAATGCCACCAATGTCTTTACTGAAAACCTGTTTGGCCTGTGGGTGTCGCAAGGCTTCCATGACCATACGAAATACATGCCCTACCTGCTGCAAGGTGGCCTGGGTTTGCCTGACCGTGAATATTATTTGTCAGCCAGCCCCAGGATGGCAGAGATCAGGAAAAACTATCTGGCCCACATAGCAGCGACATTCAAACTGGCAAATGTGCCGGATGCCGAGCAAGCCGCCAGGCGTGTCTTTGATCTGGAAATGCTGATCGCCAAAGGCCATGCCAACCGTGAAGCCACCTCTGATGTCTTGAAGGCTGACAATACCTGGACCCTGGCTGACTTCAATAAAAAAGCCGCAGGCCTGGATTGGGCAGCGTACTTCAAGGCAGCAGGCCTGGATGGGCAAAAAAAATTCATCATCTGGCATCCCAGTGCATTGACGGCATCATCGGCACTGGTAGCGAAAACTCCGCTGGCAAGCTGGCAAGACTATTTGCGCTTCCATGCCATCAACACGCGTTCCACAGTATTGCCGCAGGCTTTCTTTGATCAGAAATTCAAATTTTATAGCGCCTTGAGCGGTGCCAAAGCTGCACAGCCGCGCTGGAAATATGCAGTGGCAGCAACCAACAATGCGGTCGGTGAAGAAGTCGGCAAATTGTATGTGGCCGAGAATTTCTCGCCTGATTCCAAAACCCGCATCAATGGCATGGTCAGCAATATCCTGGCTGCCTTTGGCGAACGTGTACAGGCCTTGAAATGGATGACGCCAGCCACGAAACAAGAAGCGCTGGCCAAAATAAAATCGACTTATGTAGGTGTCGGTTACCCGGACAAGTGGCGCGATTATTCTGGCCTGCTGGTCGATGCAAATGATGCCTATGGTAATCGTGAACGTTCACAGGAATTTGAATATAGTCGGGCCCTGGCCAAATTTGGTCAGCCTGTCGATGTCACTGAATGGTGCATGAATGCGCAACTGGTGAATGCCGTCAACATGCCGCTGCAAAATGCCATCAATTTCCCGGCGGCGTATTTGCAATCCCCCAACTTTGACCTGGCTGCCAGTGACGCCACCAATTACGGCGCTCTCGGTGCCACCATAGGCCATGAAATCAGCCACAGCTTTGATAATTCCGGTGCCATGTTTGATGCAAAAGGCGAATTGCGCAACTGGTGGAGCAAGGCTGATCTGGCGCATTTCAAGACTTCTTCCAAAGCCCTGATCGCCCAGTTCAACCAGTACAAGGCTTTCCCTGATTTGTCCGTCAATGGTGCCCAGACCCTGGGTGAAAACATTGCTGACTTGGCTGGCCTGATGGCAGCCTATGATGCCTATCGTACCTCGATGAAACAAAAAGGCCAGACCATTACCAAGGAAGATGAACAGGAATTCTTCCTCGCCTATGCCCGCAGCTGGCGCGGCAAGATGCGTGATGAAACCTTGCGCACAGCCATCATCACCAATGAACACGCACCAGGACAATACCGTGTCCTGACCGTGCGTAATCTGGATGCCTGGTACGATGCCTTTGCCGTGCAGCCTGGCCAGAAACTTTATTTGGCACCGAAGGACAGGGTCAAGGTCTGGTAAGTCCTAGTAAAGACGGGTGATGTCAGGCCGGTCGCAAGCCATCATGCATGCGCCGCCTGACTTCTGCAACATGACGCTCGCTGACCGGGACTTTGTCCTGGTTGGCGAGTATCAGTTGATAGACACCGTCACCCAATACCTCAAGCTGGTTGAGCTGGTCACAGCGCACGATGGCACTACGGTGCACGCGCATGTAGCTTGCCGGATCGAGATGTTTTTCCAATCGGCTCAGAGCAACCCTGTGCAATACTTGCCTCTGTGCCAAGTGCAATTGCATGTAATTCCCTGCCGCCTCTATCCATAAGACATCCGCCAGTTGTATGCATTCTATGCGGCCTATCGAACGCACGCTGACTTGCTGCCAGTAAGCTGGCTGCTCTTTTTTTGCCTCATCTTCAGCTCTGACATACTGGCTCATGGCTTGCGCATAACTGGCTTGCTGGCGCTGTTTGAGCATGGCAGCAGCGCGTTCCAGCGATAAGGCCAGGCGCTGGTCATCAAAAGGTTTCAGCAAGTAATCAAGGGCATGCAGGTCAAAGGCTTCTATCGCATGGGCGTTGAAGGCAGTGACAAAAATCACCAGTGGTGGCGTGGCCTGTGTACTCAGTTCACGCGCCAGAGCCAATCCTGTTTCGCGTGGCATTTGTATGTCGAGGAAAATGACATCAACTGCATAGGCATCCAGTGCTTCGCGCGCTGTTGCTACATTCGTGCATTCAGCGACGATGCTCCAGCCTGGATGATCCTGCAATGCATAGCGCAAGTTGGCACGCCCCGGCTCTTCATCATCGACGATCAGTGCACGTATCGTATTCATGTTGCTGTGTCTTCCGGCATATGCAGGGGCATGCGTATTTCGACTTCATAGCGTGGTTGTCCGTCATCTTGTATGTGGCCACTATGCATGCTGGCGCGTCCTGCATAAATCAGCTCCAGTCTGGCGCGTGTCTGCGGCAGGCCCAGCCCCAGACCAGGGTTGGCGGCGACACCATCGGTGACGGTATTGCTTACCTTGATACTGAGTTCTTCACCTCGCAGATGGAATTGCATGCGGATATCGCTGCTGCCTTCGTGGCAATCCAGATCATGGCGCAAGGCGTTTTCCAGCAAGGGTTGTAGCAGCAAGGGCGGGCAGTCACCTGCCAGTACATTGCCTGTATCACCCGCTATGCTGATCTGCAGGCGTGCACCATAGCGCAGTCTTTGCAATTCAAGGTAATCGCGTATGAAAGTCATCTCGTCTTCCAGTCTCACCCAGTCCCTGCTGCTGGCCGTCAGCGCATAGCGCAGCAAATCACTGAGGCGGTTCAGGCCAGTCAGGGCAATGCGTTTGTCATCACTCCTGACGAGGGCGCTGATGGCATTGAGGCAATTGAAGATGAAGTGTGGCTCCAGTTGCCCGCGCAAGGCATCCAGCCTTTGCTGCTCCAGATCCAGCCGCAGATGCAATACATCATTCATGGATTGCTGCAGGATTTGCTCACGCACGCGTGCCTGTCGCCAGGTGCAGATTGCCAGCACGGCAATGAAGGTGCCGGTGGACCAGGCAAATTCCAGAAAAATGGTAAAACCACGCAGATTGAAAGCCGTACTCACGATGTCTTGGAAGCCAAAACCGGGCTTGTCCTTGAGCAGGTCAAGCATGGAGATATACATCAATTCGAATGGCAAAAAGCCCAGTAGCATGATCGCGTAGGAAAGCGCTATGCCCTTAGCCTTGCTGAGAAATCGCTCGTACCGCATGAAAATCAGGTAGAGGCAGGTACTGAAAATCATCATCAGAAAATGGCTGCTGACCCAGAACCACAGTATTTCGCTAAAACTGCGCTGGGTAGTCCCGTACTTGACCAGGTCACCATAATTGCCGAGCGCACCAATGGCGCACAGGCTGGTCCACACCAAAATATTGCTCAGCAAGAGTTTGAGGACGCTGATTGCTGTGAGCTGTGGAACCTGGTTCAGGGCGGGAGTATCTGGGCGGGCATTTTCCATGACAGCAGTATAGCAGTCTGCATAACCGTATTTGCATGTACAGGGAGGCAGCAGAGACAGGGTTTCGGGGTTTCGTCACAAGCTCTGCCATGATGATTTGCTATTGCCAGATAATCCATCGCAATAGACATGCTGGCGTAGACAGGGGGCAAGATGGATGTGAAGCTGAAAGTGAATGGACAAGTACGCACATGCCAGGCAGATGGTGATACCCCATTGCTATGGATATTGCGCGAAGACTTGGGCTTGACCGGCACCAAGTTTGGCTGCGGTGCGGGGCAATGCGGTGCCTGTACCGTACATCTGGATGGAGAGGCCTTGCGCAGCTGTGTGATGCCTGTGGAAAGCCTGAACGGGCGCAGTATCACGACCATCGAGGGTCTGTCGTCCGATCGCAGCCATGTCTTGCAGCAAGCCTGGATAGAGCATCAGGTGCCGCAATGTGGTTATTGCCAGTCAGGCATGCTGATGGCCGCTGCTGCCTTGCTGAAGACCACACCGCATCCAAGCGACAAGCAAATCGATGCGGCAGTGACCAATCTTTGCCGTTGCGGTACTTATCCGCGTGTCAGGGCGGCCATACATACTGCTGCCGCCAGATTCAAGCCACAGGCAGTTAAGAAAGGTGCGAAGACATGACGACAGTTGCTTCACCCGCGCGCAGGAATTTCCTGAAATCGTCCCTGGTGGCAGGTGCCTGGGTACTGGGTAGTAGCACACTACCCATGCTTGACAGCCTGGCAGCGGATGAATCAAGCAAGGCAGGTTCCCACTTTGATTCGCCTTTTGATTTCTGGCTCAGCATGGATGGCACAGGCGTGGTGACTGCTTATACCACGGTCACCAACCTTGGGCAGGGCACACATGCGGCGATTGCCCAGATCGTTGCCGAAGAACTGGAAATGCCCATCGCCAATGTACGCATAGAACATGCACCCGTCGTCAAGCAATTCCACAGGGAATGGCCACCCGGTATCACGACTTTTGGCAGCGCTGGTTTTAACACTGCAATGGCGACGATAGCACCAGCCTGCGCAGCAGCAAGGCAAATGTTGTTCCAGGCTGCAGCCTTGCAATGGCAAGTTGATGTCAAAGACTGTGTGGCGATTCAGGCGCAAGTGAACCATGCTGCGACAGGTCGCAGCTTGCCCTATACCGCATTGATCAAGGCAGCTGCATTGCTGGCACCGCCGGAAAAACCTGTCATCAAATCACCCAAGGACTGGAAGGTGCTGGGCCAGTCCGTGCAACGTCCTGATATCCCGGCGCGGGTAGATGGCAGTGCCGTGTTTGGTATCGATGTGCAAAGGCCAGAGATGCTGATGGCGGCAGTCCTGCATGCGCCGCGCTTTGGCAGCAGCTTGCAAAGCGTGGATGACAGCCCCGCACTGGCTGTGAAGGGGGTACGCAAGGTAGTACATCTGCCGAATGCCGTGGCGGTAGTGGCAGAGCGTTACTGGATCGCTCACAAGGCTGTGCAATTGCTCAAGCCGGTATGGCAGGATGGTGCGCATGCCAGCATCAATACCGCAGATATGCGCAGCAGTTTGCTGAAGGCAGTTGCTGCTGGCGAGGGCAAGCTCTTCCCTCGTCCGAAAAAACAAAAAGAAGGTGCTGCAGAGACAGCAATGAACGAGGCAAGCAGCATTATCGACACCAGCTTTGATGTCCCCTTCCTGGCGCATGCAGCGATGGAACCCCTGAATGCCACCGTTGAAGTGACTGCTACAGGTGCACAAGTCTGGCTCTCCACCCAAAGCCAGACGGATACGCAAAATGGCGTCGCCAAGGCACTGGGTTTTCAACCCGAGCAAGTACAGGTGCATACCCAGCACGTAGGCGGCGGTTTTGGTCGCAGGCTGGAACACGATTTTGCGATCGAGGCCGCCTTGATCGCCAGGGCCGCCGGTGCCACCGTAAAAACCATCTGGTCGCGTGAGAACGATATGCGGGCTGGTTATTACCGCCCCATCACCGCTGCCCGTGTGCAACTGGCGCTGGATAAGGATTATCTGCCCATGGTTTTACGGCTCGATACTGCGGGCCCCTCACTACTCGAATATACGCGGGTCACGAATAGCCCTGCCAGGGATGGTCTTGACTGGACCTATATCATGGGCTGGTTTGGTAACAGTTATAAATTCCCTTTATTCGATACGCGCTGGACACGCGTTGACTTTGGCGTTCCCTGTTCTTACTGGCGCTCGGTAGGCAATTCGCAAAATTGCTTTTTTCTTGAACATACGCTGGAACAGGCCGCACACAAGGCTGGCATGGATAGCCTGGAATATCGCCGCCGCTTGTTGCAACATAATCCCAAAGCCATTAGCTTTGTGAATGCGCTGGCAGAACGCGCAGGCTGGAGCAAACCCTTGCCCAAGGGGCATTATCGCGGCTTTGCCATGAACGGCAGTGGCGACAGATTATTCAGCGGCCATATCGTGGAAATTGCTGTCAGTAAACCGGGGCAATTTCGCATAGTAAAAATCACTGCTGGTATCAGCCCCGGAGTTGTCGCCAATCCCAAGGCAGTTGAGGCGCAGACGATGGGGGGCACCTTGTTTGGACTGTCTGCTGCCCTGTTTGGCGAAATCAGTTTCAAGGATGGCCAGGTGGAGCAGGGCAATTTTGACAGCTATCCCCTGGTTACGCTGGCGCAGACGCCTGTGCTGGATGTGCTGGTGATCAGTTCCGGCGACAAGTCAGAAGGCGTGGGTGAAGAAGGGCCACCGTCGATAGGCCCGGCTATTGCCAATGCCCTGCTGGCAGCGAGTGGCAAACCAGTCACACGCCTGCCTTTGACGCAGGCGGGCTGGAAACTGGAAGTGTAAGGCTCAAGTTAAGCAAAACAGATTTTTGCTGCTACTTGTTGTGACTGCTGGTATCGTGCAATTCTGAATTTGAATTCACATTATTCCAGGAGATAAAAATGACGATAGCGAACTGGTGCGTATTGGCTGCATGCCTGTTACCAATCCTTACCGTGGGACTGGCCAAGGGAGGCTCAGCGAAAATGCCACGTGAAGCAGGCAGGTATGACAATAATAATCCCAGGGAATGGGCCAAGAACCTGAGTGGCTGGCGGCAGCGTGCCAATGCGGCGCAGCAGAATGGCTTTGAAGCCTTGCCGCTGTTTATTGCTGCCGTGCTTCTTGCCCAGCAAGCACAGGCTAACCAAGTGCGTATAGATCAACTGGCAGTCTTGTTCATTGTCATTCGTATCGTCTATATCATTACTTATCTGATGAACCAGGGGACTCTGCGCACACTGGTTTGGGCTGGTGGTGTGGCTACCAGCATCGCCATCTTGCTGATGGCCTAGGTTTTTATCATCACAAGGATGTGGGCGTGCACATCCTCGCCCTTGTCCTGACGTGCAATTTCCTGGCTGGCTTCGACTATCTGAAAGCCATGTAATTGTGCCAGCCGCTGCAGATAGGCATAGCTATGGGCATAGCGCTGGGATGAGCGCAAAATGTAATCTGCGCTTTCATGCGTTGTTTCCACTGAAAATCCAAACACGGCCTCAGCCTGCATGACACGGCTGGCAGCAGCAAATACCTGATTCAGGTCGCCTATGTACACAAATACATCGGCCGCAATGATGAGATCAAAATCCTGGTCTTGCAATTGCAGCCAGTCGCTAATTTCTGCACAGTGCAATTCATCATACAAGCCAGTTTTCCTGGCCTGGCCCAGCATTTTTTCTGACAAGTCTATGCCTGTCAGCTTGCTGGCTTTTGGCCGCAGATAAGCTGCGCACAAGCCTGTACCGCAACCCAGGTCCAGGTAATTGCCGGGCTCAGCTTTGACATGCTTGCTGACTGCCTTGCTGAGCAAAGCGGGTATTTGATAATGCAAGACTTCCAGCAAGTGCTCGTCAAAATGGGTGGCGTACTGATCAAACAAATCAGCAATATAGACAGCGGGTGACATTGCTGGCGTATCGATTACGCCCATTGCCGCCAGCGCATAATTGATTTGCGCCAGCTCTGCATCGTCGTTGCAGTGATTGCTTGCCGTCTGGTATGCCGCAATTGCAGCATCGTCTCGCCCCATCTGGCGCAACGTATTGCCGTATTGCAGATGCGCTTTGACATAATCAGGCTTGATTTTTATTGCTCGTTCAAAGCTTTCCACAGCGGCTGAAAATTGCTGCATTTTTTGCAGGCAGATACCACGGTTGCACAGGGCTTGTGTATGCCCAGCTTGCAAGTGCAAGACAACTTCATACCCGGCGATGGCATCTTCATACAGACGCAAGCATTGCAGGCTGAAGGCGCGGGCAAAATGGATGGCGGCATCTTGCGGTGTTAATGTCAGGGCTTCATCAAAGTCCTGCAAGGCTTGCTGATGCTCATCCATTTCTTGCTGGGCGATACCGCGGTTTAACAGAGCTTCTGTATAGCGTGGATTGAGACGCAGGGCTTTGTCATAGTTATGCAGGGCAGCAGGCAGTTTCCCCATACTGCGCAAGGTATTGCCACGATTGTTCCAGGCCATGGCGTAATCTGGTTTCAATTGCAAGGCCATGTCATAACTGGCCAAGGCTTCTTGCGATAAACCCAGGTCTTGCAGGGCTGTGCCCAGATTGCCGTGTGCAATGGCCTGTTGCGCATCGATAGCGATTGCCTGGCGCAGGCGTGTCACTGCCAGCGCTGCATCGCCGCGTTGTTTGGCAATCACCCCCAGTAATTGCAGGGCATCAAAATGCTCGGGCTGGGTTTGCAAGACTTGCAGGTACAGTGCTTCTGCTGCGGCTAGCTTGCCTTGCTGGTGATGTGAGATTGCCTGTTGCAATATATTGCTGATCTGCGCGCTCATGGTACTGTTCAATTTCCTGTACTATCTTGATTATTCAACTAAGGACTCATGCTATATGGATGAACAGGAACTTTGGGCACTGCTGTGGAGCCTGTTACCCTCACCCGCTTACCTGATTGCTGCTTTTGCTTTTGGTTTGCTGGGTATGGCAGCGTTTTACTATGGCAGGAAAAAAACCAACAAGCGTGTCAAATGGCTTTCGGTGGGACTGATGTTCTATCCCTACTTCATCGGTAGCGACATACGCTTGCTGTACGGCGTAGGCATTGCTTTTTGCATTGCCATCGCCGTCAGCATTTACTATCCTCACGAGCCCAAGTAATCTGATTTAGCCAACTTAGCCCAGGATTTTTTCCATCTCTTCAAACTGCAGGTTTTCAACCAGCATCTGTTCCTTGCCATTGTCCGAAGGGAAGGGTTTGAAGCGGCCTGTGCGTATATAGCCACGGCGTTCATAGTAAGCAATCAGTTCTTTCCTGACGCTGATGACGGTCATCCAGATTTTGTTTATTCCCCACAAGTCTTGCGCATGCTTTTCTGCAGTCTGCATGAAATGTTTACCTATGCCATTTCCTTGCAGGACTGGACGCACGACAAACATGCCCAGATAGGCAGCACCTTCAGTTTTTTCCAGATTCACACAACCTATGATGTCTTCACCCTGCAGGCATAGCAGGATGACGGAATCGGGATTGGCGATCAGTTCGCGCACTTCAGGCGGAAATATGCGTGAACCTTGCAACAGGTCGGCTTCTGTAGTCCAGCCCTGGCGGCTGCTGTCGCCACGGTAAGCGCTATTTACCAGCGCGGCGATAATCTCGGCGTCCGCGTCAACTGCTGGGCGAAAACTGATGGTGCTTGTATTGTTTGAGGTGATGTCTGTCATACGTGTCTATGTGAATGAGGTTCTGGCGTGGACTGAAATAATAACATGTGCCCTATCCACACCAGAATCTGGCTTTACCGGCACGAAAACCACGTGTTAGCATGTCAGGAGCGATAAAATATTTTATCTTTCTATTAAGAATTTCAATTTCCTGATGAAAAACTCCGCTACCAGGGCAATACTGTTTGTCTGCATGGGCAATATTTGCCGCTCGCCCAGTGCAGAAGGGGTATTCCGCAGCCATGCGGACGCTGCCGGGCTGGATTTGCATATAGATTCTGCGGGTACCCATGCTTATCACATAGGTGAAGCACCTGATCCGCGCTCACAGGAATTTGCTGCCCGCCGTGGCATAGATTTGTCACAGCAAAGAGCACGCAAGCTGATCGCCAGTGACTTTGAAAAATTCGATTTATTACTGGCCATGGACAAAGAAAACCTGGCGAGGATGAAAGCAGCTTGCCCGCCAGAGTATCAGCACAAGTTGAAACTCATGATGGAATATGCAGGCCATAGTGACAGCGAGATTGTGCCTGATCCCTACTATGGCGGCCCGGATGGCTTTGACCTGGTGCTCGATTATATTGAAGATGCCAGCGCAGGCCTGGTGCGCGTGATACAGCAAGAGTCAAATTTTAAATAGAGGAAACATGATGCAGACACAAGATCTCGAATTCATCATGAAATCCATACGCCAGTATCTGCAAATGCGTCCTGAGAGTGCTGATACTGTCGAGGGAATTGCCAGATTCTGGATAGACTGGCCAGGTGAGGCTCTGCCTGTATCTGCAGTATTGCAGGTACTTGAAAACATGCGCAATGCCAGTGAACTGGAGAGTCGCAATGTGGGCGGGCGCACGATCTGGCGCGCCAGGCGTTGAAACCCGCTGTAACTTTATCCATGCCATCAAATAGAATCTTTTTTCACAGCATGCTCAGCCTGGGGATTTTCCTCGGCTTTACCTTGTCAGTACATGCCCGCAATGAGCTGGTGAAAATCGAGACTGTCAAAGGTGCCAATTCAAATGCCTTGCTGGCGACCAATAACAGCCGCATGCCAGTCACGGTCACCTTGCAGCTCAGTAGTTACAGTAACCTGACCTCGAGTAAAAGATGGCCCATACAGGCACAACTGACGGGTGGCCAAAGTATGGAATTGGTACAGATATCTGCCGCCAATGCACAATTTGGCTATACCATCGATTACAGTAGCCAGTTCGTGCAAGGCGACCCCAATGCCCGGCATGATGCAAATGTCAGTTATCAAATTCCCTTTGCTGCTGGCCAGGGTTTCCAGATTGTGCAAGCCGCCGATGGCCCGCAGTTTACTCATCAGTCCGTAGCCACCCGTTATGCCGTCGATATCGATATGCCCTTGGGTACGACAGTGGTGGCGGCCCGTGCCGGTTATGTGGTGGAAGTGGTCAGCCAGTTTGCCGACAATGGCCGGATTGAAACCGAATTTTTTGACAAGGCCAATTATGTCCGCATCCTGCATGATGACGGCACCTGGGCCGATTATTTCCATCTCATGCAAAACTCCAGCCAGGTGCAATCAGGTATGCGCGTGGAAGCCGGGCATGTCCTGGCTTTGTCTGGTAACAGTGGTTACTCAGCGACGCCGCATCTGCATTTCCATGTGCAGGTGAACCAGAACGGCACGATCATTTCCCTGCCATTCCGTTTTCATAATTCCCACGATGGTGTATTCACACCGCGTTACCAAAGCTGGCTGATACCTGATACGCCAACCGTCAATGCCAGTAAAACCAAGGCCAGAAAGTCCCTGCGCGAATGCCTGCCTGGTGGCAAGACTTTGGATAATGCGGCGATACGTTGCCTGTCCAGTTCTTGACGTTATTGACATAAGCCGCTTTCCATTTTCTTTAATGCATATCGCAGTAATGCCAGTGCCTGCTTATGTGATGAAAATGTTTTTTGCGGTGACGGAAATCTCGTTGCACGAAATTTCAGTGTGATTGCGCTGCTATACTGCAAAGTATGGATACCAGCCGCTTTCATACTTCTTCAAGCCCATTGCCGCAGCCTGCGCCACAGTCCTGGCAAGCGGCAGTCAAGGTATTGCTGCTGAATGTATTCATCTGGAGTACGCTGAGCCTGATCGGTGCGCTGACTTCTCTCAATGATGATTTGCGCGAAGGCAACCAGGGTGACTTCTGGCTGATTTTTCAAAGCTGGGGCAGGAGCGCGATAGCGCTGGCGATACTTGGCTACATCCTGGCTTATTGCTTCAGACGCTGGCCCTGGTTATATAGCAGTGCCAGACATATCGCGGTTGGATATGGCTTGTTATTGCTGTTCGTTTTGCCCGGGCAATTACTGTATGTAGGCAAGCTGTTCACCCTGGATGGCCCGCATGATATGAACTGGGGACAGATAGAGGCAGAGTTGCAGGTCTTCGATAAGCTGGCGGCTTTGCTGCGTTTATCATCCATCAGTGCCGTGTATTTTGCCGTGGTCGCCATCAAGATCTGGCAGCAAAGCCAGGAACGGGGCCGTGCCTGGGCACTGGAAAGAGCAGATGCCCTGGCCTTGAGGCTGGAGCTGGAGCAGCAAAAATCCCTGGCCCTGCGGGCACAGCTGGAACCCCATTTCATGTTCAATGCCCTTAATGCCATCAGTGCCCTGGTAATTTCAGACAATAAGGATGTCGCCTTGGATGGCATACATGGCTTGAGTGAACTGCTGCGCTATGCACTGGCCGCAGGAGATAAAAACTGGGTAAGACTGTCAGAAGAGCTGGGCTTTGTTGAAGCCTATCTGGCGCTGCAGCGTCTGCGCTATGGTGAGCGCTTGCATATCGCCATGGCAGGGGTGGATGAACAGGTACTGGCATGCGATTGCCCGCCCTTGTTATTGCAACCACTGATAGAAAATGCCCTGCGGCATGATCTGGATTGTCATGAAGAAGCCAGCGATATCCTGTGTCGTTTTGACTGCAGCGAGGGCAACTTGCTGATACGCATCAGCAACCCCGTGCATGCCGAAGCTGCGGCCAATCCCGGTGTAGGCCTGGGATTGCGCAATGCACTGGCGCGCCTGCAATTGGCGTATGGGGATGCTGCGTCTTTGCAGACAGAGACTACTGCAGGCCGCTTCCAGGTAACGATCAGCATGCGTGTAACAAGACCAGAATGACAGCCATTACAGCGAATACGGCTACCATACGCAGCATCATCGTCGATGATGAAGAGCATGCGCGTATCACCCTGCGCTATGCCCTCAGCAAGTACCCTGAATGGCAGGTGTTGGCCGAGTTGAAGAACGCCGCAACTGCCCGCGAGTTCCTGGGGCAAAATGCAGTCGATGTGGTGTTTCTCGATATACAGATGCCCAAAGAGTCAGGCCTGGAGCTGGCGCGCAGTCTGGCCGCTCAGCCCAAACCGCCTTTGATCATCTTTGTGACTGCCTATAATGTTCATGCGATTGACGCTTTTGATTTGCAGGCACTGGACTATTTGCTCAAGCCCTTCAGTCCGGACAGGTTTTCCAAAACCCTGGAGCGGGCCAGGGAAATGCTGAGCCTGACCCAGCAACCTGCCTATGGCCATGCACTGTCAGCCTGGCTTGCTGTCAGTCTGCACGGTCTGCATGAACAAAACCCCGCTTACCTGCAGCAAGTCACGGTCAGGTCCATCGGTGAAATGGAAAGCATTCTGCTCTCTGACGTCTACTGGATCGGTGCGGCAGGTAATTATGTAGAACTGCATCTGGACAAGCGTGTGGTCTTGCACAGAGTACCGTTAAGCAAGCTGGAAGAATATCTCGATCCCCGCCAGTTTATCCGTGTCCACCGGGGTGCCATCGTCCGGGCAGATCAACCCGCCCATTTGCAGGTACTTGGAAATGGCAGTTATCAATTGAGGCTGCGCAGCGGCACCGAGGTAGCTGTCAGCAAGAATTATGTCGATGCCTTGCGCCAGCTTATGCTGGGTCAGGCATGACATCACGCCCATCAAGTTTCCATCGCGTATCCATCATAGCCCTGCCTGGAATTTTGGCACTCTCCTGAACTTATTGCCCCCCTTTGGGTCTGATTCCCTGTAATTCAAGCAAGTCTGTTTGCATTTCAATCCGCCAAATCAGCATTTCATCCATAAAAAAGTGCACTTCAAAACCAAGGCGATTGAACTGGACAAGACTACAGGGAATACTTTCTCATCCAATTTCCCCACACTAATAGCGACAGGGACCATCATGTTACGTAAAACTCTACTTGTTCTTGCCATTGCCTCAGCTCTGGCAGCTTGCAGCAAAGACAAAGCTGCCGAAAAAGCCAGTGCCAGCGCAAGTTCAACCGCAAGCGCAAGTTCCAGCGCCAGTGCCAGCGCAGCGGCTGATAAGGGTGGTGCAAATGACAAAAAAGACAAGGCCCCTGTCAAACTGGTGATTGCACCAGAAGACGTGATGACGGTGCAAAGCAATGCCATGGCATCTGGCCCGGTAGTGACTGGCTCCATACAGCCAGAACGCAAGGCTGACTTGCGTGCCGAGGTAAGTGCGGTGGTCTTGCAAGTGCTCAAAGAAAATGGTGATGTCGTCAAACGTGGCGATATTCTCGTCAAGCTGGATGAAACCTCCATCCGCGACAACCTCAATTCTGCCGAAGATGCATCCCGTAATGCTGCCCTGGCACTGGACCAGTCTGACCGTGCCCTGCAACGCTTGAAAACCCTGCGTGCCTCAGGCATGACTTCCCTGCAGGCACTCGATGATGCAGAAGTGCGTCGTAACAGTGCGCAGAGTGAATTGTCAGCAGCCAGGGCCAGGGCCGTGACGGCACGCCAGCAATTGCAGCGTACCGTTGTGCGTGCACCGTTTGATGGTGTCGTCAGCGAGCGCAAGGTATCGGCTGGAGATACAGCCGCCATAGGCAAGGAACTGGTCAAAGTCATCGACCCGACCAGCATGCGCTTCGCCGGACGCGTGTCGACAGACAAGATTGCCATGGTCAAAGTTGGCCAGCCGGTAGGTTTCCGTATCAATGGTTATGCCGGGCAAGAATTCCGTGGCAAGGTTACCCGGGTTGATCCGGCAGCCAATGATGTTACCCGCCAGGTAGAAGTACTGGTGGCCTTTGCTGACAGCAAGCAACCTAGCGTGTCCGGCCTGTATGCCGAAGGCAATATAGAGGCAGCGACAGTCAGTGCCCTGATGCTGCCGGAGGCTGCTGTCATCAAATCCGGTGACAAGTCCTATGCCTGGAAAGTCGCAGGCAAGACTTTGAACCGGGTTGACCTGCAAATTGGCAAACGCGACCAGCGTACCGGCAATTATGAAATTCGTGGCGGTCTGGTCGCAGGTGATGTCGTCATGCGCAGCCCAAGCTCCAGTTTCAAGGATGGCCAGAACATAGAATTGGCCACCGCAAAAGTTGCAGTGGCTGACGCGACTCCAGCGCAAGGGAAATAATCATGTTCCTATCTGATTTCAGTATCAAAAAGCCGACTGCGACCATCGTTCTGATCGTTGCACTCATGGCTTTGGGTTTGCTGGCACTCAGCAAGCTAAGGGTCAACCAAAACCCTGACGTCGAAGTACCCGGTTTGTCGGTAGTGATTACTTACCCTGGTGCTTCGCCAGATACGGTAGAGCGCGAAGTCATCAACCGCTTGGAAAAATCCCTGCAAGCAGTGTCCGGTGTAGAAGAAGTCTGGGCGACAGCAGCAGAAAACAGCGGTCGTTTCGACATGCGTTTCAGCTTCAAGAAAAACATGATCGAAGCTTCGGACGAAGTCCGCAACGTCATCTCTGGCCTGCGCTATAAAATGCCGACAGAAATGCGTGAACCCATGATACGTCGCTGGGACCCGGGTTCACAGCCTATCGTCAACATGGCCTTGTCATCCAGCAAGCAGACCCATGCCGAGATTTCACGCCTGGCTGAAGATACCCTGGCCGACAAATTGCGCAGCATTAGCGGCGTCGCCACGGTAGAGGTGACTGGTTCATTGAAGCGCGAATTGTCTGTGCTATTGCGGGCAGAGAAGCTGCGTGAATTCAATGTCTCGGTCGGTGAAGTCGTGAGTGCCTTGCGCAACCAGAACACCAATGCCCCGGTAGGCAAGATACGCGGTACGCTGGATGAAGAAAGCATACGTCTGGTGGGCCGTATAGAATCGCCAGAAGAGTTCCAGGGCATCGTCGTGAAACGCACTGGTGACCAGATTGTCCGTTTGTCACAAGTGGCGACCATAGAAGACAGCTTTGCTGACAAAGATGGTCTCAGCATACGCAGTGGCAAACCGAACGTCGGTATCTTCGTGACCCGTGCCCGCGATGCCAGTACCGTCAGCGTGGCCAAGGCCATTAGTGCAAAAGTTGATGAAATCAACAAAGACTTTGAAAAGACACAACCAGGTACCAAGCTGGAGATCACCCGCGACGGTGGCAAGGATGCACAACGCAGCCTGAACAATGTTATCGAATCCCTGGTGCTCGGTGCTGGCCTGACCATCTTCGTGGTGTATGCATTCTTGAACTCCTGGCGCTCTACCCTGATCACCGCCTTGAGCCTGCCGACCTCGGTGATTGCTGCTTTCATCGCCGTCTGGCTATGTGGATTTACGCTTAACTTCATGACCTTGCTGGGCCTGTCGCTGGCGATTGGTGTGTTGATTGATGATGCGATCGTGGTGCGGGAAAATATCGTGCGCCATATGCAAAATGGCTCTGACCGTCGTACTGCCGCACTGGAAGGTACGGCGGAAATTGGTCTGGCCGTGGCAGCAACGACTTTCTCCATCATCGCGGTGTTTATTCCCGTGGCCTTCATGCCTGGCATGCCGGGTGAATGGTTCCGTCCGTTTGCACTGACCGTGGCTTGTTCTGTGCTGGTCAGCCTGGGTATCTCGTTCACGCTTGATCCTATGCTGTCGGCATACTGGGGTGATCCACCGGATCATCACACCGCGCCCAAGAAAGGCATCAGCAAGGTATTGGCACGTTTCAATGACTGGTTTGACCATCAGTCTGACCGTTATAGCAATGTGATTGCCTGGGCCCTGCATCACCGCCGCTCCATGGGCGCGATTGCCCTGGTCAGTCTGGTCGTTGCATTGGGTGTGCAGGTCAAATGGGGTGGCACCAGTTTCTTGCCTGCTTCTGACTCTGGCAACCTGATGATTACCGTGCGTACTCCTGCCTCATCTTCACTGGAATATGCACGCCTGAAAATGGAAAGGGCCGCAGAAATCGCACGCACCATATCAGAGACCAAAGAAACCAATAGCAATATCACGCCAGCCGGTGGCCGCATCTATGTCGATATTGGCAAGCGTACAGAACGCAAACGCGGTGCCAAGGAAATTGCGGCTGAACTGCGCGAAAAAGTACGTGTCCTGGTTGGTGCTGAATATGTGGTGCTGGATGACCTCAACAACGGCGCGCAAAAACCGGTACAGATAGAATTTACCGGCCCAGATTCACGCAAGTTGCTGGAAATTACCAGTGCTTACATGGATAAATTGCGCCAGGTACCAGGTGCGGTCGACGTCGGTTTGTCTGAACAAGATCCGAAAAAAGAATTGAAGATAGAACTCAATCGTGGCCTCGCCAATTCCATGGGCATCTCATCCAATGACGCCGCTCAGGCCCTGCGCGTTGCTTTTGCCGGTATCGAAGTGGGTGACTGGGTAGACCCGACTGGTGAAACCCGTGATGTCGCAGTTCGTTTGCATCCGGATGACCGCGTCAGTAAAGAAAACATCGAGCGTTTGCCTATCGCTGTATCTGGCACTAACCAGATGGTGCCACTCGACCAGATCGCCACTGTGACCATGGGTAAGGGCCCGTCCGGTATCGAGCATGCCAATGGCAAACGCACGATTACCGTGTCTGCCAATGCCCAGGGCCGTTCCAACGGCGAAGTGATTGATGACGCCATGAAGCTGGCCAAGTCTTTTGATTATCCACCTGGCTATGGTCTCTCGCTTGGTGGTTCCGGCCAGGATCAGCAAGAAGTATTCGGTGCCATGCTGATTGCCCTGTTGTCTGGCATAGGTTTGATGTATCTGATACTTGTGATACAGTTCGGCTCCTTCACGGCCCCGCTGGGCGTGATGCTGTCATTGCCGCTGTCACTGATAGGTGTCGTACTGTCCTTGCTGGTCACAGGTAGTACCCTGAATTTGATGAGTTTTATCGGCATCATCATGCTCATGGGCCTGGTTGCAAAGAATGCGATTCTCTTGCTCGATGCTGCCCGCAAACAAGAGGCCGAAGGTTATGACCGCGAAGAGGCATTGATGCATGCTGGCCGTGTGCGTTTGCGCCCTATCCTGATGACCACCTTTGCGCTGATCGCAGGTATGTTGCCGGTGGCGCTTGGTCTGGGTGAAGGTGGTGAATTTTACCGCCCGCTGGCGATTGCGATTATCGGCGGCACCATCACTTCGACGATTTTGACCTTACTGGTCGTGCCTACTTTCTATGACAGTATAGAAATATCACGTGACCGCATGATGGCAAAAATGCGCAGACGCATGGAAGTACGCAATCCTTTGGTCGGTTTTTGCATGACCATGCTGGAAGCAGCATTTACCTTGCTGTTCGTGCGTTTTATTTATCGCATGCTGATGAAACTTTTTGGCCTCGTCACTGGTCGAAACCGTAAATCGAATGCAGCACTGAATATCAAGACTGAAAATGCCTGAAGAACATCCTGGAGAAATTTGAAACAGGATAGTAAAGAATTGCAGTAGAGACGTTTCCCTCTTGCTGATAAGACCCATTGTTCTCTGGTCAGCAATTTGATAGCCTGCGCAACGAGGTGTGCGCAGGCTTTTTTTTGTTCTGATTTATATTTTCAAAGTGCGAGGTGGCAGGCTTTTGCTCACTTGCGCAGCAATTTCATAAGAATGCAGGCGCGCAGCATGATTGTGGACTTGTGCAGTAATCATTAATTCATCCGCGCCTGTATGTTCTATGAACGCCTGCATTTTTTTTGCGATAGTGTCCGGCGCACCGATGGCGGAGCAAGACAAGACCTGTTCCAGCAAGGCATGTTCTTGCGGGCCGATTTTTTGCAAAAAGTTATGTACAGGCAAAGGCAGTTTTGCCGGGCGGCCACTGCGTAAATTGATGAAAGCCTGCTGGGCAGAGCTGGCCAGATAATAGGCTTCATCATCCGTATCAGCCGCAAATACATTAAAGCCCAGCATGACGTAGGGTTTGTCCAATTGCGCAGAGGGGCGGAAAGTGGCACGATAAATTTCTATCGCCTGCATCATTTGCTGGGGTGCAAAATGTGAGGCAAACGCATACGGCAAGCCCATGGCTGCCGCCAGTTGTGCGCCAAACAGGCTGGAACCCAAGATCCAGATCGGCACTTTTAAACCGTGACCAGGTACGGCGCGTACTGCCTGCTGTGAATCTTCACTGAGGTAATCCATCAGTTCAGCCACATCCTGCGGGAACTCATCTGCATCGCTGGAGAGGTTACGGCGCAGCGCACGGGCAGTACGCTGGTCTGAGCCCGGCGCACGCCCCAGACCCAGGTCTATGCGGCCAGGGTAGAGCGATTCCAGCGTGCCAAATTGTTCCGCGATGACGAGTGGCGAATGATTCGGCAGCATGATGCCGCCAGCCCCCACGCGTATGCTTTTGGTGCCGCCAGCGATATGGCCTATCAGTACTGAAGTGGCAGCACTGGCAATGCCAGGCATGCCATGGTGTTCTGCCAGCCAGTAGCGCTGGTAGCCCCAGCTTTCGCCATGCTGAGCCAGGCTGAGGGAGTTGCGGAAAGACTGCGCGGCATCACTGCCTTCGGCAATCGGTGACAGATCAAGTATGGATAAGGGATATGAAGAAGACATGAGCCTGCAATTTCAAATGGAGAGAAAACCATTATGGTTGAAATTGCGATTCTCTGTTGGCAGGCTCAATTTTCTTACGATTGTTGCAAAGTTAATTAAGCTACTTGTGCCAGTTATTTTAACGCCAGTCTGCGTCTGGTGGGGTGCGCCGTGCGCACCGCGCACCCTACAAATTTACGCAGTCTTTTTCATCACCGTATCAAGCAAAAGCCGGTCAAGCACAGAGAAATCCATATCGCCAGTGCTACTGGTCCTGACACTGTCCAGCCTTTCCAGCTGGCTTTCGATAAAGCGGTTGATGACAGGCATGGGTACAGATAATTCTGATTCCTTGGCGCGTCTTTTAATGAACAATAATTTTGCTATCGCTGCCAGTAATTCCTGATCTTCAATGGTCGCATCCACCATGTCCTGAAAACGCATGGGCACAGGACCCAGGTCTTGTTCTATCCACAAACAAGCCAGCAAGGGACGCAATACATACAGGTATTTTTTCAGCTTGACCATTTCACCCTGCAAATGCTCGCGATAGTTTTTGCTGGCCATGTGCAGGTAATGGTAGTAAGCCCTTTCCGGCCTGTGCACTTCTCTTGCTGCTGCCTGCAAGGCTTGCAGGAAGACAGTATCAGCCGCATACACTACCGGTGAAGACAGCCACTCTATCAGCGTCGCATTGCCATTGCGCAGCAAGCCCAGGGCCTTGCGCAAGTCCCAGCCGCTGACATCATAGATTTCATTGACTGGCAATTCGATGACATCGCGACCAGGGAAGACGGTCAGATACCAATCGAGCTTGTTAGCATAGATAAAGCGCACATCATAATCACTGTCTGGCGAAGCAAAGCCCCAGCCACGGCTGCCTGATTCGCAGGCAAACAAGACTTTGACATCATGCATTTCTTCTATGCGTTGCAAGGTCGCATTGATCTCTGCGCGTATCGACGGGTCTATCGGATGTTCTTGTTCTTCCAATGGCAGGGTAGTCGTGTTCATGATGATCTTTGATAATGGTTTTGCAAAAAATGATACATGTTTTCAGTCTGGCAATTTGTAAGGAAATGCAATTCGTATTGTCGGCCCAGGATTTCAAGACTAGTCTGATTTTCCCATGCCGTATGCCAAGAATAAAATCATGTACCCAAATCCTTTAAAAGAACTATCTGCCGTCGCACTGATACTGACCCTGGTTGCTTGCGGCGGTGGAGGCGGTTCTGCGCCTGTCAATACGGGCACGACTGGTACAACCGGCACTACGACTACCGGTACCACTGGTAGTGGCGGCACCACAGGAACCACTACTGCTACTGCGCCAGTGATCAATAGCTTTAGCGCCAATCCTGCCAGCATCAATGCCGGGTCAAGTACGCAGCTGAGCTGGACAGTCACTGGTGCCACCAGCCTGACGGTGAATGGTACTACGCTTACTGGCAACAGTCTTGCGGTCAATCCGGCTGCGACCACGACTTATACGCTGACAGCCAGCAATTCTGCCTGCAGTACAACGTGTAATGTCAGCGCCACAGTCACGGTGACTGTGAATAGCGCAGGTACAGGTAACACGGCAGGCAATGCAGTGTATGGCGATTTGCGCAAGGCTGACCTGGGTGCCGGTGCCAATTTGAACGGCAGCCTGCCTTTCCCTGCCGGTAATGCCTGGAATATCGACATATCCAGTGCTGCAGTTGATCCAGCATCCGATGCGCTGATCAGCAGCATAGGCCTGGGCACAGGCCTGCACCCTGATTTTGGCGCTGGCCTGTATGACGGTGCACCCATAGGCATACCTTATGTCGTGGTCGCTGGCAGCCAGCCCAAGGTCAGTGTGCAATTTACTGATTATGGCGATGAAAGCGACCCCGGCCCTTATCCCATACCAGCCAATGCACCTATAGAAGGGCAAAAAGCCAATGGCGGCAGCTTTGATGGCGATCGCCATGTGCTGGTCATAGACCGCGATGTCAACCGCTTGTATGAAGTTGGCAATGCTTATCCACAAACAGGTGGCAGCTGGAAAGTCAGTGGCGGTGCCATATTTGATCTGACATCCAATACAGTCAGGCCAGGTGGCAAACCAGGCTGGACCAGTGCCGATGCCGCAGGCTTGCCCATCTTCCCTGGCCTGGTACGTTATGAAGAAGCTGCCAGCGGTGTCATACGTCACGCCTTCCGTTTTACGGTCAGCCGCACACGCCGCGCCTATGTACCACCAGCGACTCACTACGCTTCATCAAACACCAGCAATACCCTGCCACCCATGGGCATGCGCGTACGCCTGAAAGCCAGTTACCAGATACCAGCGAATTTTTCGAATGAAAGCAAAGCCATCCTGCAAGCCATGAAAACCTATGGCATGCTGGTGGCCGACAATGGTTCCAACTGGTATATCAGCGGCGCACCAGATGCACGCTGGAATAACGATAAACTGGTGTCAGAACTGGGCAGTGTCAAGGGCAGCAGTTTTGAAGTAGTCAGGATGGATGGATTGGTGATACCTTAGTTTTGTAGATAGCTCTGTTTGGGAAGTTCATGACGATGAGAGTGCTGCCGCTTCTTGCAAGAACCTGGCTTTGATTACTTCAGTATCAGTACCGAGAAAAAAGTTTTCAAAGCTGGTTTCATCCGCAAATGAATTGCGTATCTGCGCCATCAATTCACCAAGTTGTTTTCCAGATAAGCCGGTAATTTCAGCAACCAGTGCACCGTTGAATTGTTGTTTCACCTGTTTTTTACGGGCGTATTTTGCCAGCGCCTGCTCATGAGCAAGCTTGAAATCCGGGAAGCGGGTAAAAGCCATTTCCAGAAATGCCTGCTTTTGCTCTAGTCGCGCAAGCGTGCCACTTTCTGCCCATGCGTAGGTTGGCAATTGCACTGCATCCTGCTCATCCAGCCATAACAAGAAAGCATTGTAAGTCGCCCGTTTCGCGTCGCGTATCCTGGCCTTGTGATTGCGGTTATCCAGCAGATAGATTTCGCGGTTCACATAGGGTGAAGAGACAACATAGCGAAAAATATCTTCCAGGGTTTTGAATTGCCCTGTCGCACGCATGTCCTCATACAGCGGCGCATCGTAACCCAGCAGTTTCAAGGCTGCGCCAAAGTCTCGCGTAATGCACAACTCGGCAATCAGATGATCTTTATTGTCTGGGTCGCGCATGGGATACAGCAAGCCCAGATGACCAAATTTGGCCCCAAATTTATGCGCGATACGGCCTATCAGGTTACCAAAGTCATTCAAGCCAAAATAGCGTGAAGCAAAATCAAATGAGTCAGATTCTGTCCTGATCAGATCAAGCTGGAATACACCTTCTGCTATCGCCAGGCCTATACTGGTGACATCACCATTGGCGACAACTTCTGTCGCCTGCAGCGCATCAGCAAATTGCCTTGAATTATAATCATTGTCAGCTTCGATCAGGATATCAAGATCACCAAAATCAGCCTTGTCAGCATAAGCCATGACAGCTTCGATACGGCGCTGTGGAAAGTGCTGCTGCAATGTCGTCACAGCTTCACGTTCCACTTCGCGATATCGTACGGCTGGCAAACGAACTGATACAGCCTTTAATGCATTTCCACCCATGATTTTCCTACCTGTCTCCGTGTTTCAGCAAATATGTATTTGAAATCGCCTTGAACGACATGCTACCATCCAGACGCTTGAAGACCACGCCTTCCCTGGCTGTAGCCGGGTTCAGTGAACCGCCCTCAGCATAGTCAAGCACTGTACTCACATCGCCAGCAAAGCGTTCCAGTGTCATGTTTTCCAGCCAGGGTACTTCATGCACAGTAGCACCCAGCGCTCGCAGCTCTGTCAGTACTTGCTGACGTTCTGCTCTGCCCAGATACCTGCTGGCATCGATATCAAATATGTCGAACAGGTAAAAATCCTGGCCACGCAACTTCTCAGGGTTACCCTGTATACCTTCACCTATGATTTCCCCTTGCAGTGCCAGATTGCGGCCATAAGCAAGCAGTGCAGACAGTATTTGATTTTGCTTTGCCACACGCCATAGACTATTGGACTCAGATTCCCTGATCCACCAGTTTCTGCCGCAAACTCCAGATACGCCTGCATTATGAAACACTGTCATGCTGGAACCATCGAGCTTGATGGTGACTTCAAATTCTTCGTGCGCCTGAGTACTCAAGACTTCAGTCAGATTCTGTACACGCTCCTGATCGGTCTTGCGTATGTATTCAGGAAAAGCGCCTTCCACTTCACCAGACAGTGAGGCTGGAATGACTGGCTCCCATTTTTCTATGCCCAGTACCTGGCTAAAATCTGCGTCCTCAGCGTTGCCAGGCTCAGCCAATTCTGGAAACTGATTTAGCGGCAGTATCATGCCTTGTGAAATCTGTCCGCGCAGTTTAATGGTACGCAGCCTTATTCCGGTTTTTTCATTCCAGATGATTTTGTTTTTTTCGAGGAAAGCAAAACGTGTATCGCTCAAAGGCAGGAAGGAATCGATCTCAAAATAGACACAGGCATCGCCAACCTGGAATTCATTTTTCTTGACGACCACAGACCAGCCATCCACGCTCGCGCATTCTATGGCATCTGCATCAGGGATGGGCCTGATATTGCTGACGGTTCTGATAGTGACTAATTTTCTCATGAGAGTTCCTTTTTATTTTTGTATGCGCATTTTAAGACGACAGCAATTGTATTTGAATAGAGCGAAGAGGGGATTGGTAAATATGGGATAGTGGTCGAGATTGCTGGATTTGAACCAGCGACCGCTCGCATATGAAGCGAATGCTCTGCCAACTGAGCTAAATCTCGAATCTGAATGGATGTTGAGGATGGGGTGACCGCCACGAATCGGCAAGGCCGAAACGGGTCTGTGTGTGGCGATCAAAAATGGTGCGTCAGGCGGGATCAGTGGACTGTAATAGTGAAAGCGAAAGTGAAGGACATGCGCCCGGCGAACCAGGGCAAGGCGCAAAACACAGCGATAGCGGGGCTATCGCGAGTATTTGCAACGCCGCCATGGTCGGCGCGCGCATGGCAGGCACTTCGCTTTTCACTGTTACAGTCCACTACAACCCGCAACAGTCGGTGTAGAAGACCGGGGCTCTATCCTTTGAGCTACTGACGCATATTGATGTGGAGGAAGCGGTGAGATTCGAACTCACGGACCCTTGCAGGCCTACTGTTTTCAAGACAGTTGCATTACCACTCTGCCACGCTTCCATGACTGGTGCCGGTTGTAATAGCTGGATACACCGACAGTGAAACAAAAATAGCCAATTATCGAATACTCATCCACTTGATGATATTCAAGACTGGCGCATCAGGCGCCAAGTTAGCGGAATTTGCTCAAATAGCTCTTATTTTTAATATGAATGTGTTAAAACAGTGATTAGAACGAAAACATAGCCCTGCCAATTCTCGCTACATTGAAATTCAATCATATATGCGCCATATCACAGCTCTTATCGCAATCACCCTTGTGTGTCTCTCAGAAATCGTTGTTGCGGCTGAATCAAAAATAGAATCCGCGACTGAGTCATTATTTGCGGAATCAGCATTAATTGGTATGCAACTATCGGTTCGTCACGGATATCAACTAGGGAAAACAAATGAGCAGGTAGTAAACTGTGCCAATGCTCTTAAAAAAGATGAATTTATTCCTGTGTTTCATGCACTCTTTGAGCAGGAGTTCAATGCCGAAGAGAGAAAAGAAGCAGAGGCGTTTTACAGCAGTGCTGTTGGACGCAAGTCAGCTAAATACGCTTTATTACAGATATATGTGGTTGTCGGGGTGACACCTCCAGAACCAATGCCAAGATTTGATGATGCCGATATTAAAAGAAATGACCAATTTGTAGCGACCAATGCTGGGAAAAAGCTTATCTACGACAAGGTATTAGAAACCCCTTCATCCAAGAAACTCATTACTGGTCGAATTCAGCAATTGATTAAACAATGCCAGGCACTCTAATGGGATTTCCAAGTGTTGCAAAACACGCTTGGGATAACACTGATCCATAAGGCATTTTATAACTGGTGCCGGCTGCAGGATTCGAACCCGCGACCCACTGATTACAAATCAGTTGCTCTACCAAACTGAGCTAAACCGGCAAAACTGGCGCCCCATAGCGGAATCGAACCGCTGGCAACCCGCTAGACAGGCGGGCACTCTACCATTGAGTTAATGAGGCAAAAAACTGGCGGAAGATGTGCGACTCGAACGCACATAGGCTCTTGCAAGCCCGCCGGGTTAGCAACCCGGTGCAATACCATTATGCGAATCTTCCTTCAAAAAATACCGCGCATGTGCGTCAGCACATCCCACTGGTGAGGTAGTGAGGATCACATGATCACACGGTAAAACTGGACCCGCCTGCAGGGGTCGAACCTGCGGCCTCAACATTCGTATTGTTGCGCTCTTCCAACTGAGCTAAGGCGAGAAAAAATGTTTGGCATCCCAGGCAGGACTTGAACCTGCAACCTTCGGTTTTGGAGACCGCGACTCTGCCAATTGAGCTACTGAGATAATGGCTAAGCATTTCATGCTGATGAAATGCATAAAAAAGCTGGTACTTGCAGATGGAGTTGAACCATCAGCCTCTGCCTTATCAAGGCAACGCTCTGACCAATTGAGCTATGCAAGTAAAGATAAAATGGTGCCCCTTGCTGGTTTTGAACCAGCGACCCACCGGTTATGAGCCGGTTGCTCTCCCACTGAGCTAAAGGGACGTTATGGCTCCTCGACCTGGATTCGAACCAGGGACAGATGCATTAACAGTGCATCGCTCTGCCAACTGAGCTATCGGGGAATTGATCTTAAAAAATATCGTTTAAAACACCGTGTAAAGTGACTGCACTTTAAGCGACATTCTTCATTGGTCGGGATAGAGAGAATCGAACTCTCGCCGTCCGGTTAAAAGCCGGATGCTCTACCTTTGAGCTACATCCCGTGAGATGATTAAGTGTGGCATCTGACGATGCCTGGTCTTTCGTTTCATGATTTACTCCTGTAATTGAAATGAGAAAATGGTGGAGGTGGACGGAATTGAACCGACGACATACTGCATGCAAAGCAGGCGCTCTCCCAACTGAGCTACACCCCCGTAATCTGTAAAGCAATTGCACATGGCTTGAAAATGCCATGTTATTTACTGCGAATAAATGGTGCGTCCCCGTGGTAGCTAGAACTCATCTCCTCAACGGGAGTGAGTGCGAACAAGATGATTTGGGATGCAGTGCAAGGCGTGACCCGCTGCTAAGGCTCATGCCTTAGCGAGGGGCACAACGCCGCAATGCGCCCAAATCGTCAGTTCCCGAAGGGTTTGTCTCATAACGCGTGCTGGACTGCGTTGGACTCGTTATCAATAGCACCGCTATTGACTGCCTCGTCCGCCTTGCCAGCACACGTTATGAGACAAACGCATCTCACTCCCGTTGAGGAGATGAGTTCTGTCCACGCTCTCCGATTCTTCAAAACGGCGCTTTCACCTGGTTAGCTTGAGACACAAAATGGTGGATGGTGATGGAATTGAACCACCTACGTCTAGCGTGCTTGCGGGTTACAGCCGCACCCCTTACCGTTCGGGCAACCATCCTTAAAACTGTTGATACTGGAGTCCTTGAGCGGAATCGAACCGCCATTCGCTGATAGAAAGTCAGCTGTCCTAACCTTTAGACGACAAAGACATCATGAAAAGAACCTCATCAGAGATGCAAGCAAAAAACTGGTGCAAAATTTCTGCGACAAACTGTCGGATGGTTTTGCGTGAATCATGACAAAGTCATTTTCATGATGGAGCGGGAGAAGAGAATCGAACTCTTACCGTAAGCTTGGAAGGCTTCAGCTCTACCTTTGAGCTACACCCGCATATAAACGTGTTTCATCTTCAATGATGAAACGAGTTTTTGTATTCAGCCTTACCCCAAAAGCAAATAAATTTGCCCTTGGGATAAAACTGTTTGAACTTCCCAAATTGTTAAAGAGCTTTCATGATCCGGTGTTGTCCGGTCACGACCGCGTTAGCGGGTTTAACTGCTGTGGTTTGCCTTGAATACTGCAAGCAAATCAAAGATCTAAAATAAAAATCAAAACCAAAAAATCAAAAAGCCCGGAGCTTTTCAGGGCATCCGGGCTTTTCAGCGCTAGGGTCTTGGTGGCTTTAACTGCCGCCTGTGACCTTCAGGGTTTCCCCTCGAATGCTTGTGTTGCTAAACCATGTGGCCGCAAAATTAATTGGGCTGACATCATTGAACATCTCACTATCTGTATCTTTAGTTGTGCGTGTATCTGTATTCATGCGATACGAGGCTTCATCGCTATTCCATGTGCCGCCTGCTGCACTGCCAACTTTGGCAACCGACGCCAAAGCTCGCGCTGTCTTGCGCAAGTTTTGTATCAGTTGTTGTGTCAAAGTTGTTTTCACGATCATTCCTAAATAGTGTGGTGTTGCTTGGTTGATGTACGTATCTTGCCACAGCTTTTTTATAAAAACAAGCATGGCATGACGAATTTATTCAAATAAATGATGTTTTTTGCGACGCATGCAAATATGGGGCTTGTTGCGCGGTAAGTGCAGAAGCGCTTGCAGATCCAGGTCGCACTATGAAAATCGAGTGTCAATCCCATCTCATTTACCTCCTGAGCCACCAATCGGTATGGTGATTTTGATGCCTGATTTCCGCGAAAAGTTTTGCGCACATTTTTCGGCTTCTTATGTATAGACATCGTCTGGCTGTTGTCCATGTTTGCTGTCTTAATTCAACTACAAAATTAAATGTAGTCAGATTACTTAATTATCATTGTTGCGTACTCACAACTGCAAATATGCATGATTCAAGAATTTACCATAGTAAATTCGTTGATTTATTAAGAGTTTTGTGCTGCACAACAGCATGAATATATTTATATATTAATAGTTTTTGTACTAAAACTACTGCACAATTTTTAAGCTTATCAAAAACTTATGTGGCACTAAAGGCCGCTGAGTCTGGATATGCCTTGCAGGCAAGGTGGTTTTGCCACCGTGGATTGCCATTGACGGTACCGCCGGATAAGACAGGCGGTGAGTTTGGGGCTGTTGAGGTAATGCATGAATCGGCCTGCATGAAATTGGGGCAGTTCAAATCCACCGGGTTTGAGTTTGCCATTGCAAAAAGTGAGGGGACAATATGAATCAAAATATAAGCAAAGAAAGTAGCAAAGGCGGTAACAGAAGCGGTATCAGGGGCGCACTACAAAAAGCATTCTTTTGTAGTGTGGCTGGCATGACGATGATGGCTGCAAGTGCGCCTGCACTGGCCTTTAATCCGCGCGACACTTCAGTGCAGATGTTTCACTGGAAGTGGACCGATATTGCAAAGGAATGTAGCAATTTCCTGGGGCCGCAAGGCTACGGCGGTGTGCAGATTTCGCCGCCAAGTTCAGCCAATCGCGGCAGTAACTGGTGGGATATTTACCAGCCTGTCGATTACACCAATCTGAGCAGCAAGATGGGCACGGGTGCAGAGTTGCAGGCCATGATCAATACCTGTCACGCAGCAGGTGTGCGTGTGTACGCCGACATTGTGGTCAATCATCTGGCTGCGGGCAGCGGTACTTCTACTGGTGGTGCAACATGGGTCGCAGCCAGCAGTTACCCGCGTTTCAGTGCCGCTGATTTTCATCCGGCCTGCGATATTCAGGGTAGTGATTACAGCAATAATCGCAATGCCGTCACACAATGTCGTCTGGTGGGTTTGCCCGATCTGGATACGGGTGCAAGCTATGTGCAAGGACAAATCCAAAATTATCTGAGCAGCCTGATAGGCATGGGTATAGATGGCTTTCGCTTTGATGCAGCCAAGCATATACGCCAGAGTGATTTGCAAAGCATTGTGAACGGCGTAACGCATACCACGACATCAGGTGAGCCTTTATGGATCACGCAAGAAATCATTACCGATGGCACGGTAGACCGCAATTCTTACCTGGGCATAGGCACTATCAACGAATTCAAATATGCAACGGCGATGAAGGAAACTTTCCGTAACCTGAATGGTGCCAGCATTTCACAAATGCGCAGCATCATGGGTACGCCCGGCAACTGGGGTGGCACCTGGGGTTTCTTCACTGACAGCAACAAGGCAACGGTATTTGTGAATAACTGGGATACAGAGCGCAATGGCGATTCCATGAATGCCAGTAACCGCAGTGGTGCAACGAATGATACTCAGGGCAGCAAGCGCTATGACCTGGCGAATATCTTCATGCTGGCCTGGCCTTATGGTGAGGCGCAAGTGCATTCCGGCTTTGTCTTCACTGACACCAATGCTGATGCCCCGGCAGCCAGCCCTTTTGATGCGAATGGCAATCCACTGATTAACCAGCAATGGGATTTCATTCATCGCTGGGCTGACATTGCCAATATGGTGGCTTTCCGTGCGGTGACATCTGGGCAGGGCGTTGACAACTTCAGCAGCGGCAGCGCCAACCAGATTGCCTTTAATCGTGGCAGCAAGGGTTTTGTCGCCATCAATAATGAGTTCAGCGCATGGAACCAAAGCTTCCAGACCTTGCTGCCTGCAGGTACTTACTGCAATGTCGTACATGGTGTAGCCAACGCAGGCAAGACAGCTTGTGCGGCAGATGCGGTGGTGGTTGCGGCGAATGGCATGGTCACACTCAGCATACCTGCGAATGGCGGCAGCACAGTACCGGCTGTGGCTTTGCACATCAACCAGAAACTGGGCGCAGCGTCGAATGACACTACCGCACCATCTGTTCCTGGCGGCCTGACAGCAACTGCCGCCAGCAGTAGCAGCATCAACCTGAGCTGGAGTGCGGCTACAGACAATGCTGGCGGCAGCGGCATGAAGGGCTATAACATTGCACGCAATGGTGGCAGCCCTGTGTTCAGCACCAGCACCAGTTTTGTTGACAGCGGTTTGTCACCAGCTACCACCTACAGCTATGTCGTCGCAGCATTGGACAATGCCAATAATGTGTCTGCCAACAGCATTGCTGCCAGCGCAAAAACGCTGGCAGGTGCTTGTCAGGTACAGGTGAATTTCCAGGTCACCAATAACAATACGGTGGTAGGGCTGGATGTGTATGTCACTGGCAGCGGGGCAGAACTGGGTAACTGGAATGCCGCAACAGCCACCAAGCTGTCGGGCAATCTCTGGCCTTTGTGGACAGTGTCGCGTAACCTGAATGCCAGTACTACCTATGAATACAAGTATCTTACCCAGGGCGTCAAACCCCTGGCATGGGAAGTGGGTGCCAACCGTGTCATCAATGTACCCGCCTGCGGTAGTGGCCCGGTATCAATACCGGCCAGCACTTTTCGCCAGTAAGTTGTTTCAGATAGGGATATCGTTCAGCAGGTCTGAACATACGCCCAGGTGAAGATGAGGATCAATGGTAGAGGTTTTGCCATTGATCCTTTTTATTTTTGCAGTGCGTCGATTTTCTTTTGCAAGGATTTGTCGACGACAAAATTTGGATAGGTAGTACGGAATTTTTTCCACTCTTCCAGCGCTTCCTGGTTTTGTTTTTCCTTGAGCAGTTTTTCTATTTTTGTTAGCCAGTCTGGCGCATCTGGTAGTTGCGCAGGCGGTACGGCAGCAAGAGTCTGAACTGGCTGTACAACAATCAGGCGAGCCTGGCTATTGTCTTGTACTTCAGCCGCCTTATCAATCTTCTTATCAGCTTTCTTGTCAGCCATCATGCTGTCCATGGCTGGCTTGGCAGATGTTGTCGCCATAGGTGTAACAGGAGCTGCTGCGGTTGCATTCACCGCAACTGGTGCAGAAGTTGCAGCAGCTGCACTCCTTGCCATCATTCGTGGCGCAGCCATAGTAGCGGGCGGAGCAGCAGCTTGCAGGCGGCCATCAACTTCTGCCACTTTGGCAAGTTCCCTGGGCATCTCTTCCTTGGCGGCGATTTTGAGGGATTCTGTATTCCTGGCGCGCTCTGCTTCTGCATGCCGCGCCAGCTCTGGCATTTTTTCATTGGCAATGCCAGCAGCAACTGCTTTTGGCATTGGTAGCGGAGCTTCGGCGAGCAGTACCGGCGCAGGTGCTGCAGGTGCAGGTGGTATGGTAATGACAGGCGCTGGTGGTGCGTATGATGGTGCTTTGGCAGGTGCAGCCGCGACGACGACGGGAGCTTGTTTCATCTCTGCATCAACCCTGCGCTCAGCCCTGGCCTGGGGCTCCATTGCATCATCTTTGGACGCAATCTTGCCTACAGCTTCTGCCTGAGGCATAGGTGCTGCCTGTGGTATTGCGACTGGCGGTACTTCTGCAATGTCTTTACTCTTTACATTCTGCGGATAAAAGATTTTCTCTTCCGTTTGTGTGCCATTCCTTGCTTCAATCTCTGCCTCATGTTCTTGCTGCAACAGGAATAAGGGAACAGCAAGCATGATGCTGGCTGCCAGGCCGAGAGGGGTTTTCCAGCGCCATAAGAAAGAAGGGCGATGGGGCGATGCATCAGGATTTTTCGCATCATTGGCAGCGGCAACTACTGGCGTAGTTGCCGCTGCAGCTAAAATCAAAGCCGCTTCAGCATCAGCCATGATAGCGGCATCCAGTTCAGCCGATGGCGCATCTTGTGGCAGGTCTCGCAGCAACAGCGCGAGTTCATCTCCGCCTTGTAAAAAGGCTTCGAATTCGACATCCGCCAAATTCTTGTTACCATCCTTGATTTCTTTATCGCTCATGCTGGCTCACCTTGCTTCGTCTGGCTATGTAATTGGGAGCGTAGTTTTTGCATCGCATAGCGTAATCTGCTTTTGACAGTCTCCACCGGCACGGCAGTCACCATGGCAATTTCTTCCAGGCTGAGTCCGTTAAATTGCTGCAGGACCAGTGCTTCTTTCTGATCATTAGGCAAGACCCGGATGGCCGCATGCAGTCTGTCGCTTTGCTGCTTCTTGTCCAGCACTGCTTCTGGTGACAAGCCGTCATGAGCTATATCAGCATTACCGGCAGTGCCATTCAACTCGGTATCGTCGTTTTCCTGGACGAGCTGGCTTTCTTTTTGCCGTAATAAATCGATCAGGCGGTTGCGGGCAATCTGGTAAAGATAAGTGCGAAAGCCCGACAAAGGCGTGTAGCTGGTTCTGGCCGTATGCAGGGCTGCCCAGCTGTCTTGCACAATTTCATCGACCCATTCGCGGCGTGGTGAACGCCAGCTGATGAAACGGTATAAGCCATGACTATGCCGCTGATAAAGCTCTTTGAAGGCGAGCAGGTCGCCTTTGCAGTACAGCAGCATCAAAGCTTCATCAGTGTCAGGTTGGGGGATCATGTCCCCTAGTTTACCGGAAATCCCGCTGTCACCAACAAAATTTCTGATCTGCCATGCCGGTAAATGTTTATAGATGAATGCCAGGTACAGCACTTTCCCCTCAGCATATTTCCTGATCAAAAAGTGCCGCACCTTGTCCCCGCTATTGTTTAGATTGCTCAGGGAGTGATATTGATGTTCAGTGGACTGGTCCACGTCTTGTCCGTATCGTTGTAGTACAGGTAGGCGGATGATGCAGGGCCGCTATAGCTGCCAGGTACGCTTGCCACCAGGTCTATGCCCAGTTTCTTGACTTCACCAGGCTTCATATCGCGGAAGTACAGTATCACCTCACGGGCACGGGTTTCAAAGAAGGCGATCTGGCCTTTTTCACGCAATTCCTTGAGCTGCCAGTTCTGGAAAGTCAGGCCACCAGGCAAGCCCAGACGCACCAGGCTCATCGGTTGACCGGTCTGCGTTTTATTGCTGATGACTGCATCCAGTCTGACGGTTTCACCCATTTTCAATTCAGACTTGGCCAAATGGGTTTGCAAATCAACTACTGCTGTTTTAGATGATGCTGGCTCGGTAGTACGATATTCAATAGCGATTGAGTAAGGCAGGGCATCTGTGTTTTGCGACTTCAGGGTGATGGTATGTTTACCTGGTGCCAGCGCCTTGTCAAAGTCCGCGAACAAAATCGCATCACGACGGCCTGCCTCATAGCTTTGCTCGCTGATCACGACACCATCCACCAGCAAGCTGACCTTGCCAGGCTTGGGCGCAACGCGGGTGGCATTGTCATAAGCGATCATGGCTTTCAAGGCCAGCACAGTAGCCTGTGTTGCACCCCATTGACCAAAGCCACTGCGGTTATTTTGCAGCCAGTTGATACCCTTGCGTGCCTGCTCCAGATGGTCACCAGATTTCAGCATGGCCAGTATTGCCAGCGAAGTCGTTTCTACATGCAAATTACTGCCGCCACTACGGGTGATGGAGTGATCAGCATTAGTCCATGCGCCGGATGCAGCCTGCATATTCGCCAGTTTTTCTACTGCAGCCTTGCGGGTTTTTTCTGTTACAACTGTTTTACCATTGCCTTCCAGCATGCTGCCAACTGCCAGTGCCAGTTGATAGGCATCCTGGGTGTTCTCAGCCAGGGTGACTGATTTGCCTATCTCTTTGTCCAGACCAGTTTCACCAGCACTGACCAGTGCCCAGGTGATATAGGCATCAGTCACAGCAGGGGCAGCGCGGCCAAAGGTATCGAGTGCCTTGGCGTCTTTTTGATAACCGCCACTGCCATCACGCCTGGATTTTAGCCATGCTGCGGTGCGCGTCATCATGGCTTTGTCGACATCACCGTAGATAGGTTTCATGTCGGCAAATTCCAGCAAACCATAGGCTGTCAGTGCTTCATGTCCCGGGTCACCGCCAAACCATTCATAGCCTTTTTTCGGTGATTCAAAACCTGTCAGTTTCTTGTAGCCACTATCCAGCAATTTGCCTGTGCGTTCCAGCAAGGCAGTGTCTGCCACATCATGCTGTTTCAGATATTGCATGATCATTACATTCGGATAGTTGGTGGACGAAGTTTGTTCAAAGCAGCCATAAGGCTCGCGCAACATGCCTTCCAGACCAGATATCATGGTCGACAGCGACGAGGTATACACCTTGATGCTGGCTTGCACGCTACCTTTGCTGGCCTTGCTCAAATCAACTTCATAACTGGCCTGGCCCTTGATCTGTCCAGATTTTTCTGCCAGTTGCGGGAAGCCTGGTGCCACCACCGGTATGCTGCGCAAGACTTCATCTTTCAAGCCTGATGCCCTGGCCGACAACTGCACTTCAGATTGCCCACGCATGCCTGTCACTTCCAGCGGAATGAACATGCTCTTGCGTTGTCCTGCAGCCAGCTTGTCGTCCTTGCCTTTACTATTTGTCGCTTTCAGCAAGCTGCCAAAATTCGCATCCAGCGTCACATCCAGGGCTTGCTCACTGTCATTGCTGAGTGTTACCGGGATCAATGGTTTATCACCTGCCGATATTTCCAGCGGCAGCTTGGCCGATAAAGAAAATGGCAAAGAAGATTTGATAACAGTCTCATCACGCCCCGCCAGGCCAGCGCCAGTGGCACTGATACCTTCGGTAGACACGCGGAAAGATGTCACTGCATCAGACAAGGTAAATTTCACCGTTGCCTTGCCCTGTTTGTCAGTTTGTACTTTTGGTGCCCACATGACAGTTTCGCGATAATCGTCACGCGGACCAGCATAGTCAGGCTTGAATGCAGGAACAGGGAAGACGCGTACTGCCGCCCAGGTTTGCCGCCTGCCATCTAACTCCTCCACTGCCACTCTAGCTGCAGCACGGGCAAAATCCTTGTCGACAGCGATTTCCTTCAAGGCCTGAGCGGGTATTAGTTTTTCATCGGCGACCAGGCCATTTGCCATGTCAGCCTTGATGATGGGACGCGCAAGTATCTCGCCCTTGACTGCGTGTGGTTTGGCAGCATCTTCTGCAATGACTGGCTTCGCTGCTGGCATGGCGGCTGCCATCTTTTTTAATTCCACTGGTGCTGGGGCCATCATCATTGGCACTGGCGCCATGACCACTTGTGGTACTGCCATTGGCTGTATAAACGCTACCTCTGGGCGCATGCCAGCTTTATGCTTTACCCTGCCGCCTGCAATTGTAGCAACTGACAAATCAGCATTTAGCACCGGCACCCAGTCAAAGCGACGATAGCCGTGCGTGCCCATCAGCATGTCCAGCGCCAGTGCACTTTTCTCTTCGGTCAGGTCAGTATAAAAATTTGGCTCTTCTATCTTGCCTGGCAATTCTGTTTCCAGCATCAGGCGCGACAACAGGTGCGCACTCTTGTCGTCGGCAAAAGAAATCACCGTGTCGTCCACTACTGCCAGCGTCAGTTCTGCAGGCACCGCTTTGCCGCTACTGTCTTTGGTCGTGATATTCAAGGCGACCTGGCCGCGCGGTACATAGGTTTTTTTGTCTGTTTCCACCTTGACATCCAGACGCTGGCGGCGGTTGCGGAACACCAGCCGTTCTGCCAAGGGATTGAGGTTTTGATCAAACAGCGTGACCCTGGCAACACCGGCAGCATTTTGTACTGCGGCATCCCTGGCTTTCAGGTAAATGACTGCAGGCTTGTCAGTGCCAGCTTCGATAGCACCGACATCAAAGACGTTTTCGCGTACGGTAGCGGCCACCACGACTTTTTGCTTGTCCGTACATTGCACACCAACGCGCAAGGCTTTTTCTTGTCCATCCAGGTCATCGTAATTATGCAAGACACAGCCTTTTTCTTCTACCAGCGGCAGGGCATAAGTCTCAGTGACAGTGTCAGGCTTGCTGATCTCGGCGCGATAACTGCGCCCAGTGGCTGGGGTGAAATTGATCCTGCCCAAACCATTTTTATAAGTAGCGAAGCGGGCAACAGCATTGCCCAAATCATCGACCAGACGCCCCTCTATATCTGCCGGTTTACCCTGCTTGTTCTTCGCTTCAAAATACAGACGGCTGGGCAAGCCTGCTACCATCTTGCCACCTTCAGGGAAGAAATCCAGCGAGAGTTTTTTCTGCAAGATGGGGATGGATTTGGAAATCGATTCTGTAATGCCACCGTCTTCCACCAGTATCGTCAACAAACCTTCGCCCGATTCTATATTTTTGGGCAGATCAAATTTGACCAGAGCATCACCGCTGGCATTGGTGCTGGCTTTTACACGCGGCAACTCGACACCATCAACCGTGGCGATGGCAACCAGTTGCTTGCCCGCCAGTGCCTCACCCGTTGGGCGTTTGACTTCTATGGTGGCGCTGACCTGGTCGCCAGCACCATAGGATTTTTTGACGAATTCCAGTTTCTTTTTCATGCGGGGTGCTTCATAGGCCGAGACTATGATGCTGCGCTCAACTCTTTGCCCTTCCCCAGTGCTGGCACGCAAAGTGTATTCGCCACCCTGCGCTTCTGGCGGGATAATGAAATCATTGGCAGCGCTGCCAGCCGTGACTTGCAGGCGCTTGCTCAATACGCTGCTACCCTTGGGAGAAATCAATTCTATCGTGATGGCTGCCGTGTCTGCTGCGGCCAGGGTTTTGGTTTTCAAATCCCAGGTCTTGAACCAGATGGTTTCGCCTGGTTTGTAGAGGGGTTTGTCTACCTGTATCAACATCTGCCTGCCAGCATTGCCATCAAAATGGTTATTGATCAGGGCCGGTAAATCCTTGCTGCGCACGGTGTTATCACGGGTAGCGGCAGCAGGTGCGGATTCGGCTGCTACTACAGGCTGCAGGGCTTTACGGGCAGACTTGGTCACATCAGTGGTCGCACCGTTGCTGACCGGATTCTTGTTACCGTCTTTTATATCCGTGACATCATTATCAGCTTCGACAGGGCCAGCTTGCCTGGGCTGCTCAGTCACATGGCCGGGATCTTGTTCAGCAACATTGCTGAGTTGGCAGGCACTGAGCATGAGCGTCAGTAATAAAGTGCTGGGCTTTTTTATCATGGTAGTCTCCAAAAAGAGGATGTTGTACGGACTTTTTATGGGCGTGTTTTGCCACACGCCAGATGCAGATCTGGCGTGCGTAGATAGGTAATGGAATTTATTTAGCGGTTGTAGCCAGGATCAGGCACAAAGCCACCAGGGAAGGGATTCGGCTGTGCGGGATAGACGTCACGCCCACGTGGAATAATGCCGCGTGCCACCAGATTGGCATAGCTGTCATAGCGTATGCTGATGATTTCATCTGCCTGTGAACTGGCACGCTGGAAGTCGGTTGATCTTACCGTACTGTTAATTCGTTCACCGTGGCCTGTGCCTATGCGGGAGTCGGCCTTTTCAGCCCGGCTCTCTGCCGCGGCACTCTTGGCCAGGTTGCCAGATGCTACCGGAGCAGGTGCATTGGGTGCCATGCGTTCATATTCAGGCTGGGCGATAGCGACAGGAGCGACATATTCCCTGAACAAAGCGACACCGATGACGCCGACATTATCTGGCCGCCCTGTGCGTGCTGCATAAGAATCCGACAGTTGTGTAAAGTAAAATGCGGCCACTTCATCCATATTCTTGCGCCAGCCCTTGATCTCCATAGGCTGCCAGGCGCCCAAGACATAGCCAGACTGGGTTGGCGCTGCCGTGTTGCCAGTCAGTGCATTGACACCATCGACGGACAAGACAGACAAAATCCTTTCGCCAGTCTTGTTCCTGACTTCTACCGCATAACGCTCACCCGGCTTGCCTGCAACATAGTTGTTGCCCTGATGCCGCCAGATGGGCAGGCGTTCACCTGTGCTTTGATTGATGATGCTGACGGCAGCCAACTGCCCGGCGCTGGCCATGCCAGTGATGCTGGCCAATGCCAGGCCAGCCAGTACTGATATCCATTTTTTCATTTTCTTCTCCGTAAACATGAGGGTCATGATCATTAAACGGAGCAGCAAAACAAAAGGGGTTAAAAGTTTTAATATTTTTTTCAGGATTGCTGTGAATTGGTCACAAAATGAAACATTCGCTAATAAATCGGCAGAAGTGTGTCGATAGTGTAATATTAATTAAGCCTGATTGAATCAATACAGCTAGGAAGCTAATAATTTTTATTGCCAAGGTGTAGATAAATGAGGTTTGGTCAGCAGATAAGCAAAAGTTTCTTTATTTCCGACAATAGCGACAGGCTATTCAGACGAAATCACGATGAATAAAGACAATACTTCATTCATAGAGTTATTTCAGGCCCACCCTATACCGATGTGGGTGTACGACTTGCAGACGCTCGCTTTTCTGACTGTCAATACAGCAGCGATTGAACATTATGGTTACACCAAGGCCGAATTTCTGGCCATGACCATAGAGGCAATCAGGCCATCCTATGAAAAGGAGAGGTTGCGACAGAATTTGCACCAGCAAACAGCCACAGCCTTTGAAAAATCCGGTATCTGGCTGCATAAAAAGAAAGACGGCAGCATCATCAATGTCGAAATTACTTCACACCCACTCCATTTTGAAGGGCGCTTGTGCAAATTTGTGCTCGCCCACGATGTCACCGAGCGTTTGCATGCACAAGATAAAATAAGCCGCCTCAGCCGGATTTACGCTGTACTCAGCCGTATCAATTATCTCATTGTCCGCACCCGTGACCGTGCCGCCCTGTTCCAGGATACCTGCCGGATTGCCACTGAAGAAGCTGAATTTCTTGCCGCCTACATCGCTATCATTGATCCTGACACTCTTGATGGCAGTGTAGTGGCCTGGGCTGGCGATGTATCACCACGTCTTGGTGCTGCAGACTTGAACTTTTCTAGTGAAATGGCAGCGTCGCCAGCAATGATGGCGGTACGCACAGGCTTACCGGCTATCTATAACGACATACTTGAAGCACCTGACATGTTTGTCCCGGACGCCAGGTTTATTGAAAGCCAGGTTGCGTCCATGGCAGCTTTTCCCTTGCATGTGGATAAACGACCCGTTGGCGTATTGGTCTTGTTTGCTGATACACCTCATTGCTTCGATGAGGCAGAGCAAAAACTGCTGACAGAACTTGCCGCCGATGTTGCTTTTTCTTTCCAATACATAGGACGTGAAGAATCCCGCAAGCATGCCAATGCCCGTTTGCAAGAAAGCGAAGCGGGCTTGCGTCGTGCGCAATTGATGAACAAGACCGCACATGTCATTACCGGACCGGATGGAACGTTTGAACGATGGTCAGATACGCTACCCATACTCATCGGTGTCGACAATACCGCCATGCCCCCCAATACCCGGCGCTGGCTGGATATTGTGCATCTGGATGACCAAAGCAAATTTCGCCATACCTGCATACAGGCTGCCAGGCATGGCCTGCGTGTGGAAATCGAATATCGGGTACGGCGCGGCGATGGCAATTTGATACAGCTCAAGCAGGTAATGGAACCTTTGCTGGAACACGGCGTCACCCATGGAAAGACCAGATGGTTCAATACCATACAAGACATTACGGAACAAAAAGCCCAACAAGAAAAAATAGCCCGGCTCAGCCGCATTTATGCGGTACTGTCTGGCATTAACTCTGCGATAGTGCGTACCCATAATCGCATGGAACTGTTTCAGGAAACCTGCAGGGTTGCTGTACACGAGGGGGCTTTTGGCATGGCCTGGGTCGCAAGTACCGATACGCACAAACGCAGTGACCCTGTTGTTGCCTTATACAGCAATGCGCCC
This sequence comes from Undibacterium sp. Ji83W, assembly GCF_049340385.1. Classification (NCBI taxonomy): domain Bacteria; kingdom Pseudomonadati; phylum Pseudomonadota; class Betaproteobacteria; order Burkholderiales; family Oxalobacteraceae; genus Undibacterium; species Undibacterium sp. Ji83W. Next base: position 178,886 of record NZ_JBMPOZ010000004.1, on the reverse strand, counting down.
GATCTGGCAGCACAGCTCAGCCTGAAGGCTTTGGCCAAAGCACCTGACCACAATCTGCCATCAGATATCGCCGTGCGGGAAATGCGGCTGCTTATCTGCAATAACGTGCAGGCAGATTCCGCACTGGCAAATTTTAAGGATGAATTACTGGCACAAGGGCATCTCGCCTTGGCCTGTTTGCCGCTGGTCACGGAGAACCGGGTTGTAGCCGTGTTGACGCTATTTGCCAGCACCATTGATTTTTTCGATGAAGATGAAATAAAACTGCTCAATGAGCTGGCTGGTGATCTTTCGTTCGCCTTGCAATTTATTGACAAGGAAGAGCAACTCAGCTATCTGGCGTTTTATGACAAGCTGACAGGTCTGCCAAATAGCCGTTTGTTCAATGACAGGCTGAGCCAGTTAATGCATTCAAGTACGCATGAGTCTAACAAGGCTGCCATCATCCTGCTGAATCTGAACCGGTTTTCACAACTCAATGATGCTCTTGGTCGCCATGCTGGTGACAACTTGCTGATACAGATTGCAGAGCGGCTGCAAGCATCCTTGCAAGAACCATATACTCTCGCCCGCATTGCCGGTGATACCTTTGCGATTGGTCTGGCCAACCTGGCGCAAGGCGGGGATGCTGCTTCCATACTTGAGCATAATGTCTTCAATGCCTTTGCCGAAGATTTTTTGCTGGACCATCAGCCAGTTCGCGTTTCAGTCAGTGCAGGTCTGGCACTTTATCCTGATGATGGCGCAAATACTGAAACCCTGTACAAGCATGCCGAAGTGGCGCTAAAGAATGCAAAGATATCTGGCGAGCGCTATCTGTTTTATGCGCCATTGATGAATGCCGCGCTGGCTGCAAAGTTGCTGCTGGAAAATGAACTTCGCACGGCCTTGAGTGATAGCCAGTTCGTCATGTATTTCCAGCCGCGTGTCGATTTATTAAGCGGGCACATAGTCAGTGCAGAAGCCCTGATACGCTGGCAACATCCAGAGCGTGGCTTGATCTACCCCGGAGACTTTATTCCCGTGGCAGAAGACACAGGTTTGATTGTGCAGATAGGTGAATGGGCAATCAAGGCCGTGTGCGCGCAGCAGGCAGCCTGGCGCGAGCAACAAATCGATATTGTCCCGGTGGCAGTCAATCTGTCCGCTGTGCAGTTCAAGAATGGCAAGATCCTCGATATCATCCAGGACGCCATCAATAGCCACGGACTTGAACAGCACCATATCGAATTCGAACTCACCGAATCCGTCGTCATGGGCAACCCGGAAGAAGCCGCGCAAACGCTGAAAGCCATCAAAACCATGGGCATGCAATTATCCCTGGATGATTTCGGCACGGGCTATTCTTCACTGGCTTACCTCAAACGTTTTCCGTTTGACTTCGTCAAGATTGATCGCGCCTTTATCATCGATGTGACCAATAACCCTGGTGATGCCGCCATCACCACCGCAGTGATAGCCATGGCACACAGTCTGAATCTTCGCGTCGTGGCAGAGGGGGTAGAAACTGAAGGTCAATTGCAATTATTGCGCAGGCTGCGTTGCGATGAAATACAAGGCTATTATTTCAGCCGCCCGGTACCTGCCGATGCCTTTGCCACCATGCTGCGCGAGGGCAAACGCCTGTCGCCGACAAAAGAATTTGCTGATGATACCAAGACGCTGCTGATCGTCGATGACGAACCGAATATCGGTTCTGCACTCAAGCGTTTGTTGCGCGTTGAGGGATACCGCATCCTGACTGCGACCAGTGGTCAACAGGGGCTGGATCTGCTGGCAGTCAATCCGGTACAGGTCATCATTTCTGATCAGCGCATGCCCGGTATGGTGGGGACCGAGTTTTTGCGTATCGTCAAAGAATTGTATCCAGATACCATACGCATTATCTTGTCAGGCTATTCCGATCTGGTGCCCATAGCCGAGGGCGTGAATCGCGGCGAAATCTTCAAGTTCCTGACCAAGCCCTGGGATGATGCGCAATTGAAAGAAAACATCCGTGATGCTTTCAGGCGTCACCGGCCAGATGCCTGAGCCTTGAACCTGAGCCAAGATTGATGATGCTTGCCTTTGCTTTTCGGCGATAATGCAGCTACATATTTCGCCCATGGATGACATGAGTTCAGCTGCCCAGGGCGATGCACCGGCAAAACATTTAATCAACAGAGAATCAACAGAAAATCAACAGAAAATCAACAGAGGTTTGCATGAACACAGAAAACACGTCCATACCAGAATCGCGAACCGCGCAAGATGCGGCTTTTCTGGATGCAACAGAAGTGCGCGTCCTTGGCGTACTGGCAGAAAAAGAAGCAGCCACGCCCGATAATTACCCGCTGTCACTCAATACTCTGGTGAACGCCTGCAACCAGCTCACCAGCCGCGACCCCGTCATGTCCGTGACCGAGTCTGAAGTGCTGGAAGCCATAGACAGGTTGGCCGCCAAAAAACTGGTGAATGCCATCCACCAGGCCGGTGCCCGCGTCGCCAAGTATGAACACCGCATGCGTATCAAATGGATGCTGGACCAACCCAAGGTAGCGGTATTGACCATACTCATGCTGCGTGGCTTCCAGACCGCAGGTGAAATCCGCGCCCGCGTTGGCCGCCTGCATGAATTTGCCAGTGTCGCCGATGTGGAAAAATGCCTCGACTATCTGATGGACAAGTACCCACCCCTGGTCGCCCGTTTGAACCTGACACCAGGCACCAAGGAACCACGCTATGCACATCTGCTATCCTGCGACGAAGCCAGCCTGGATCAGGCCGAAGCGAGTCATGCCAGCAGTGCTGGTGGTGGTTCAAAGAATGACAGGGTAAGCCAGCTGGAAGCAGAAGTCGCGCAACTGAAGCAACAGGTCAGTGATTTGAGTGCGCAGTTTGCGGAATTCAGGAAGCAGTTTGAGTAAACTGATTCCAGACCAAAAACCTCACCACAGAGGCACGGAGACACAGAGCGGCACAGAGGAAAATTTTCTGTTGAATGAATTTCTCTAATGACCAATTTGAGTAGCATGAGGTAGTATGATTTCAAAGCAATACGTCAGCCGCGTCAGCTTGCGCAGGGATATCGTCGAGTCTTTTGAACGTTACCCCTTCTCTTTGCCCGCGATAAAAAACTTCGAGTATGTAGATCTGCATCCCAAGATCACTTACTTTGTCGGTGAAAATGGCTCAGGTAAATCCACCTTGCTGGAAGCTATTGCTGTATCTCTGGGCTTTAATGCGGAAGGCGGTACAAAGAACTTCAGCTTCGGCACGCGGCGTTCTCATTCTGTGCTGGATGAATACTTACGCATTGCCAAAGGCATACGCAAGCCACGCGATGGCTTCTTCTTGCGTGCCGAGAGTTTCTTTAATGTTGCAACGGAGATTGAGAGACTTGATGAAGAGCCAGGTGGCCCACCGATTATCAATTCCTATGGCGGCATTTCATTGCACGAGCAATCGCACGGCGAATCCTTCCTGAAACTGATGACAGAGCGTTTCGGCGGTCAGGGCCTGTACATACTCGATGAACCTGAGGCTGCCCTGTCGCCACAAAGGCAACTCGCGGTCTTGTCACGCATCCATGACCTGATCGAGGACAACTCCCAATTCATCATCGCCACCCATTCACCGATACTGATGGCTTATCCCGATGCCTGTATTTATCAATGCAGCAAAGAAGGCATTTCTGAAATTGCGTATGAAGAAACCGAGCACTACAAGGTCACGCGGGATTTTCTGGCAAATCCCAAGCGCATGATGGATATGTTGATGGAGCGTTAAAAAAGAAAAAAAGCACCACAGGGTCGCGGAGGAGAGAGAATTTTCTGTTGAATGAATGTTTCTCTGTGTTTACTCTGTGTCTCCGTGACTCTGTGTTGAGAGGTCTTGCCCCTGATTCGATTACTTGTGATTGAGCATAACAATCACGACGACTACTGCGATTGCCAGCAACACCGCCCCCGCAATCTTCCACGCTGAATATGGACGCTCACCCTGTACCTGGCCAGTCTGGCCATTCACCAGAAAACGGTAAGTCTTGTCGCCATATTTATAAGACGACAGCCAGATAGGCAGCAGGATATGCTTGAAGCTGATATTCGAATAGCGAGGCTGCATCGCAATGATGCGCTGGTGGTCGCCACCGATATCGCGGCAGATGGCATTACGGATTTCACCTTCCATCTTGCCCTGGGCATCGACAAAACCAGGCTCCAGTCCCACCTGGTAAGCCTCTACCGTGAAACCTGACACATAATCGTCACGGTAACCCTGCAGTTTTTCCAGACGCCATGGTGCGAGGTTTTCTGCATACGAAGTTGGCAGGGTTTTTGAGCCCACGACCAGTACATCATCAAACGATACCTGTACTGCCCCCACTGCGGGATACCAATTGGTACGGGTCACCTGGCGGCTCTTGGTCTCACCGTTTTCAGTATAGTTTTCTGTGACCGTATAATCGACGCCGCGCTGGCCTTGATAGGTGGTGTCGCTGTCGGCATCATATGTCCAGTAAGGGGTGTAGATACCCTTGAGGCCACGTTCTGCTCTATAAGCCTGCTTCAGCGCATTTGGCGCGAACCACAGGCCGGTAATCCAGTTGGAAAACTTGCTGCGCGCCTCTGATTCCTTGATATCAAATGGCGCAATCGCCTTCGGCCTGATCTTGCGTGCAGAATAAGCATTGGCTGCGATCAGTGGCACCGCGCAAAACGGGCAACGGTCAGACACCAGATTGGCCGCCAGTTGCGACTCTGCCCCGCAGCCCGTGCATTTCACATGCTGGCTGGCGAGCATGGGTTCATTGCCAGCCTGTTCTGACAGGTAAGCCTGATAATCCAGCTCTTCTACCGCTGCGACCGTGGCGGCCTGGTCTTCAGGGATATCATTCTTTGCGCCGCAATACGGGCATTGCAGGGCATGTTGGCCAGGCGCATATTCCAGCTTGGCACCGCAAGATTTGCAGGGATAGTTTTTTGTCGTCACAGGTGATGATTCCAGAACAAAATAGAAGGCGTCGCAACCTTCAGGCGCGACGCCACATCAGAGGATGATTTATTGCGGTGGCAACGGTGGTGGCATAGCCGCAAACAAGCCAGACAAATCAGCCTGTTCACTCGCCTTGCCCCAAGCAGCCATGCCCTGACGCCATACCAGGCTGTCACGCGTCAAACTGCCATTGCCCACGTGGGATTGCAATACGCCCAGATCAAACGGCCCGGTCTGCGCGCCGTTTTGTGCGACAAAATAAGATACCGCCGCTGGCAAAGGTGGCGGCATGCCACCGCCTGCTGCTGGTGCGGCAGCAGGTGCAGGGCTGGCAGCGGGCTGCGGGTTGTTACCAAACATCGTACCCATGCTCTGGCTCAACATGCCACCCACGCCCACACCCATCATGGCACCTGCCATGCCAGGGTTTTGCGCCGCATCACGCAAAGCCTGCGCACCCTGGTACTGGGCGAACTGGTTCATATTGCCTATCATGCGCATGGCACCCTGCTGATCCATTGCTTTTTCAACTTCTTCCGGCAAGCCTATGTCCTGTACCTGCACTTCGCACAGCTCCAGACCATATTGCGCAAAATCACCAGCAATTTTTTCCTGTATGCGCTTGCCCACTTCAGTGACCTTGGCTTCCAGGTCTATCACTGGCACGCCAATTTCAGGCATCACTTCCTTGATGCGCATACCTATCTTGCCGCGCAGGTTTTCTTCTATATCCGCTGTCGTAAAATCAGCCTTGGTACCAACCAGCTCAGACAGCATGGCCTTGGCATCCACGATGCGTATGCCATAGATACCAAAGGCAGTCACACGCACCACGCCAAATTCAGGGTCGCGCATGGTGGCAGGCCCTGCCGTGCCCCACTTCATATTGGTAAAGCGGGTGGTCTTGAAGAAATACACTTCCGCCTTGAAAGGGCTGTTAAAACCATATTTCCAGCCCTTGAGCGTACTCAGCAAAGGCATGTTTTCGGTCGACAGCTCATACATGCCCGGCGTGAACACATCCGCCACCTGCCCCTTGCCCATCTGGCCCTCATTGACCATGATAGCAATCTGCCCTTCGCGCACCGTCAGCTTGGCACCCATCTTGATTTCGTTCTGATAGCGCTCAAAGCGATGCACCATCACATCGGGACTGTCATCCAGCCATTCGACAATATCGATAAATTCATTGCTGAGCTTATTCCACAGACCCATAGTGTTCTCCAAAAAACAAAATTCTTGCAGGATGCTGGCAGGCAATTCTATTGATAGCGGCCAACAGCTATTCGGCGAATAGGCGTAAGTGACTGAATTTCACCAGCACATTCGGCGTAGGCGAAGTATTGCTGAATTGGTACATTATCACAAGGGTTGTGGAAGGGAATTATTGATATTGTTTCTGAACGTAAATAAGCTAAACTGGCATTTCCAAAAACACATCAATTCTTTTAATTACTTTTAAATCGTACATGCCCTGTTTTAATATTCGTGGGCTATATTTTTCTGTATTTTGCAAGTACCTCCTATAGGGAATATTTATGCCCATTTCCTTGAATGAACTCATTGCAAACGCTATTGGACCTGACGGTCTGAAAGCAGATGGACAATTAACATTGCCGCGCAGTTACGGTGTGTATGAGATTCTAGGCGAGCAAGACAACATTTACAGACAAGGAAATTATCCTGTGCGTTTGCGTGAGCTTCAAAAGGATTTTCCAGGGGCTATATTAAAGTATTTATTTTCTTCAAAAGAGGATGCAGTCCAAGTAGCTGCAATACTGAATGCCGGAGATAAAAAAACAGTTCCAGAAAAAATATCCAGGCAGGAGAATTTCCGATTAAGTCCGAAATCGAAAACTCTGGGACAAAGCATCATCCATCCAAGCAAAATCCTGATTGAACTTTTTGAACGTAAGCCATATCAAGGCGTTGCACCTGAACTATCGCGTTTTCTGTTTATCGGACTTGACGCCAATTATGATGTGGACATAGAGAAGAGATCTATTTTTCCAAAAGTGCTTGAGTATCATGAAGATGGCGAGAAATTTTGGCATACTCAAGGAGTCCATCATCCGTTTCTGCTACGTGAATATCGAGGTGATGGAAAGCGCTATCACCAGAATTTTGAGCGTATCGGATTCAGAGCAGAACACGCCAACTTGATCTCTTTCGCTGAGTTGTTCCATCTTCCAAGTATTGGTCGCAACAAACTTTCCGTTGCGAATTTAGATGTCGCTCATTTGAAGAGATTGAATCAAGCAATACTTGAAGGCGATGCTACTCACATCTTCATTTCTTCTACGGTTGCCAGCTTGATGCGTGCCAGTGGTGCATTTACTTGGCTCCCTGGCAAACCAACGGAGACAAAAGATGTGTTGCCAGTTTTATTCAGGAGCGGCGACAAGGCTGTTTATTCTCTATTACACTTTTCCAGCTATGGGAAGTATTACAAAAAATTGTGTTTGCAAATAGAAGAAATTAGAAAAATTATTGCGCAGATTTAAAATCTAAGTATGTAGCTTTGCCCGATTCGCCTCAATGATTTTGCCCACTATCGTCATTGTCTTTTTCGAGATAGGCAAATCCTGCGCTGCGCTCTTGAAGTCATAACCAGTAATTAACTCCAGCATCTCATCAATAATATTCTGCGCTTCTTTTTCTTTCATTCCACCGTCTTGCGCAACTTTCAAAATATGTGCCCGCGTTGGTGATTTGCCTTCGCCAGCCACATCCATGAAATGTTCGCCGCGATAACCGGCGCAATAAGTCAGGTCATAGGGTGGAGCGAGTTCCCATTCATTGTTTTTGTTGAGCAGGTAAGACAGGTTTTTGGCGTGGTCATCGCGGTTGTTCATCAGTACGTTGAAAACGCAGCGTTGCAATGCTTTTTTTAGTTCTCTTGCATCGCGTGTCAGCCTGCGGGTTGCGCGCATGAATTCGCTGTAGCCTAAGGAGGGTACCTGGAAATAAACGTGCAACATGCCTGCCAGTGAGTGGACGTGAACGCGCTGCTCATTATCGCGGTCAAAACGTTTGGTGCCGAATGCTGTCATGCCGTCTGGTAATTCAAAGAATCGTGTCTCACCCATGCCGAGGCCGCATTTGCGCGCCAGCCGGGCGTACAATTCTTCCAGTGCGCAGCTATCGCTGGCATCGTCTTTTGCCGGGAATTTGATGAGCCAGGATTCTGCATCTGGCATGTATTCAGTACTCATTTGCCCTGTCGTTGGTTGGTAGTAAACCAGTGCCTTGGGGCGTGCGCCGCCGGGGGAGCCGCCTGCCTTGGCGAGCTCGTCCAATACTTCATAGCTGTCATCTGTGAGTATTGCCTGAACTTCTTTCGCCAGATCGATCAGGGCAAGGTCGCTGACTACCAGATGAGTTTCACTGCCGGGTTCATAGGTCAAAGCCCCCATGGTGTTGTCGCCAAGGTAGGCGAGCATGTCCAGCACAGAGACGGTGTCGGTATCTATGCCTTTGGCTTTCATGCGGCGTTTCATCAACTGTAAGCCCCAACTGTCAGGCAGGGAGTCGTAGATCAATCCCGGCACGCGCATGATGGGCAGGTAATCGGCTTGTTTGTCAGGGTAGGCATTTTGCCGCAGTGGCAGGCGTATGGGAGATAGGTCCAGGCCACTTGCGAGTGCTGCTGGCGAATACTGGAACAAGATATCGCGGCCATCATCGGCCAGTGTGCCCAGCCAAAGCGACTCGCCTTGCGCCTTGTAATTGACCTTGAGCTCTTTCATGATGGGCTCTTGGGTTTGCGATACGCCCGCTGCCTGGCTTGCACTGCAGACTTTGCCCGCATCTCTTCTATGGTATTGGTTTGCGGCACCAGAACTGGCTGCAAATCTGGAGTGGCATTCAATGACTCAAGTATGCGGACAAAGTTGGCCAGGGTGCATTTGCCAGTACGTTCAAAGCTGCTGACAGTTTGGGCCGAGATGCCTGTACGTTGCGCCAATTCTTCTACGCTGATATTCAACAGCAAGCGCCGTTCGCGCGCTCGTTCGCCGAGTGTCAGGCAAATTTCATCAGGTAAAAGTAGAGAGAAATCCATTGGTTTTATATAGATTAGGCTTAGATAATCTAACTTTCCAATAGAATTATACTGGTTATGATGCTGGATTAGGCCTATTTTTTGAGCAAATTATTCTGCAGATTGTTGCTTCCTGATTAATCCTCATCCTCGTTGTTGCAAGGATGAGGGTATCGTAACATGCTAATCAGGCAATCAACTCACCCCGCCTGATCCACTCTCTCCAGTCTCTCTGCACCCGCACTCCAGCTTCTCAATTTATGCCCTTTCACCGCATAAAAGAAAATCATCAGATAACAGGGCAGCATGACCCAGTAGGCGGTTTGGGAGTTGCCTGCGTCGGAGAATTTTCCGTACAGCATGGGCAGCAATGCGCCGCCGGCGATGCCCATGATGAGCAGGGCGGAGCCGGCTGCGGTGTATTTGCCCAGGCCTTGCAGGGCCAGTGGCCAGATGGATGGCCAGACCAGGGCATTGGCCAGGCCCAGCATGGCGAGGAACATGACGGTGTTTGGTACTACCGGCACGCCTGCCCAGCCGACTATTGCCTGGGCAATGCCGGTGTCCGTGGCGGAGCTGGTGGCGACGCCGACGGTGAACAGCAGGCCGCTGATGGCGGAGAACATCAGGGCGGTTTTTTGTGTCATCAGTTTGGGGATGGTGGTGGCACCGAGGATATAGCCTATGACCATGAAGCTCATGGTGTATGAGGTCAGCACGGTGTAGTTGTGCACGCCAAGGTTGCGGCCATACAGGCCTATGGTGTCGCCAGCGATGACTTCGACGCCGACATAGGCGAACAGTGACAATGCGCCCAGCACCAGTTGCGGGTATTGCAGCACGCCCCATTTGGTGACTTCGGGCTGGTTCTTTTCTTCTTCTGCCCGCAGTTCTGGCAGTGAAGAAAAATGTACGATGACCATCACCACCAGCAAGCCAGCCGCCATGATGGCATAGGGGTAGACCAGGCGCGATGACAGTTCTGAACGCAAGGCCAGGCGGCCAGCATGATCGAGTGCCGCCAGTGCCGTGTCAGAATATTTTTCTATACCGGACAAGATCAGTGCAGAAAACACCAGTGGCACGACTATGCCTGCGCCCTTGTTGAACAGACCCATGATGCTGATGCGCATGGCAGCGCTCTCGCGTGAACCTATGCAGACGATGTAGGGATTGATAGCAGTTTGCATCAGCGTCATGCCAGTTGCCAGGGTGAACAGGGCCAGTAAAAAGAAGCCGTAATAGCTGGTCTTTGCGGCGGGGATGAACAGCAATGCCCCCACTGCCATGATGCCCAGGCCCAGTGTCATGCCGTTCTTGTAGCCAGTACGGCTGAGTATGGCGGCGGATGGCAGGGCCATGACGGTGTAGGCGATATAAAATGCAAATGTCACCCATAGCGCCTGGAAGTTATTCAGGTCGCAGACTATTTTTAAAAACGGGATCAGCGAGCCATTGAGCCAGGTGGCAAAGCCCAGGATAAAAAACAAGAGGCTGATAAAGAACATGGCGACGACCACGTCCTTTGTTGATCCTCTTGCTTGATCATTGTTGTTCATGAGGTGTTCCAGACATATGTAAAATGGTCACTTGATCTTGAGCGGTAACAAGTACTTTCCGCTTGTGCAAAAAAAGCCTCCCCTGCTGCTTATATGGGGAGGCTCTTCTGGCGCTCTTTGCATGGTGACCTGAGTCACTTCAGGTCACCGTCGTGCAGATGAAAGCAGATCAGAACTTGGCTCTGACACCTACGCTGTAACGTGCGCCGTTTTCATAGACGCCAACAGGCAGGCCATCCGTGGTGTTGGTGCGTATCACAGAATTGGTCAGGTTGACGGCTGTGGCGAACAGGCTGATCTTTGGTGTGATGTCCCAGTTGGCCGTAGCATCCCACTGACCATAGGCGCTGGTGACATCCTGGCCACCTTCATCCAGGCCACCGTAGGATTTGGAACGATAGTTATACGACAGGCGGAAGCTGATGCCGTTCTTTTCATAATAGCCGCTGGCATTCAACTGATTGCGTGAGTTGCCGATGACATTCAGTTTTTGCCCACCAGCGATGGAGCCAGCTTTTGCATCGGTGAAGGTGTAGTTCACGATGGCACCAAAACCATTACCAAAAGCCTGTTGCCATTGCAGTTCCAGACCGTTGATGACGGCACCATTGTCGGCATTATGCGGACGTGTTACCGGGCGGGTTACACCACCGACATTCTCTTGCGCTGTCGAGGTATAGATGAAGGTATCCAGGCGTTTGGTGAACAGCGTGGCAGACAACAATGACGCATCAGAAAAATACCATTCTGCACCTATCTCGGCCTGGTCGGCATGGTAAGGTTTCAGCAAAGGATTACCGGCAGTGGCGGCATTGGTAGTGCCGCTGACTTCGGTACTGGCGCTGAGGTCGCTGTAAGTGTTGCGTGCCATCACACGGGCCACTGCACCGCGCAGTATCAGATCTTTGCGCAGGTCATACACCACGTTCACGCTGGGCAATACGTCGTTATACGTGCGTGTCGTGCTACCGATGACGTAGTTGCCTTTGCCTGTCAGGTCTTGATAGGCTTCGGATGTCTGCTCAGTCTTGACCAGGCGCACACCAAAGTCACCGCGCCATTTGTCGAGGGCATAGTCAGCCTTGACATAAGCAGCAGTAATTTTTTCTTGTATCTTGTAGTACTCGCCCTTGGCTTCGTTATAGACCATGCCCTTGTCATACATGGCAAAACCCTTGCTGGCGGCCAGTGCATCGTTGACCCATGCATATTGGGTCAATGAACCAGATGTCGCGGCAGCCTGGCTCAACAATGGTGATGGGCCAGTGGACAGATCAGCCAGGCTGAAAGATTGCCAGCCTGGGCTACCCGGTCCTACTGTACCTATAGTGCGGTGATTTTGTACGGTGTTGTCACGGTATTTCAAACCAAATTTCACGTCCTTGATAAATGAACCAGTCAGGTCCAGCGTCAGGTCACCCTGTACATAATTTTCTTTGCTTTCCATCTTGCGTATCCAGTCACGTGCATTTTGCAGCGTGAGCTTGGTCGGGTCGAGCGGGCTCATGTCCAGGTAAGACACTTCATAAGTATCTGGCGCGATATTTACAGTGGCGCGGGTATTGCCAGTGAACCAGAAATTGCGGTCATGCTTGCTGCCGCCTTCGGCAGATGTGGAACCTAATTGGCCGTGTGCTTTCCAGCCATCGCCTTCATAATTGCCTTCCAGATCCAGTATCTTGGACTTGATATAGGCTTCACGATAGATAGGCTCGAACGAGACGCCTGTTGTCGGACCGACTGTGCCACCGACTACGGCCTTGGTACCATCAGAGGTAGTGATGAAACGTGGATTGGTGATGCGGATAACATTATTGCCATCTGCCAGGCCACCTATTTGCCACAGGTAGTTCTGGTTGTTATTGTCCATGTTCATGTCTGAATTGATGTAATTCAGAGAGATGTCGCTGTCACGGTTAGGCTTGATTTGCAGTGTCACATTGCCCGTCGTGCGTTCACGGTCCTGGCGAAAAATCGCTGAACCACCACCCCATGATGCATAGGCGTTTGGCGTTGCCACATTGTTTTGATCGAGGATGGTGTACTTGGTGGAATCAGTAAAATTCTCCAGGCCATCACGACGCATGGTGCGTTTTTGTTTGCTCAGGGACAGCAAGACACCTAAAGTGTTTTCATCATTCTTCCAGTTCACCAGACCGGAGATTTGCGGGTCTGTTTTCTTGGGCAGATCAGAATAAGTCGCTTCCAATGAGAATTGCGCAGTCAAAGGTGCTTTAAATTGCAGCGGCTTGCGGGTCTTGACATTGACCAGTCCGCCGATACTGCCTTCATCCAGATCAGCAGATGGGCTTTTGTAAACATCAAGGCTGCCCACCAGTTCAGAAGGCAAAATGTCATAGTTAAAGCCACGGCTTTGTGAATCATTTTTCCACCAGTAAGCTGATGCTACTGACTGGCCATTTAACTGTGTCATGTTCAGGCTCTTGTCGGTACCGCGCACGAAAATGTCGCGGCCCTCACCCCAGGTACGGTCAACAGAAATACCCGGTACGCGTTGCAGCGAATCGGCGACGTTTTTGTCCGGGAATTTACCCAGGTCTTCTGAATTGACTGTATCAACAATATTTTGTGAATCGCGTTTGCCAGCCAGATTTTTTTTCAGTGTGTCGCGTATGCCGCGCACTTCTACGACTTGTGAGCCTGGTGCAGCTTCTGGTGTTTCATCGGCAGCGTAGACTATATTAAATGCAGTGGTGCTGACAATCAGGGCAATCAGTTGCGGTAACAGCTTCTTCTTGAATACGGGGGTGTTCATGCAAATCTCCTTCAGTTGGTTTTACTCGTTGGTATCACATCTTCTTCTTTTGGCGCTGCAATTTTGACCTCGTTACCAGTACGGTAGGCGGGGTAAAAATAATCTTTTCTATTCCGTTTTATTGTTCTAATCTTCGCTTGCATCAAGTGCTAAAAAAAGCCGACGCCGCACTGGGCGTCGGCAAATCAATCATACGACTTGGGGGAGGTATGATCTTAACGCTTGAACTCTCATCGCTTAAACTCTCATCGCTTAAACTTATTCGCACTTGCAACACTGTTTTGTATTCTTGCGGCTGCTTCCTTGCCTGTGACCGTGCCATTCAAAAGATCGGCATTCACATTCCATAATTCCTGTTCCATGCTCGGCTGGCCACGGTTCAATATCTGTGCATTGACGCGTATGCTGGATTCGCACGCTGTTCGCCACTCCATCATTTGCTTGCCTATGGGGTCGCGCACGGCGATCAGGTGATTCGACAGTGAAAAAAATCCGGTGACACGGTTGGTATATAAATCAGCAAATTCTTGCGAGCCCAGCCATTCGATAAACTTGTAGGCATCTTCCTTGTTGCGGGATTTTTTGTTGATGCCTATGCCTATATCCATGTGATCCAGGATGTAGCATTTGTCACCAGTTGCGCGCACCGGTGGTGCAAATACACCAAAGTCCAGCCCCTGCACCTGATTGAAGTAAGAGATATCCCAGGACCCAACCGGGTAGACGGCCGCCTTGCCAGAAGCGAATTGATGCTGGCTGTCGCTATAGGTTTGCGTGCTGGCCGTGCTGGGCAGATACGAACCCAGTTTGGCGGCATAATCAAAGGCGGCGACATACTGTGCATCTGTAAATCTTGCCTTGCCAGCGATAAGCGCCTTGCGGCCTGCTTCGCCATGCCAGTAGTTGGGGCCTATGCTGGTGAACAGGGTTTGTGTGGCTTCCCACTTTTCTGCTGTGCCCAGCGCTAAAGGAACGTAGGCTCCATTCTTTTTTACTGCATCCAGCACAGTCAAAAATTCTGCTTGGGTTTTTGGGGCCTGCAGATTGAGTTTCTTGAAGATTTTTTTGTTGTACAAGAAACCGTGGATGACAGATGCCACTGGCATGCAAAAAGTCGTTTTCGCATCATCGGTCTGCCAGGCCAGCAGGGCGGTCGCTTCAAAATGTTCCATGCCCGGCTTGCCATCCAGTTTTTCCAGATAGCCTTTGTTGTATAAAGACTGTGACACATCAAACGGGCGGCAAGCTACCAGGTCACCGGCTGTACCATTGGCAAAATGTGCTTGCAGGCTGCTGTCGTATTCTGTCGGTGTGGTGGGCGCAAAGCGTATGTCTATGCCGGAGTGGCGTTTGGCAAATGCAGGTATCAGTACTGTTTCCCACAAAGCCTTGTCATCCACGCGCCAGCTTTCCAGGACGAGCGTGCCAGCATTGGCAGTGCTCATCATGGCGGCGGCGCATAACATGGCGATGTGGGGGAAGCGGTTCAAGAGAAATCCTGTTAAGAATATTTATCCGGTAAAACACTTTTAAATCCCCTCCCCTTCAAGGGAGAGGGTTAGGGTGGGGATGGGTTTCGGTTGATTGACCTGAAGTCAAATTGCGATAGAAACCCATCCCCATCCCAACCTTCCCCTTGAAGGGGAAGGGGCTAAAACAGTCCCACCCATTCCACCGCGCCGCTTGCAGGCGGCTGGGAAATTTGCGGTGCAAAGCATGCTTTGCGAATTCCCACAAATCTCCCCTTGAAGGGGAAGGAGTTTCAACAGCTTTACAAATGCTCTTATCTCATCGATTTATCGATATAAATGAATTACTTGAAACCGATACTAGCAATGCGATGAATGTAATGCCACTTGCATATCTGTTTAGTGCGTCTTTTTATAAGTGATTGATTTATTGGGAGTTTGTGTGAACTGGTCAGGTGAACAACTTACAAATCCTTACCCGGTTTTTGCGATGGCATTGCTGTTCGCTAGGGCATGGATGATTTGCAGGCGTGCGAATTCCCAAGCTGACAAAACTTAACTTAAGAATTCCTTACAAAACTTTACAAAAGTCCAGATTCAGGTGTTGTGATTCGCGCAGAGGGATGCCAGCTTGTCCTCAAACGACAAGCTTAAGCAGGTAGAGTTTTTGAAATGAGAGTGATATGCCAGGTCAGGCATTGCCCTCGCTGGGCAGGCTGATGATGGCCTTCAGTCCGCCTTCGGGATGATTTTCCAGCACCAGCGTACCGCCATGGGCTTCGACAACGCTGCGGGCTATGCCCAAGCCCAGTCCCATGCCGCTTTCATTCTGGCTGCGGCCATGCACCAGGCGCACATAGGGATCAAACAGGCTGGGCAGGGCATCTTCAGGCACACCAGGGCCATGGTCGCGTACTTCTATGATGACTGCATCAGTCCCGGCCCGTACGCTGATCTCTGCACGTTCGCCATAATAAAGGGCATTGTCGAGCAGATTGCCTATCGCGCGTTTCAGCGCCAGTGGTTTGCCATATACGGTCACGCCTGAGTCTGCAAACTCCACATTGTGCTTGGCCAGGTGAGCGCTGCGTACCAGCCTGCGTATCAACGGGTCCAGCCTGACTTCAGTGGGGTTTTCATGGATGTCGCTATCCTTCACGCATTGCAATGCACCCTTGACCATCATGTCGAGGTCATCCAGGTCTTCTTCAAATTCACCACGCAAGACATCATCGTCAAGCAGCTCTGAGCGTAGTTTGAGGCGCGTAATAGGCGTGCGCAGATCATGTGAGATGGAAATGAACAGGCGCTCACGGTCTTCGATATAGCTTTGTATGCGCTGGCGCATGGCGCTAAAGGCGCGGGCGGTGTTGATGAATTCCTTGCTGCCTGTCTCTGGCAAATCTGGCACCTGCTCACCCTTGCCAAAGGCTGCAGCCGCATCCGATAAAGCCGCCAGTGGCCGCGTGATCCAGCGTACCACCATGATGGAGAGCAGCAATACAGCAGCCAGTGACAGGCCCTGCAAGACCAGGCGGTCAAAAGACAGAGGGTCGTTGCCCTTCAAAAAATAGGGGTTGGGCATGAGAGCCGCCAGGTACAACCAGTTGCCCGGTTCCAGCTCGGTCTGTATCACCAGCACGGGAGCAGGTTCTGGCTTGATGAGCAAGATATGCTGCACCCAGCTTTCGGGCAAATCGGTGATGCGGGTACCTTCGACAGATGTGGTCAGTTGATCTGGCCAGGCAAAGGCGATTTTGAATTCAGGATATTGCGGCAAGTCAGTCTTGAGGGTATTGCCGACCTTGCCCAGCACTGTATGCGCCAGCGCCTGCGATTCTATTTCTGTGATGGGTACATAGGCATTGTTAGCCTGTACAAAAAAGCGCGTCCCCCCCATTTCGCGGAATTGCTGTATCAGCACGGTGCGGTAATTCGGCGGCAGGCTGCGGAAGAAACGTATCGCGCTTGATGCACTGTGCGCCAGGTATTGCGCTGCCGTGGTCGCTTCTATCTCGGCCTTGGCGCGTTGCTGGGTGGTCCAGATGGCGCTGCCCACGAGCTGCGTCAGCAGCACGCCGCACACCATGACCAGCGACAAGCGGCCCAGCAGCGATTGCGGCAGCCAGCGCCTGAGCATGAGGGCAGATTCAGGCACTGGCCACGCTCACGTCGGCAGAAAATACATAACCAGCCCCGCGTACGGTCTTGATCAGGGTAGGTTGCTTGCTGTCATCCTTGAGCAACAGGCGCAGGCGGCTGATCTGTACATCGAGTGAGCGATCCAATGGACCAGCATCGCGGCCACGAGTTTCTTCTGACAGCACATTGCGGTCCAGCACATCGCCAGGGTGCTCGACAAAATACTTCAGCAACTGATAATCCAGCCCGGTCAGCGCCACCAGTTCGCCGGCATTATCAGTAACCTTGCGCTCTACCAGGTCCAGCGTAAAACCCAGGAAGCGGTAATAGCGTGGTGCTGCCGCCACATCGGTAGTTGCAGTACGGCGTAGTATCGCCTTGATGCGCGCCAGCAGTTCACGCGGGTTATAGGGTTTGGCGATGTAGTCATCGGCCCCCAGTTCGAGACCGACAATGCGGTCAGTGTCGTCTGAGCTGGCCGTCAACATGATGATGGGGATATTGGATTTTTGTCGCACGACCTTGCACAGGGCAAAGCCATCGGTATCGGGCAACATCACATCAAGGATCACCAGTGACAACTGGTTCATCTGGCTGTTGAATTCAGCCACGAAGCTCTCGCCATTGTGCGAGAGGATGACTTCATACTGATTTTTTTCCAGATAGGTTTTCAGTAAAACCCGGGTTTTCTGGTCATCGTCGACTATCAGTATTTTGCGTGTCATCTTTGTCTGCCTCACATCTTATGGAGTTTGTTTTTTATTATTGCCAAATGTCTTGTACATCGCCACCAGCCTGGCTTGGGTGTCGGCTGGGCTGACCGTGGCATCGATAAAATATCTGTGTATCACAGCAA
Source organism: Undibacterium sp. Ji83W (assembly GCF_049340385.1). Lineage (NCBI taxonomy): Bacteria > Pseudomonadati > Pseudomonadota > Betaproteobacteria > Burkholderiales > Oxalobacteraceae > Undibacterium > Undibacterium sp. Ji83W. Next base: position 161,068 of record NZ_JBMPOZ010000004.1, on the reverse strand, counting down.
TGATGGCATCTTTGCTGGTTTCATCCGTAGCCATGCGGTGCACCAGGCTGGGGGCTTGCGTGGTTGCCCCCTGGGCAAAGGCATTCCAGGATGCACGGGCACAGCTATCCATGCGGGTTGGATCAGCATCACGCCTTACCGATACCGAGCCCTTGACGGCATTGTAGTCAACCTGCACTGCTGGCGTGGCGACCAGGCGGGCCAGTTTTTCTTGTGCGGCAATGCGCGAATAGTCATTGGTGAACATCGAAAAAGTATCGACGCTATACAGGTGATACTTGCCCGTGCCTGGCATTGCGGTGCAGGAAAAAGCCTCGTCAGTGACAAAACCGCCATCATTGAGTTCACCCTTGACCCAGTCGCCGGTGATCATCATGGCCGCCTCGTTTTTGGAAAACTGCTTCACCACCTCTGTCCACGGGCGTTCATCAACAGGATTATTCATCCAGCTTTTCATCTGGCGCAAGCGTTCCAGCGCATGGCTGAAGCGTTTGTCCATCACGGCCTGGGCATTTTGTTTGACGAATAATTCGCGGTGGTATTCTGGCCCACCTTCGATCAAGATGAGGTTTTCAAACAGAGTGGCAACTTGCCATGGCTCGCTGCTTTGTGCCAGTGGTATCACCCCCGCTGCTTTTAGCCTGGCTGCGACGGTGACCAGTTCATCCCAGTTTTCTGGTGCTGACAGCTTCAGCGAGGCGAATATTTTCTTGTTATAAAACAGGGTGTTAATGCGGTGTATGCCCAGTGGTGCAGCCACCACATGTTTGCGGTGCTGTATCAGGTTTTGTATGGTCGGGAAGAAACTGGTATTCCATTTATTTGCCGCCGCAACCTTGTCCAGCTCAAGCAGGAAACCCAGGTCTGCCCATTCGCGTATGGAGACGCCAATGATTTGCGTGACCTCAGGCGCATCATTCGCCAGCACGCGGCTCTTCAATACCTTGCCCGCACCTATGCCTGCACCACCGGGTATGCCTGCATCGCGCCAGGTAATGCCTTCATCCGCCATGCGTGCAGCCAGCAAGCTGGCTGCCTTGCGTTCGCTGGCAGAGGTCCACCAGTGCAAGACTTGCAGCGTGCTGTCGGATTGCGGCGTGGCTGCATGAACTTCGATAGTGCAAAACGCCACGCACAAAACCCCAAGCGCCGCCGCCCTGGCAAAGCGCCAGACTGGTGGTGATGCAGCGACATGATGGGCGGGCGAAATCAAAAGAACTTTTCCGGGCAGGTTATTGCAGCAGGGAAATCAGGTTTTCAGGATTGATCAGGAAGATCGAACCGGATGCATATTACCAAAGGGGGCTGCTTTCTGGTAGGCATTGTTCTTTTGTGTACACAATGGCGATTATTGTGTTTCGTGCGGCGTGTGATTTAACTCCTTCCCCTTCAAGGGGAAGGTTGGGATGGGGATGGGGTTCTATCACAGTTTGATTATCGGTGAATCAACCGAAACCCATCCCCACCCTAACCCTCCCCTTGAAAGGGAGGGAATTGCATAGAACATTTTCCTTTACCCTTCAATTTCTTCTCCTCACCACCACCCTCTCCAACAAATCAAACCCCCACTGCGTCAACAAAGCCAGAGCCGCCGCAGGCAAGGCACCTGCCAGCAGCATCTGGTTGTCATTCAAGGCCAGGCCTATGGTGATGCGTTCGCCGTAACCACCTGCACCGATGAAGGCGGCGATGGTTGCCGTACCCACGCTCATGACTGCTGCCGTCTTCACACCCGCCAGTATCATAGGCAGGGCCAGAGGCAAGTCTATATTTAGCAAGCGGTCTCGTGATGACAGGCCCAGGGCTTGCGCAGCCAGGCGTAATCCAGTGGGTACCTGCACCAGACCTACGCAGGTATTACGGACGATGGGCAGCAGGGCATACAGCGACAGGGTGATCAGGGCGGGGGCAAAACCTATCCTGCCCAGCAGCGGTATCAACATCGCCAGCAAGGCCAGTGAGGGGATGGTTTGCAAAATGCCGACAGTCGCCATGACGACTTCGCGCAAGCGTGGGGCAAAGGCGGCGATGATGCCCAGCGGCATACCCACTAAACAGGCCAGCGCAACTGACAGCAATACCAGTGTCAGATGCTGCCAGGTCAGCTTCAAAAAATCTGCACCAAATAATTTTGACATAAAACTGGCTCGTTCAACACTTGCCGGTGACCTTGCCAAAAATTGCTGAGCCGCCTGGGCAAAGCTCTGCCCGTCAATTTCTACGGCTGCATTCATCGCTATCATTTGTGCATTGTCTATCTTGCCTTCCAGTTTCTGTATAGCTGCCCAGGCTTGTGGGAATCGTGCTGGCACGTTCAGACGGTATAGCAAGACTGCGTCATAACGCGGGAAATAATTTGCATCATCTACCAGCACGCGCAAACCAAGCTGCTTGATCTTGGCATCGGTGGAATAAATATCAATAACATCCACTTGTTTGGCATTCAGTGCCTCGTAAGCGATGCCATGATCCAGCCCGCTAGCTTGTTGCGGTAAGTGATAGCGTTTGACCAGACCTGGCCAGCCATCGGCGCGGCCTAAAAATTCATGCGAGAGTCCAAAGCGTACATCAGTTTTTGTCGCCAGATCAGTGAGTGATTTTATGTCAGGAGCTTCAGGCCGCATCGCCAATGCGTAGGTATTATTAAAACCCATAGGAACAGCAACTCCCAGACCTTGTTTAGCCAGTTCAACCCGCATCTCCTGCATGCTGATGGCGTTTTCATGCTTGAGTATCTCGGTATTGATGGTACCCATATACTCGGGATAGACATCAATGCTGCCATTCTTGAGTGCATTGAAGACAATGGCAGTATTACCCAGCCCTTGCTGATGTAGAGCAGGATTATGTGCTGCCGCAGTTTGCGTCAGGATTTCTCCCAGCACATAGGATTCAGTAAAACGCTTGGAGCCAACTTTGAGCGTATCGGCGGCTTGTGCCTGTACTGCAAAACTGCTTAGTAATAACAGTTTCAAGGCTAAAGATAAAAGATATTGCAGCCTGCACCAGATCAGCATGGGTTTATGCTCCGCTAAATTGTGATCGAAACTGCGATTGACGGTACCGTATTCTACATGCCGTTTGCAAATGTCCAATTCCGCCTTGATTCTGGCTGAACCGCCGCTATTCCTGTATCTGGCGCTGGCCTACACTTATTACTTTAAGACCTCTCACCAGAGAGACACGGAGACACAGAGAAAGGCAGGAGAAAAGCCTTTTACGGAAAATCATTTTTCTTTGTCATTGCAATTAATACGCAATGACAAGAATTTCTCTATGCTTTTCCTCTGTGTCTCTGTGCCTCTGTGTTGAGAGGTTTTGATATTCAGTGGTTTGAAATCAGGAGTGCTTATGTCGAAAATGGAATTTACGCAAATACCGATACAGGGAATCAGTTTTAGTACTAAACAGGACATGCATGCAGATGATCCACTCAGCGACTTCAGCGCACGCGAGATCACGCTCAATGAAGTTAGCAAACGTGTCTATGTCACTGGCACAGGGCCTGCCGTCATCGTCATGACAGAGATGCCCGGCATCAGCCCGCATGTGGCACGCTTTGCGCGCTGGGTGCGCGATGCCGGTTTCACCGTATATATGCCTTCGCTGTTTGGAAGGGATGGTGTGGTCGCATCGGCAGAAGAGGGTGCAGCCGTGTTCCAGAAAGCTTGTGTCAGTGCAGAGTTCCGTGCCTTTGCTGGCAAAGGGTCCAGCCCGGTCACGCTATGGCTGAGGGCGCTGGCGAGGCTTGCGCATGAAGAATCTGGTGGCCCAGGCGTGGGTGCAATAGGCATGTGCTTCACGGGTAACTTTGCCTTGTCCATGATGCTGGAACCAGCGGTGCTTGCACCAGTAGTATCGCAGCCATCCTTGCCTATGGATGACCCGGCAGGCACGGGGATAGACTCAGCCGATTTGCAAGCCGTACGCCAGCGCCTGGAGGCAGAAGACCTGACGGTCATGGCTTATCGTTTTGCGGGCGATGCATTTTGTCGTGCCCAGCGTTTTGCGGCATTTTCAGAAGCCTTGGGCGATCGCTTCATCAGCAAGGTGTTGCCAGACAGCGCTGCCAATCAGGATACGGCGCCCTTTTTTAAACGCTACGTAACGACACCGCATAGCGTGGTGACGGCGCACCTGATCGATGAGGAAGGGCAGCCAACCATCGCTGCGCGGGATGAGATACTAGATTTCTTTGCCTGCCGCTTAAAACAAGTTTAAACAAAAAAATGCCTGGATCAAAATCCAGGCATTTGCATTAATACTGCAAAGAAGCTTACTTCTTGAACGCAGTCACAGCAGCACGGCCAACAGAAGGATCATCGGTAAAGAAACCGTCGATACCCGCTTTCAGGTAAGCAGTGATCTCTGCAATAGAGTCACCACGCTGCGTCAATGAAGCAGGATCACCTAGGCGCATGCTAGGTGGCAGGAAGGGATTTTCCGGGCGCAGTGTCCAGGTGTGTACCTTCAAGCCAGCAGCGTGCGCATCAGTGACAAAGCTGGTCGTTGCACCCAGTTCATTCTTCGCATCGCGCGGGATGATGACTTCCTTGTACGGCGATACTGCATCTGCATATTGTGCGATTTCTTTCAAGCCTGCCGGAGTGACCAGGTCAGCATAAGTACGGTTGCTGCCAGCGGCGATAAAGTCATACGGCGCATTGCGTGGTACGCCATTGACTGGCGGGTTCAGCGGATTATCAACCAGTTGCACCAGACGCATCTCTGTCATGCCACGGAGTTCTTTCAGATTCGCCACTTCAAAAGACTGGATGAAGACGGCAGCATTTTTACCCTTGTAGCCATTCGCCACCAGCGCATCGACCAGACGTTTTTCCAAAGGCAAGCCTATGGATTTGAAGTAAGTCGGATGCTTGGTTTCAGGGTAAATGCCAATGACGCGGTTCTTTTCTTTTGCCTGTTGCTTGACCAGGTCAATGACTTCTTGCAGCGTTGGTATTTCAAACTGTCCATCATAAGCCGTGTTGGCAGGGCGGTTTGCCGGGATGCGTTCCTTGGCGCGTATGGTCTTCAATTCTGCCAGCGTAAAATCTTCAGTGAACCAGCCAGTGACAGGGATGCCATCTATGGTCTTGGTGGTTTTGCGGGCAGCGAATTGCGGCAGTGTCGATACATTGGTCGTGCCTGAAATTTCATTTTCATGGCGTGCGACCAAGACACCATCCTTGGTGGCTACCAGGTCAGGCTCAACAATATCTGCACCGTCATCTATCGCTCTTTGATAAGAAGCCAGCGTATGTTCAGGGCGCAGTGCAGATGCACCTCTGTGGCCGGTGACTGTCGGCAATGGTGGCCAGGAAATGCCAGGGTTTTGAAAATCTACAGGCTCGCTGCTATTACCGCCACAGGCGCTCAGGCTCATGCCTGCAAATACCGCGCACAGCAAGCGCGCAGCGTGTCTGGATAAATGTCTCATCAAGTTATTCCTCAATATGCATTACAAAAATGAGGCCAATACAATTGGCCAGATATGCTTCGCTGCCATCATGTTGGCGTTGGCAGGAATGTAAGGCTCAAGAGTTACCAGATGATGACTTGGAGAAATATCTTACAAACTGTTTCACCTCTGTTTTTCGGAAGAAAATAAAAAAGGCCAACCAATTTGGTCGGCCTTTCATCGCATTACTTGAGCGGTATTACCTGCGTTGCGTCATGCGCTACATCGTGTGCTCATCATGTGTTAAGCAGCTTGCAGGCTAGGATAATCAGTATAGCCTTTTGCGCCCGGTGTATAGAAAGTCGCTGCATCAGGAGCATTCAATGCCGCGCCTTGCTTGATACGTGCAGGCAGGTCAGGGTTGGCCAGGAAGCTGGTGCCAAATGCCACTGCATCCAGTGTGGAATTACTGATCGCTTGCGCAGCTTCGTCAGCGTTGTAACCCATATTGCCGATCAACACACCTTTGTAGTTGGCGCGGGCGATCGTCAATACATCACCAGTCTGTGCCTGGAAGAAGTCAGAACGCATCAGGTGCAAATACGCCAGTTTGAATTCATTCAGGCGTGTAGTCAGATAAGAAATCAGGGCCAGTGGATCACTGTCTTTCATGCTGTTATAGCTGTTGATAGGCGACAGACGCAGGCCAACTTTGTCTGAACCAATTGCAGCACTGACTGCTGTCAATACTTCAAACAAAAAGCGCGCACGGTTTTCTATGGAACCACCATAGCTGTCAGTGCGTGTGTTGGCGCTGTCACGCAGGAACTGATCAATCAGGTAGCCATTGGCACCATGCACTTCTACACCATCAAAGCCAGCAGCAATCGCATTTTTTGCACCTTGTGCATAAGCGGCAACCAAGGCAGGAATTTCATCGAGACGCAATTCGCGTGGCACGGCATTTGGTACTTTACCGTTTGGTGTATGCACTTCGCTGTCAATCGCGATGGCGCTAGGGCCGACGTTTTCAACACCGTTGTTGAAGGCAGGAACAGCAGCACGGCCAGCGTGCCAGATCTGCATGAAAATCTTGCCGCCTTTGGCATGCACGGCGTCAGTCACGACTTTCCATGCAGCGATTTGTTCTGCATTATAGATGCCTGGTTCAGCGTAGAAAGCGGATGTGTTTTCAGCCACCATCGTGCATTCAGTCACGATCAGGCCGGCAGTGGCGCGCTGGCTATAGTATTCCGCCATCAGGGCGTTAGGCATGTGACCTGCATCAGCACGTGCACGTGTCAGTGGTGCCATCAGGATGCGGTTAGCGAGGGATACAGAACCGGTTTGCAGAGGATTGAATAACATTTCTTAATTCCTTTATTGGGCGTATGAGCAGCAAAAATACTTGTGGGCAAACTTATGGTAAAACTTGATTGGGTAAGCAAATCCAGAACTCTATGTGTAGCCAACCCAGGGTACTTCAAGATAAAAATTAGACTGGTCGTCTAGAAAAAATTGATAATAAGTGATTTATAAAATGTTCATAACTATATTCACTAAGGGGAATGCACTTGGTGTTTCAGGTTCTGGACTTTACAGCTTGAGCATCTTGCGGGTAGCCAACATCGCACTTTCCAGTGCACTCATGTCACGCCGCATCTTGGTCAGCAGCGTGGCGCCCAGCCACATCTGGTACAGGGTCAGTGAGCAATGATCTGCATCGAGGTCCACAGGCAGAGAACCGTCGTTGATACCCTCGCGCATGCAATCTGCCAGTCTGGCAATAATGCTATCAGTGCCATGTTGCAAGGCCAGGCGCATGGCTTCAGACAAGTCTGATACTTCGCCACCCAGCTTGGCCGCCAGGCACTGGCATTGCACGCTTTCACCCGGGCGTTCGGGCAACCAGCCCTGCCAGTAACGCATGAGACGCTTGGCTGCTGGTATATCCGTATTTTTCAATACGACATCAACTGCTGCCAGGTAACCGGCAAAATAATCATCCAGCAAGGCTTCGCCAAATAATTCCTTGGACTTGAAATAATGATAAAACGAACCCTTGGGCACCGCTGCTGCTTTCAACACCTCGTTCAGACCGACCACGGAAAAGCCCTTGCCCAGGATAATGGGCTTGGCTGTATCGAGGATGTGTTGCCTGACATCGGTGCGCGGAGTGTTCATAGTTTTGAATTCTAAAACAAATTAGACCAGTCGTCTAGTAAATTTTTGCAGAAAAAAATGTGTCGAAAATGAGCGAGAGCAGGTAAATGAGATTAGTCAATTTTTTGAGCGCGGATGTCATAGGCCGCACATATTGAGCCACTTGATTGGTTGGCAACAAACGCCGCTGGGCTCCAGCCTGCGCTGGAGCGACGAATTTGAGAGTTTGAGTAATACCAGAACCGTCCTCGTTTTGAGAACAAAAGCTCAAGGTCTGTGCAAAGCGACTAGCCCCTGCTTCGTCGCTCCAGCGCAGGCTGGAGCCTAGCGGCTTTCGTTGGTCACCATAGACATTTTTTTGCTGGCAAGCATCAAAACCAAACTTTCATCAAAACAAAAGCTGCAGACATCCCAACCCCTCATCCCCCAAAAAACTCCGCATGTATCGCCTGCAAAGCCAGTTTCCTGTCCTCTTGCTGCACCAGCATATAAGCCGCCACCTCGCTGGCCCCCGCAGCTGCCAGGCAGACATGCACGCCAGCTGCAATCGCAGCGGACAAGGCACGGCTGGCGATTGCGCCACCTACATCAGACGCTTGCAGCACACCGTCACCAACCACAGCGACAATAGCCACATCTGCGTTACGTGATACTTCCACCACACCGGCCAGATGATGCTCTACCAGTGCCGCATAGCCAGCATCGAGATGATCACGGGATACCAGGATATTGATGGCAGTCTGGGCCGTCAGCACGCTCTTGATATTGATGCCGTTGGCATCCAGCGTATTGGTCACCTGCGCCAGGATGCCGGGTTTGAACCCCACGCCAGGGCCGTGCAGTTTCAGGATCGCCACGTCTTCTGTCGAGGTAACGCTCTTCACCACATCACGCGTTACCTTGCGTTGTGCATTGATGATGGTGTAAGGCAAGAGGCCGCGCTCAGGGCGGGTGATGTTCAAGATGCGGATAGGGATATTCTGGTCAAACAAAGGCTCTACTGTGCGTGGGTGCAAGATCTTGGCACCGAAGTAAGACAGCTCTGCTGCTTCCAGATAATTCAATTGCTTAATCGTATGTGGCGCGCTCACCGTGCCAGGGTCTGCACTGAGGAAACCATCCACATCCTTCCATACATCCAGCGATTCTGCACCTATGCAGCAAGCGATGGATGCTGCTGAATAATCGGAGCCGCCACGGCCAAATAGCGTGGCTTTGCCATCACGGTCAACACCATAAAAACCCGGCACGACGATGACTTCATTGCCTTGCAAGGCTTTGGAAACAGCTGGGGCGCTGGCATCAAAATCACAGGCAGCGTTGCCAAACACGCCATCAGTGACCAGGCCTATGTCTTCTGGCAAGGCCTCGCGCACGCGTATGCCATGGCTGAGCAACACTTCAGTCAGCAACAGGCTGGACAGGCGCTCACCATAGCTGAGGATGGCATCATTGACGAAGGTAGGCACATCACCTATGCAGTGTATGCCAGTCAGGTAACGGTCGAGCTGATCAAGGCGCGCTGACAGTGCTTTTTCTACACGTGCACGGGTTGTGGCATCGCTGATATTCGCTTCAAGTATCTGCTTCTTCAGGGCACGCAGGTTTTGCGTGTAATCCTTGCTCTCGGCCAGGGCAGCTGCCGTGCCTGCACCCTCCCGTGCAGCTTGTACGCAGGCGATGAGGGCATTGGTAATGCCATAAAATGCCGACACCACCAGCACCAGCGGCTGTTGGTAACTTTGCACGACATTGACAACGCGGCTGATATCTTCAGGCTGGCGCAGGTTGGAGCCACCAAATTTAACGACGATTTTTTTCATTGCAATTTCCAAAGCAGGGATAGCATGTTGATCACAGTCGTTCCGCAGGCAAAATGCGAAATGGCATATATCGAAACAACAAGGGTAATGCAGCCAGCCGGGCAGGTCAACGCAACTACCGTGGCCTGCGGAAAAAAAACAGGCGGCAAAACACGGCTGTATTCCCCCATTTGATCCGGCGCTTTAACTCTATAGTTGTAGCATCGCCCGTATTATGACCGTTGCCTCATCATGAAAAAATGCCAAACCCGAGATCACCCCCATTGCACGCATTGGGTGGCAGAGGGGGAAGCCGTCTGTGCCGCAGGTCACCCTCAGGCAGTTAGCCCGCTAAGATTGGAGTTACTCAACGAATCGGCGGACAGACTGACCCGAAAACGTGTCGCAGTAACACCAGCCAGCCTGCATCTGCACTTCAGCGGCTATGACCCACGTGCGGCAGGCGGCCGCCAAACCATCAGGCTGGAACTGCGCGGCATGTTGCCACCAGATTTCACCATCATGGAAGTGCAATTGCGTTGCGAACTGATTGCCGAGGGTGCCGCAAAGCTGCGCTTGTCGCGTACTGCCTCTGGACTATGGCAACCCTTGTTGGTCAGCTTTTCATCCAGGAACAAAGAACATGGGCAATACCCGCTTGAAATCAGCTTGTCGCACGAACAGGTATCCAGAACCAAACGCAAGTGGCTGTGCACCAGCGTTATCTTCGTGCCACGGCCTGATGCCACACTGACAGAGATACACAGTGTCTTTTTGGCTGCACAAAAGAATGTCAGGGTCATTGCAGAAGATGGTGCCATTGCCACACTCAGTGGCTTAGGGCAATCCAATGGCTATGCGCAAGGCAATATGGATATAGAAATCAATGCCAGGGATGCATCGATTGCCAAGCTGGACATGCGCTCACCAACAGGAAAATATGAAATCGCCATGGGCACTATTGCCTGGGATGAAGAACTCATGGAAGTCGCAACAGAACCTGAAACCCCGGTGGCAATAGCCAGATCAGCAACAAGTAAGCCAGTACGTGAGTCAACAAGTAAGCCAACAACAGCTGCAACAAAATGGGCCAGCCTGATGGGAGAGCTGACCCAGTCCCAGTCCTGTTGCAATATCCGTCTCTTTGCCATGGATGAGTATGTGCTTGGTCGTATGGAGCAACATCCTCAGGCTGACATCCTGCTAAGCCACCGTGCCAACAACGCAGCAGAAAACGCCAGAATGACCCGCCGCATCAGCGCCCGCCATGCCATCATCCGCAGAAAGGGGATGGGGGCAGAAATTACCGATGTGTCGCGCTATGGCACTTTGCTTGATGGCATGGCGATGGAAAAAGACCAGGCCTATGCTTTGCGCACAGGCATGCAAATCGAGTTTTGTGCCAGCGTCAGGGGCATAGTCAAATTGCAAGTCATGGCAATGCTGCCGCATGCCGTCATTCTTGGGGACATGCATGCATACGCTGGTAGTGAGTTATTGTGGCTCATGAGGTCTGAAACCAAGCCCGAAACCAAGCCTGAAATTCGTCCAAGTTCAATAGCAGAAAATGCATCGCTGCCACTGCCTTTGATATTTCATTTTCAAAATGCATTCTGGTACAGAGATGTACTTACTTCGCAAGATACCAGGCTGGGCGCACAAACCGATTTGCAAGCTTTAACGCAATTGCCTGCAGCCAGCATATATTGCGACTTCCCTTACACGGGTATTCATGACTATGGTATCTGGCGACATGACAAGTTCAGCCCAAGCGCGTGAACACAGACAGCACAGGTAGCATACTGCGCCACTTTTATTATTGAATCCTGCAACTATTTCCATCTTTATATACAGCAAGCCTTAAATCCACCATGCTGCCGCCATCAACATTGGGGGCACATCATGGACACACTTTATGGTCAACAACGATCTTTCACTTTAGCGCTTGTCTTGTCACTAGTGTTTACTACAGCACAGGCGGGTAGCCGGTTTGAATTTGAACAGCAAAGCCATCACAACAATACCGGCAAGCTAGCACAAGCGGGAAAAGGCAGATATCAGCTGGAAATTGAAGGCAGCGTTTTCAATCTGATCAATGCACACGTTATTGAAACTTCACAAGATGATGGTGCCACCACCCTATTCGACAGCAAGCCAGGTATCATCAATACGCCCTTGCTTCCCGATACACCAACATGGGCTGATCCTATCGCTGGCATTGTTAAAGATCATCAAATCATTATCAGTACACCAATTCCAGGCCCACATTGGCAGGATTACACGACCCGCTTGTATACCGTTGATCAAAAGTACACCGTGGTCGCGCGCGTCGGATGGATATTCAGCCGTAGTTTTGCACACCATGATCGATATGAAATTACCATTGTCGATACCGAAGTTTCGCCAGCAGCAGTCAGGGTAGCATTGACGCGTGGCTATGGCCGCAATCTGGGGCTGCATCCAGAGGCATTTCTGGGCTTTCCCATCAAGATAGTGGGTCATCTCAGCAGCCGTGAAGTGGTAGACAATGCCAGGGAAATGACGACTGAATTTCAGTTGCAAGCGCTTGGCATGACGCCGTGGACACCAGCCAACAAGTTGCCTCAATAAAATTACTAACTGATATTGAATAATGCCAGACCGCTACCACCAGTCTGGCAACGATGACCGCAGCAGTTCCGGCACAAACTGCAATACTCTACAACAATACCCCGATCTAGGCCCTAAACCTCCTTCTGTTCGCGTCTTTCAAATCCATTCCCGGTGCTACCATTTTTGCTCAGGTGCATGATGTTCCCTCGTCCAAGCACCGCGCCGCGATTGAAGGAGTTCCCATGTTCAGCATCTTTGCCAGTTCCAAGCTCAAGTGTCCCCAGTGCGACCATAGCAACATACAAGATGCCATCTATTGCACGCATTGCGGCTTCATGTTGAGCAGCCCCCGGCATGAGACGATATTGCGCCACAATCGCTGGCTGCCAAAAGAGAATGAGGTCGCCATGTATTTCGGCGTGCGTCCGCTCAGCAGCCTCAGCAAACAAGACTTGCACATCCCGGTCAGCGCCCGTGCCTATATATTGCAAGAAGGCCAGTTTGTCGAATTGCTGGCGGGCGACTATATCGGGCAAGACATCAGCAGCCAGCTCATGGGTTTGCAGACAGACAAAGCTGCTGAAGTTTTGCTGACACGCCTGAACCCTTTTGCCCTGCTGTTCAGTTTTGAAGAGTTACATACAGCAGAATTCCTGGCTATCGCGGCCAAGTTTGTCATCAGCGTCAAGATTGCTGATGTACCTGCATTTTCCAAGCATTTCATGCATGCACCTGGCATCATCACCTGCCAGCAACTGCAGCAATTGCTGGAACCCATGGTGCGCCAGATTGCGATTGAATTTTTGGGTGCGCAATCCTTGCGTGACTTGCAAGACAATGCCCACCTGCGCCAGCAACTGGATGAACGCCTGTTGTCTACCTTGAACCTGTCCATTGCAGAATATGGTTTCGCCGCAACCCAGGCCGTTACCCGCGAAGTGCGGCATGACAAGCTGACGGATGACAGGGAAAAGCTTAGCGAAAAGATAGGTAGCATGCATCTGGTCATCGATGGCCAGCGTGCCAAACTGGAACAAAGCAAGCTCATTGATGCACTCTACACCAATAGCGAATGGCAAAAAATCGCCAGACAGGAAGAACAAATCCGTCTGCGTTACCGTCACGAAGAAATGCGCCAGCAGTTTGGCAAAGACTTAAGCTGGCTGTATATGCAAGGCCAGGTCGAGAGCGCCAAGAAACGCCTGAGCCGTGCCAAGTTGCGCCAGGATGAAAATGAAAGACTGCAAACCATACGCGCGCGTGAGCTGGAATTGTATGGCCGCATTGCCGATGCAGCCACCCGCAAGCATGCGCTGGAACGAGGTGCCGCAGATACCGTTAAAGAACTTGAGCACAGCCTCAAGCAAAAATCTGAACATCGCCAGAATGAAGCAGACCAGTGGCTGCATATCCGCACCATGGCGCGCATCAAGATGCGTTCAGAATCAGAAATCACCCAGTTGCAAGGTAAAGAAGCCGCACAACTGATGCAGCAAAAAATCCAGCATCAGTTAAAAAAATTCCAGCTCGAACACGAGTTTGCACAAACCAGCCTGATCGCAGATCAGGAACAGCAAAAAGCCCAGACAGAATTATTGCACCGCAAGCAAAACCAGTTGGCACGTCGTGAGCAGGAACTGGAAGATGAAGAACAAAAAAACCGCCTGATCCTGATCAGCATAGAAGCAGAAGCCAAGGCCAGAGAGTTCCAGCGTATACAGACGTGGGAAGAAGAACTGCAACAACAGCGCACACGTGCCCTGCAACGTGAAGACAGCATCAGCGATGTTGATACTGAATTCAAACTCAGCCAGGTACAAGAAAAAATCAATGGCATCAAGCGCAACGACAGCCAGGCCGATGCCATGGCCCAGCATGAAAAACTCCTGACGACCTTGAAAGCCCATGCCCTGTTTGAACAGCAGACACAGCAGCAACATCATCAGGCCAGGCTGGCCGAGGTAGAAGTGGAAACCCTGCGCCAGCAACTCAAGCAGCAAGATGATGAACGCCGCTGGAAAAAAGAACTGCAACAGGCAGAAGCAGAACGGGCTGACAAATTCGCCAGGCTGAGCCTGGAACGCGAACAACGCCAGGCCGAGCAGGCACATGATGCCCTGCTGGCACGCATTGCCATAGAACGCATGAACGCCATCGCCAACTTTAGTGAAACTGGCAAGATCGCCACTGCTGATCCTGCCAATGCCATTGCACTGGCCGAGATCGTCAAGGTCCAGGCTCAGTCCAGCCTGACGGCAGAACAAATCCTTGCCATGCAGGCGGGTAGCTCAGAACATGCTGCTAACGCCATGAGTGCCATGGCCAGCGCGCAGCAAGGCATGACATGGGAACAGGCAGTCAAGATGCTGCAAGAGCGCATACAGGATGAACGTACGCAAAGAGAAGCGGAACAGCAAAGACGCCATGAGATAGACCTGAGCATGGCGCAAAACGCTGGCAACCGTGTAGCGCAGTCCGGTCAGGCAGGCAGAAAATAAGCAGAGGACGAAGCTGGGCGTCTTAGCTGAAAATCTCAGTTGAAAATCTTAGCAAACTAATGTCACACCCTATATCCAAGTTAAAAAAGACCAGTCATCACAATGCAAACGCCATTACAAAAAATCCGTGAATTGCGCGCATTGCTGGATGAAGGGCTGCTCACCGAAGACGAGTTCAAGCAACGCAAAGACGCCATCCTCGATAACGAACTTGCCCCAGCCATTTCCAGGCAGGCCAGCAAGGCTGCACAAGAGTCGGTGCAAGGAACTGACCTGGGTTTCCTGGCGGGTCAAGAAGTAGGCGGCGTCTCCAAACGCTACAGGCTGGAAAAACTGTTAGGGCAAGGCGGCATGGGCCAGGTGTGGCAAGCCAGTGATCTGGCAACCCAGGCAGAGCTTGGCCATAGCGAGATAGTTGCGCTAAAGATTTTGCCGCCACAGCTTACCCAAAGTGCCCTGCATGCGCGTCTGCTGGTGGAAGAAGCATCGCTGGTGCGCAGGCTCGCTCATGAGCATATCGTCAGAGTCTATGACTGGGCACGTGACCCGGCCACCAACAGCTATTTCATCATCATGGAATATCTGGATGGGCACGATCTGGAAAACTACCTCATCAAGCACACCCGCTGCACCCTCAAGCAAGTGCTGGACATGCTCAGCCCCGTGGCAGATGCCCTGGACTATGCATGGTGCAAGCACAAACTCGTCCATCGTGATTTAAAGCCCAGCAATCTTTTGCTGACCAAGGCTGGCGATATCAAACTGCTCGACTTTGGTATCTCGGCCCGCTTGCGCAGCCATACCCAGGCAGGCTTGATTTCCACCAGCATGACGCCTTCACGCTCACCCTATGCGGGCACAGCAGGCTACCGCGCGCCAGAAGCTGGCAGCCATCAGCATAGCCCTGGTCTTGATGTATATGCAGTAGCTGTCATGATTTACCAGATGCTGGAAGCGGCCATGCCCTTTGGCGAATATCGCCACCCTCAACAGCAACCGATACAGCCAGCAGCATTGAATGCAGCACAATGGCAAGTCTTGCAAAGCGGTTTTGCCATCCAGCCAGACCAGCGTCCAGCCAGTGTCCGTGTGCTATTGCAGACCCTGCAGGCTGCGGCCAGGCCGCTTGCCAACGCAGTACAAAGCAAAGCAGCAAGTTACGGCAAGCAGCCAGAAATAAAAGAATCCCCCATAGAAGCAGCAGCCCGCCAGCGCGCAGAACAAAGACGACAACGCAAGGAACTGGAAAAGCAAAGACGTGAACAAGCCAGCGCAGCCTTGCGCGCACTCATCGCCAGACAAAACCGCCTGCACGCCATAGAAGATGCGCAACGCCGCCAGAAAGATGAACAGCAGCGTCTGCACAAAGAACAGCAAGAGCAAAGACGCCAGCAAGAAGAAGCCATGGCTGCTGTATCGAATAGTGATACACCTGGCGATGTCACCATCAGCTGGGAAGAAGCCCAGCGCTATCTGGCAGCCATCAGCCGCAACACAGGACCAGATAATGGACAAATACCTGGTGCTGCGGCCTAGTTAAAACCCGTGCTTGAACAGGCAACACCCAAAAAAACAGCGCGGCCTGTTCACTGGCGGACGACGTTTTGCTGTCAGGATTATTGTTTGACCGCAGCCAGAATCGCATCTGCAACAGCTTTAGGCTTTGACAACATAGGCACGTGGCTGGTCGGCAGCGTGGTCGTCACGGCATTGATCTTTTTCGCAAACGCAGCTTGCAAGCCCGGGTCTATCATGCGGTCTTTGCTGGCAACGATGTAATAATTTGGCTTGTTTTTCCACGCAGCGAATGTGACTGGTTCGCCAAATACCTTGGCTGGCAGCAAGCCTTGTGTAGTGGCCAGCACAGCAGTTTTTTCTTTTGGTACATCTTGCGCAAAGTTGGTCGCAAATGATTCCGGTGACAATTCCAGGTTGCCATTGGCATCCGGTTTCAAGGTCGCAATACCTGGTGGAACAGGGTAGTCTTTACCCAGGCCACCCAATGCCTCACCTTCAGAAGGCGCAAAGGCTGCTACATACACCAGCGCCTTGACCTTGTCGCTGCTGCCAGCCTGTGTAATCACAGCACCACCCCATGAGTGACCAACCAGCACAACCTTGCCAGTCTGTGCGTCGACCACGCGCTGCACTGCAGCCACATCATCAGCCAGCGAAGACAAGGGATTTTGTACAGCGATGACCTTCACGCCTTTAGCCTGCAAGAACGGGGTAACCTGGTTCCAGCTTGAACCGTCAGCGAAAGCGCCGTGAACCAGGACAACCGTGGTGTCGTTGCCGGAGGCAGCCAATGCATGGCCTGGCAGTGCCGCAGCGGACAGGGCTGCTGTCAAGGCAACAGATGATATCAATGCAGTTTTGCTGATGTTTTTCATGATGATGACTTTCAAAAAATAGTTAAAATAAAATTATCTAAAATTAGTTAGCGCGCTAAGTATTTGAATGGCATTTCCCGCTTTTGCGCTTTGCCATGCTGCGAATAATAGCGCGCTAATAATTAGCGCGCAAGTTAATTTTAAATATTTTTTCAGTGATGATAAAGTCAGCTTATGCCAAACTAATCAGCGGTCGAGATTGTGGCTCAGTTTTTCCAGACCAGCCGCGAGCTGTTGGACGTCTGTCATTTGTAAATTGCAGGCCATGGCAATTTGCTGGCTGATACGTACACCGGCAGCGCGTAGTTTATTGCCAGCATCGGTCAGGGTCAGTACGCGGTTGCGTTCATCCTTGGGGTCACGGTTGCGCAGCAGGTATCCCTCAGCTTCGAGACGCTTGACGATAGGTGTAATCGAACCCGAGTCCTGCTCCAGGCGGGTGGCAACATCGCGTATGCCCAAGCCTTCTTTTTCCCACAGCACCACCATGACCAGATATTGCGGATAAGTCAGATTCAACTCGGCCAGCATCGGCTTGTATAACTGCGTCATCTTTAGTGACGTAGAGTACAAGCTAAAACAAAGATGTTCTGAGAGCAGGGGGGGGGTGCGGGTGGTCATTTGAGTAAAACTTCTTTGGAGGAGCTTAGCGTAACGTAATTTGCTTGTGGCAGCAAATGTTAGGGACAATCAATTTGTAAGGCCATGCGCAAATATTCTCGTAGGTTGGGCTACGATTTACCAGCCCAACACTGGGCGATTAAATAATGTATACGTTTATTGAGGCCAAGTGTTGGGCTGATAAGGCGTAGCCCAACCTACAGCACAGCCCTACCCTACCTAATCACCCCCCCACCAACTCCCGCATTTGCAAATGCAATTCATCTTCCCACTCCACCTTCAACTGTTGCTTGGCCCGCAGATAATGATCAGTGAACAAATCGAGATACATCTCCAGCGCCTGCGCAGCCACAGTCTCGCCTGCCAGCCCCAGACACAAGGCAGCCACTTCAGAAGTACACAAATGATCATCCCGTCGTGAGCGGCGCAAACGGTAACGTGACAACTGCTCTGGCAACAGGCTCAACACAGGGAACTTCGCCAGGTAAGGGCTCTTCTTGAAAATCTTGCGTGCCTCTGGCCAGGTCGCATCCAGCAAAATAAATAGTGGGCGCTTGGGATTGTCCTGCTGTGCATCCGCAGGCAATAATTCCGTAATCACCCGTTCCGGCGCAACAAACTCACCCGGGAACACCACATACGGCTGCCATTGCGGATCAGCCAGCACCGCCAGCAACGCTGGGTCAACCTCGGTACGTGCCCAGCCAAAGGCCATGGTATCTGGCACCACGTCGGCAATCAGCCAGCCAGTGTTGCTGGGTTTGAGCGTCTCATGCTCGGCCATGAGCAGACACACCCCGGCGCGGGTAGGCACGATGGGGCGTAATTCGCACAGGCAATGACTCAGGATAAGTCTGCAGCCGCTACAACGCTCACCCTTGGGGCCGCCACGCGCCAGAAACGGCCTGGTACTGCGCTCCAGACGGGCAGAGCGCAAGCGGGATACGGCATGTGGTGGAACAGTGAGCTTCATCGGTGAGTCTGGATCCGGCATGCAGGCAACAAAAACCAGTATGCCCGTTCACACAGCAAACAGGCAGGTAATGTTATTGAGGAAGAAAGTTTGGCGCAATGAGTAAACCCATACACCCAGACGGCCAATCCTGGCCGGAAGAGTCGGGCACTGCATTCAAGCCAAGCACCCGGCTGCAACCAAGTAATAGCTGTCAGCGGTAAAACGCCTCAACCACACCCTTGACCTTGATCATCAAAGGGTTGCCTTTGCGGTCACGCGCCTTGCCGGCGGCTACGCTGACCCAGCCTTCGCTGATGCAATATTCTTCAACATCATTGCGCTCTTTGCCATTGAGCTTAATACCGACATCGTGCTGGAACACGGCGGCAACATGATAAGGGCTGCGCGGATCAACCGACAGGCGATCTGGCAATGGGGGGAGTTGTGTAGTGTCGTTCATGACTGTAATTATCCCTTAGAAGTGCTGACGATTCAATGACCCAGATATTTTGGTATAAATAAGTCAATATCCTTTAAGCTAATATCCTTAACACCATTCAGAGAATCGCGTCTGGATGCCCAGGATTGAAAGCCTGAACCAACAAGCTTGTCATCTTCGTCGTGTTTAATGTACTGGCGCTCAGGCTGGCAACCGGCACTGTAAAAAGCCGGGCAGATACAGGCTAGTTTTATTTCGATAGTTAAAAAGTATCGATTCAATAAATTAAATTAAGTATACCTATAACGTTTCCATCTCTACAATCGATCAGGTAGTAGAACTCATCTCACCCTCTTGATGAAATGAGTTCGCGTGTCACTCAATCAAAGGAGATAACGATGTCAAACGAAGCAAAATGCCCGTTTTCGGGAAGCGCCCGCACCGCAGTGGCAGCTAGCCATGCCAACGCTGACTGGTGGCCGAATCAATTAAATCTCAAGATCTTGCACCAACATTCCCCGGCATCCAATCCTCTGGGCGAGGCTTTCAACTACGCAGAAGCATTCAAGACCCTGGACCTGGATGCCGTCATTAAAGACTTGCATATCTTGATGACAGACTCGCAAGAATGGTGGCCTGCCGATTACGGCCACTACGGCCCCTTCTTCATACGCATGGCCTGGCACAGTGCAGGTACCTACCGCACCAGCGATGGTCGTGGCGGCGGCGGTGCTGGTGCGCAACGTTTCGCACCGCTCAACAGCTGGCCTGACAATGGTAACCTCGACAAGGCACGCCGCCTGCTCTGGCCCATCAAACAAAAATACGGCAACAAACTGTCATGGGCAGATCTGATGATACTGACCGGTAACGTCGCGCTCGATTCCATGGGTTTCAAGACCTTTGGCTTCGCCGGTGGCCGCCCAGATATCTGGGAACCGGAAGAAGACATCTACTGGGGTCCAGAAGGCAAATGGCTGGATGACCAGCGCTATAGCGGCGATCGCGATTTGCAAAAACCACTGGCCGCCGTACAAATGGGCCTGATCTATGTCAACCCTGAAGGCCCCAACGGTAATCCTGACCCGTTGGCATCAGCGCGCGATATCCGCGAAACCTTCGCCCGCATGGCCATGAATGACGAAGAAACCGTCGCCCTGGTCGCCGGTGGTCATACCTTTGGCAAAGCCCATGGCGCAGGTGACCCTGCACAGGTAGGCGCAGAACCAGAAGGTGCCAGCCTGGAAGAACAAGGCCTGGGCTGGACAAACAGCTTTGGCACAGGCAAAGGCGTGCACACCATCACCAGCGGCATAGAAGGTGCCTGGACAGCCACGCCCATCACCTGGGATAACTCGTATTTTGAAACCCTGTTCGGCTATGAATGGCAACTCAACAAGAGCCCGGCCGGTGCCCACCAATGGACGCCAACCGACCCAGCCGCCAAAACCACAGTGCCTGATGCGCATGATCCATCCCTGCGTCACGCACCGATGATGACGACGGCAGACATGGCCCTGCGTACCGACCCTGCGTATGAAAAAATCTCGCGCCGCTTCCTGCAAAACCCGCAAGAACTGGCAGATGCTTTCGCCCGTGCCTGGTACAAACTGACCCACCGTGACATGGGTCCCATCACCCGCTACCTTGGCCCCCTGGTACCGAAAGAAGAACTGATCTGGCAAGACCCTATCCCGGCAGTCAATCATGCCCTGGTTGACGACAATGATATTGCCAGCCTCAAGGCAAAACTGCTGGCATCTGGCCTCACCATATCGCAACTGGTGAGCACAGCCTGGGCATCGGCATCCACTTTCCGTGGCAGCGACAAACGCGGCGGTGCGAATGGCGCACGCATACGCCTGGCTCCGCAAAAGGATTGGAATGTTAACCAGCCACAGCAACTGGCTACCGTGCTGTCCAAACTCGAAGCCATACAGGCAGAGTTCAATGCTGCCCAGTCTGGCGGCAAAAAAATCTCACTGGCTGACCTCATCGTCCTTGGTGGTACTGCAGCCGTTGAAGCAGCTGCTAAAAAAGCAGGTCATGACATCAAAGTAGCCTTTGCCCCTGGCCGCATGGATGCGACGCAAGAACAGACCGACATCGAATCTTTTGAAGTCCTGGAACCTGCCGCAGACGGTTTCCGCAACTACCTGCGCAAAGGTCTGGAAGGCTCTGCCGCAGCGCTGCTGATAGACAAGGCACAGTTGCTGCACCTGAGTGCGCCAGAATTGACAGTCCTGATAGGCGGCCTGCGTGCATTGAATGCCAATGCCGGACAAACGCAACTAGGTGTCTTCACCAAACGACCAGAAACATTAAACAATGATTTCTTCGTCAACTTGCTCGACATGAATACCAAGTGGCACAAATCAGGCATAGAAGGCGTGCTCGAAGGTCGCGACCGTGTGAATGGCGATGTGAAATGGACAGCCAGCGTGGTGGACCTTGTCTTCGGCTCCAATTCACAACTGCGCGCCCTGGCAGAAATCTATGCAAGCAGTGATTCGCAGCAAAAATTTGTAAATGATTTTGCGGCGGCCTGGACCAAGGTCATGAATGCGGACAGGTTTGATTTGGTGTAAACCTGCAAAACCCGCATGAATTGTGGCGGTAATGCAATGATCTGATAGCGTGCCATTTGCTATCAGATCAGCGCTGCAGACATATCTGGCAAACTACTAGAGCTTGTTGAAACCTACAGACATATCGTGATATGTCTGTAAAAACCAAGCCAGCGCACGCTACTCTTGCTTGAGCTTGCTGGCATGCGACATCATTCTGACGCCAAAGAATGTCCCGATAGGGAAGCCAAACAGTAAGGGAATAGCCAAAATATACGAAGCAGTAGAAGCCCATTTCTTACCTGTTTCAACAGCATCACTGGTCTTGTAATGTGCAAAAGCCCAGGCAATAACAATACCGCAGACAAACAGCATTTCTATAAGCTCGTCCCCACCTTTGCTAAAGCTTTCATAAAGCGCATACAGGCAAAGCAGTGATACGAAAGCATACATCACAGCGAAATAAAGATGCATGCTCGTGAGTGAGCGCACAGGTGAATTGCTATCCCATGAAGAAGACATATTGATGATCTTTCAAATTTTGATTTTTTTTGTGGTACATGTGCGCCCGGTGCGCGGTGAAAAATACTACACGATGAAGTAATGTTAAGCAAACGCAAAGCAAATTCACAGGTAAGTGCATTTGATCGATCTCGGTTTTGCACGCGTCGGGTGTGCGTATTGAGCACGTAGGTTGGGCCGGGCCTCGCTAGGCTACGCTTTACCAGCCCAACACTCAGCCGCTGATCGACAAGAAAAACTATGCAAAATCAATAAAGAATTGTACAGATGCGGGATTCGCTCAATCGCCCAGTGTTGGGCCGGTAAAGCTTAGCCTGGCGAGGCCCGGCCTAGCGCGGCCCGGCCCAACCTGGGCTTTTAAACGGATTTTCTCTCCGCTACCTTCAACGCATCCTTATCAAACCCCGCCAACCGCTTATACCGCAAAGAAATCGCCTCAAGCTCGGCCTGCGCAATCACCTCCGTCACATCCGCAAAACCCTGCGGCGCACGTTCTTCCGCCATCTGCATTACCTGTTCAGGCCCATTCATGCGGTTGCGCAATACTATGCCGGTAGTGCGCGGCAAACGTTCAGCTTCATACTCACGCAGTGCATACAAAATAGTTGCTTCATTAAGCAGACAATCAGTCAGATAACGTGCATCAAGTATCGCCTGCGCACTGCCGTTCGAACCTATAGGGTACATGGGGTGGGCAGCATCTCCCAGCAGCGTCACCCGTTCAAAAGTCCAGCGCGGCAAAGGGTCACGGTCTACCAGCGGGAATTCATACACCACCTCTGACGCCTCTATCAAGCCAGGGATATCTATCCAACCCCAGTTCCAGCTATCAAAGGGTTTGCTAAAGGTGGCTTTATCCACCTTGCGGTTCCAGTCTGACGCGGGCAATTCACCACCCGGCACACGCAACTCTGCAATCCAGTTGATCAGCGAACGACCTTGTGCACGCAATGGTTCAGAGATAGGGTAGCAAACAAATTTCTGGTCCTGATGCCCCGCCATGAACATGCTGCGCCCATCCATATACGGCGCAGCCTCTGTTACCCCACGCCACAACATGCGCCCAGAAAAACGTGGCTGGTCACCCTGCGGATACAAAAAGCGCCTCACCGCTGAATGTATGCCATCTGCACCGATGAGCAAATCAGACTCCACCTGCACCGCTGTCTTATCCGCTTGTCTGGTGAAAGTAGAAATCACCTTGTCAGCCACCTGCTCAAAAGACGTGAATGCATGCCCCTGATGAATGTGTTCAGCACCAAGTCGGTCGATTGCATTTTGCAGCAAAGTCATCTGCAACTCACCACGGTGTATCGAATATTGCGGCGAGTCATAACCAGCCGCACGTCCGCGCGGCTCTTGCCAGATTTTTTGCCCAAACTTATTGAAATAAGACAGCGATGAAGTTTCGATGCCCCGCTCAGCCAGACAACTCTCCAGCCCAAGCTGACACAATTGCTGGCTGGCATGCGGCAATAAATTAATGCCAACACCCAGCGGCTTGATTGCATTGACAGCTTCATACACTTCAACATCTATGCCGCGCTCATGCAACATCAATGCAAGAGTCAGGCCGCCTATACCGGCACCAGCGATTACCACTTTCATGTCTTCCTCCTGCTAAATTATGATGTCGCACGTCTTTAATAAACGGCTTAATTGTTCTACTGTATAACAATTATTCTGGATAACACAAGATGTGTTGCAAATTTTTTGCAGCACAGCTTCAGAGCGGTTGAGGGGCGCATAGCCTGATTCTTGCAGTGTGGTAATAAGCTTGCAACGCGGTGTAGTTAATTAAAAATAGCGCAACATGTACAATACTTCAAAGAACAAGCTCATTCATATTGCCTGACCATGCCCAAACAAAAACCAGCTACCGCCAAAGTACCAGCCAAGCCCAGGACGCCAGCCCCCAGGCGCCAGACCAGCCAGGCACAAGCCGTCGTGTTCAATGCCCGTATTGAAGGCATCGATTACGATATCCTTGAAGAACTCACCGGCTATGCCGTACGCCGCGCCCAGCTATCCATCTATGCAGACTTCACCGCCAGTCTGGGCGCATATGACATCACCCCCCAGCGTTTTTCATCTTTGGTGATTATCAGCAACAACCCCGGCATCTCACAAACCCGCCTCGCAGAAGTCATGGGTATCGCCCGCTCAGGCGTAGTCGCCATCATCGACAATTTTGAACAGGCTGGCCTGCTGGAACGCCAGGACTCCGGCGACCGCAGATCCTACAACCTGCACCTCACCAAAGAAGGGCAGAAGCAATTAGAGAAATACAAGCAGGCAGTGAAAGAACATGATGACAGGGTTAGCCAGCAATTGACGGTGAAGGAAAGGCAGCAGTTGCGTGCCTTGTTGGGGAAGTTGTGTATGGAGCCGAAGCAATAAATTTTTTGTAGGTTGGGCTACGCTTCATCAGCCCAACACTTAGCCTCAATAAACGTATACGTTATTTAACCGCTGAGTGTTGGGCTGGTAAACCGTAGCCCAACCTACGATGCTAGCGAGGCCCGGCCCAACCCACGGAATACGAATTCAAAGTTTCGTGCCGCAATGGTTACATCGTCATCAACGCGAAATCCAAAAAATCCAAATCCCCACTTGCATCCTGTCCAAAATATTATTATATTGAATAACTGTTATGCGACATAACAATAATATGCCGTAAATAAAAATACCAAAAATTAATAGCCCAGCCAGCAAACAAGGCCAATAACGAAAAGCAACAGCACGCCACACCCCGCATCTGCAATACCAACAATAATTCAGGAGACCGCAATGCAACTCAACATCAAACCCACCCTGCTGGCAATACTGATAGCCACCACCACAGGCATAGCCCAGGCCGACATCACCATAGGTGTCAGCCTGCCCCTTACTGGCCCGGCATCTGGCCTGGGCATCCCCACCAAGAACGGCATAGGTCTATGGCCAGAAACCATAGGCGGCGAAAAAGTAAAACTGATCATCCTCGACGACGCATCCGACACCACCCAGTCCAGCAAGAACGCCCGCAGGCTCATCACTGATGACAAGGTAGACGTCATCGTCGGCTCCACAGCCACACCCGCATCCGTTGCCCTGGCAGAAGTCGCGACAGAACTCAAGGTGCCGCAAATCTCCACCTCCCCGGTCGAGCTGGCACCAGGCAAAGGCGCATGGACCTTCCGTGTCGCCCAGTCCACCCAGCTCATGGCCAATGCCGTGGCTGAGCACATGAAAAAAGAAGGCATCAAAACCTACGCCTACCTCGGCTATTCAGACGCCTATGGTGAAGCCTGGTTCAAAGCCATCAGCACCGCCGCCAGCAAGGCAGGCTTGCAGTCCGTCGCCACAGAACGCTTCAACCGCCCCGACACCACAGTCACCGCACAAAGCCTCAAGATAGTCGCCGCCAAGCCTGACGCCATCCTCATAGGCGCATCCGGCAGCGGTGCGGCCATGCCACACAAGGCCCTGATAGAACGCGGCTACAAAGGCAAGATCTACCAAACCCACGGCGCAGCCTCGCGTGACCTCATACGCCTGGGCGGCAAAGACGTAGAAGGCGCCTTTGTCGTCGCAGGCCTGGCCATCCTGCCCGAGCTGCTGCCAGAAAGCCATCCCTCCAAACACCTGGCCACAGACTTCACCAGTCGCTATGAAAAACAATACGGCGAAGGCACCAGAAACCAGTTCGCCGCCCACGGCTACGACGCCTACCTGCTACTGAACCGCGTCATCCCCCTGGCCCTGAAAAAAGCCAAACCCGGCACGCCAGAATTCCGTACAGCACTGAAAGACGCGATGGAATCTGAAATCGATATTCCTATTACGCAGGGTGTCTTGCATTACACGGTGAATGACCATTTCGGCCTGGAAGAAAAGGCGAGAGTGATGTTGACGATACAGGGTGGAAACTGGAAGTCGGTTGGGCCTTGAGGTACAAGGGCGCAATAAGTCTGCATTAATCCCGAAATACTTGAAGTGAAAAACCGTTGTTATTAGCAAGAGCCGCCTGCACTGCGGCTCTTGCCTCTTTGATTCTTGATTAATCGTTTGCCGCGCTGCCAGGTTTGCCCCACAGCCGTCGATATGATCCATCGCTATCATGGTCATTGGCTTGCTTTTGAATATTGAAACGTCGTCCATTGCGTGGATCAGTGCCGCGTCCTGCAATATACAGCCAGTTTCCCTGATTGCTGTACACGTCATAATCAATGAGCTGTGCTTCAAACCATGCTGCACCAGCGCGCCAGTTACAGCCCAGCTCATGGATGAGATAACTGGCAAGCACCTGGCGCATACGGTTAGATAAATAGCCAGTTGCAGCAAGTTCTGCCATGCCTGCATCAATGAAAGCTTCGCCCGTTCTGGCAAGGCACCAGTCAGTAAACTTTCCTGCATCGTGCGTAGGAATCGGCAAATCGGTCAGGCCTTTTGCGAAATATAGTCGGCGTCCGTATTTAAGATGCAAAAAACGAAAATAATCACGCCACAATAATTCAAACCAGATCCAGTAACTGCCTTCATTGGCACCATGCTCTTCTTCAAATTTTTTTAGCGCATTAAATATCTGGCGTGCAGATATCGCACCAGACGCCAGCCACGGCGAAAATTTAGTCGAATAATCCAGCCCCGATAATTGATTGCGGGTCTGCTTGTACGTATGCGGTAATTTTCGATTGAGATAGCGCTCCACATGGGCGCAAGCGGCGGTTGAACCACCAGAGAACTCAGGCAAAAAATAGGGGAACGAAGAGCGCTGATCCATCTGCGCGTCTGATATATCAGTGCTTAACTGTGCATCAGCAGAGTGTGTATCAATCGCCCATTTACTGGCAATCTGGCTGTAGTTGTCCGGCAATGGAGGTAACGACTGTGGCCCTGTCAGTGGAACTGGTGCTTGCACACTTTCACGTTCTATGATGGTACGGAATTGGGTAAATACATCGGGCAAGGCATCAGGCATGAAAGGTAAATCTACCGGGTCGATCAAGGTGGATTGCCATCGCGTGTGCACAGTCAAACCAGCAGCGCTTAATGCAAGCACTTCATCCTGCTCATAGGGTGCAGCAATATCTTCACAATAAATCACGCTGCTACCTGATTCCCTCGCCAGTAGCGGAAGAAATTCCGCAGCACACGCGCAGACTTCTAACAGCTGGTTTCCGCGTGTTACTAACTGCTGCCTTAAGTCAGCTAAAGCAGTTGCCAAAAACCGCTGACGATGTAATCCAGGATGCGGTAACTGCCAGCGCGATGCATGCAAAGTTGAGGGCGAATGACAATAGACAAATAGAATTTTTTCCGCATTCTGGCAGGCATCAATTAAAGCCTGGTTATCTTCGATACGCAGGTCATTGCGAAACCAATAGATAATGGTGCCTTGCGTGTCGGGATTTTGTAAATCGACATTCATTGCTTTTCCTGTTCCCATTTCACCAATCCAGTTCTAACTGCGTGCAAACTGGTTTTTCAGGTGCGGGAGGCAAGCGCGATGTGCTGGAACTCTTTCTACGCGATCCATGCTTTTCCAATATGACCAAATTCTCTGGCTGCATATGTGCTTGCTTTCGCAAATCAAATAGCCGCGTCTTGGCAATGCGAGTCGCCTTTTCCAGATCTACAATAGGTTCAGGAATATCAACACCAACTTTGACCCCACAAGCTGCCTGAACCTCAGGCGGCATGCGCCAAGGCTCAAACAACCACGTGTCCGGCACACGCCGCATCACAGGCAACCAGCGGCGCACGAAATGCCCATGGGGATCATGATCGCCCGCTTGCTTGATCGGGTTATAAATACGAGGCACATTCGTCCCCGTGGTACCTGATTGCATCTGCATCTGGCTCCAGTGTATGCCCGGTTCATAATCCAAAAACTGGCGCGCAAGCCAATGTCCGACTGGCCGCCAGTCCAGCCACAAAGGATAGGCCGCGACAGAAACCAGCATGGCGCGCATTCTAAAATTAAGCCAGCCGGTGTGCCGCAACATGGTCACACACGCATCTACCAGCGGCCAACCAGTGCGTGCAGAAACGAGTGCGTCAAAATGCGCCTGATTCCATTCCTGCTCACGCAGCCCGTCATAACCGCGATGCATATTGCGGTATTCTATTTCAGGCTCGCTCTCCAGTTTTTGAATAAAATGACAATGCCAGTACAAGCGGCTGATAAAGGCATCCAGTCCCTTTTTTTGACGATCAGCTGTTACTGGCAACTCTATGCGTTTTTGCCGTGTTGCGTGCACTACTTCTCGCAAGCTAAGGCAGCCAAATGCCAGATAGGGTGACAAGCGCGAGCAAGCCGTAGGTGCCGACAAGGGTGATGAAATCCCGCCCCGGTACTGATGACTGCGTTCGTGCAAAAAACTTTCCAGTATCATCAAACCATTCTGCCGGCCTCCACGCTGACGCTCAGGCGGATCATATGGGTCCAGATGCAATTCTTGCACCGAAGGTGGTAGTCTCGGCAGCGCAATGGCAGGCGTTAATTGAGTAAAATTTTCTGTGCTTAATGGCGGCAGAGCCAGACAAGGCAAGTCATTATGCACATTCCAGCTGGCTTGCCAGTCGTCCCTGTTTTGCAAACGCCGCACCACGCCAAATTGTGCAAACTCATGCCATTCAATCTGCTGGGCGCGACACCAGCGGCCCAATGCTTTATCGCGTTGATAAGTAACATTGTTACCGGTTTCTTCGTGTGAATAAATAGCCGAGAATGGCTGATGCGCAAAAATGTGTGCAAAGACCTCGGTGACTTCACCCGTCAGGATATGCAATTGCCCACCATTTTTGCGGAGTGCTGTGTAAAGCTCACGCAAGCTTTCCAATAAAAATTGGTAATGCTGATTCGCCGCATCAGCTTGCGCCCACAAAGAAGGCTCGACCACGTACAAGCACAACACCGGCCCGCGTCTGACCCCAGTGTAGAGTGCAAGATGATCATGCAAACGCAGATCGCGTTTGAACCAAACGATGCTATATGTCATGCAGGCATTATATCAACGCCTGTTTATTTTATCCGGCATGCGCAAAACCTGGCAGGCAAGCCTGCTACTCCTGTTTAGTGAGCACCAGTTTGCTCACATCAAGGCCCTGCGCCACCAGTCGTGCGACCAGGGCATCGTACTTTTCCTTGTCAACTTTTTTCGTGCGCGACAATATCCACAAGAACTCGCGCTTGGCTTCGCTCACAGCAGCCAGTTGGTAATCTTTGTCCAGGTCGATGACCCAATAGTCACCCCACACCATCGGCAGGAAAGACAGAAACGCCGGCGCAAAGCGCACTTTCAACTTCGGTGAACTTGAATTACCAACCTGGCGCGCCTCGCCAATCGCTTCAATGGCCTCTCCACTACTACCCTGGCAACGGTTCACAACCTGCACCTTGTCATCAGGCAATGCAGAATAAGTAGCAGACGTGAAACCCACGCACTTCTTCTGGAATCGATTTTCGAACTTCGCGATTTCATACCATGTACCGAGATAGCGCGGCACATCCAGGGCGGCAATAGTAATAACAGGTTTAACACTTGCAGCCTGCAGGGTATCGACAGCATTCGCGTTCAGGCTTAGTGCAAACAATATCGCGGTGATGATTCTCTTTTTCATGACATGCTCCAGATCACTTCATATACAGTTGCAGCCGCATGACTGCGGAGTAGCGAAAAATGGCGGCAAATAGCGAAAAAATACCTGCTATTGGCCCTGACAATATACATTCAATTTGGCACTCACTCACAAAGGCCTGGCGGCGCTTGATATCAGCCAAGTTGGCATGGCCCTCCACCTACTTCACACTGTTCATCAGCCTAGAATTCATACCTCAGTGCAGTGAT
This sequence comes from Undibacterium sp. Ji83W, assembly GCF_049340385.1. NCBI lineage: Bacteria > Pseudomonadati > Pseudomonadota > Betaproteobacteria > Burkholderiales > Oxalobacteraceae > Undibacterium > Undibacterium sp. Ji83W. The sequence goes on along the minus strand of NZ_JBMPOZ010000004.1, from coordinate 131,280 downwards.
GGTGCCGCGCCAATAAGGCTTGCGTCCCTCACTATGCAGCCATGCCGCTTCGCCGCTCTGCGGCACCAGCATGCCATTGCATTGTTGATAGTCAGACCAGCGCCCTTCCCACTGCGTAGGTACCACCACCTTGCCCACCATGGCTGCGCGCGCTTCGAAACGCACTGATTCAATCAGGCCAGCATGGTTAAAATTGACCAGCATGGTCGCGCTGTTAGCGCCATCGGCAAGTGTCGCGCTAGCTGAATGTGCATCGACAGCTTGCCAGCGCACACCCTGGCTAGGGAGCAAAGCGGTAGGGTACCAGGCAGCTTCAGCAAAGAAGCGCATGAACTCAGCCTCAGCCAGGTCATGCGCACTGATGTTCCCCTCCATAGTCAACAAGCCAAGTATGGCAGGGACCAGCATGCCTTTACCACCAACATAAGCGTCGTGTACATAGACGACTATGCCCGGTGCCATCGAAATGCGGGCATTCCAGACAAAGCCGGGCGCACGGGTGATGACCCGCTGTGCCGACGTAAAAGACTTCCACTGTTCGCCAGCCGTACTCAGGTTAAAGCTGCCGGCATGTTCCACACTTGCAGCAGTGATGATGGGCTGGCCATCCTTCAATACAGTACGAAAGTACCGTGCTACCGGGGCAGGCAAATCTTCAATTTCCAGCGCGTTATATCGCAATGCCGTACCCGGCGCTGGCAGCCGGGTACTTTCAAGCCGCGCCAATAAGCCCCGCGTCTTACCCGCCCAGCGCGCCGCACCATAGGCGACAAGGCCAGTGAGGATGAGGGCGGCAGCGAGCAGGGCAAGTATTGCCCATACAATCCAGGTCATAGTGAAACCGCCAGCCGAGATGAAAGATGCAGCAGATTATGCGCAAAGTTCAATACTTTGTTTGTTGGGCATCAAACATAAGAGAGCTTGATTTGTGTGGGCTTCTTAATATCCCGCGTCGGCGTAATCGTGCCACACCAGGCATTAGCAGAGAGCAGCAACATAGGCAACTCTACCAAACGCACGGCTACGACGCCTGGGTTTTCCTTACCGCAACCGCCTGGTGGAAGCCCGCGCCAACTCAATCAAAGCAGCCTTCGCCGCAGAATGCCGTACCGGCAGCAAAGCCTCCACCCCCATGGCAATCTGCCTTGCAGCCTCAGCCCGCGTATCCTCCAGCGCTGCATTGGCGACCAGCCATGCACTGACCTCGGCAGCATCTGCAAATCCATTCGCAGCCAGTGCATCAAAACCTTGTGGGTCGCGTTGTCGGGCCAGTAGCAAGGGGTAGGTCAGCAGGCCGGTGCTGAGGTCGGTGTAGCGGGTTTTTCCTGTGTCGTTGGTATCCGGGGCGAGATCGAGTATGTCGTCGATAAGCTGGAAGGCCAGGCCCATGTGGCGGCCAAAATTTGCGGTGGCGGTGACTGTGGCGGCGTTGCAGCCGCCTACTGTGGCACCGGCGCGGCAGGACCAGGCGAACAAGCCTGCTGTTTTACCGTCGATGATGCGCAGGTAATCTTGTTCGCAGGCTTCCAGGTTGCGGCGGCCTGACAGTTGGTCGGATTCAGCAGCGATCATGGATTCTATGACTTCAAACAAGTCGTCTGCCAGGCCGTTATAGCCTATGCGGTACAGTGAGCGCACGGCGCGTGAGACCAGCAGGTTGCCTGCCAGCACACCAGCACCTACGCCATATTTTTTCCAAGCCGTGGGGTGGCCGCGCCGCTGGTCGGCTTCGTCGATGATGTCATCGTGCAGCAGGGTAGCGGCGTGTATGGATTCGGTGATGATGGCGACCTGTACTGCTTCTTCTGACAAGAAGCGCCGCATCAGCATGGAGCAGAGCAGGGCGCAGCTTGCCCGCAGGCGTTTGCCGGACTGGAACAATGAGTCAGCCAGCACGCCATCGATGAGGTGGCGCTGGTGGCTTGCGCCGTATTCGCGAAAATGTTTATCGGTCTGGTCAAGCGCGCTGATCAAACGGGCACGCAATTTGTCCAAGTCGTCGGCCAGTGCCTTGTCATTGATGGAGCCGACTACATCGTTGATGAGGGTGTTTACACCGGATGCGTTGGGCTGTGTTTCTGCTGTGCCTGGTTTCGAGTCAGGCGCGGTGCTGGCCCATTTGGATACCGGTGCCACGCCCCTGCTGAGGTTGTTGATAAAGCGCATGGCCTTGGATTCAAACTCGGGCAGGCGCTGGTCCCAGCCCAGTTGGCGCACGATGTCGCCCGCCTTGATCGAATACTCGGCAACGCGGCTCGTCATGCCACCCAGCCAGGCGATGGTTTCGCCAGAGAATACCGGCACCAGGTCCAGCAGGTGCGGCAAGCCTGCTTCAAAGCGCAACCTGTCTATGACCTTGAGTGGCGTCAGCGCCGTTGGTTCTTCCAGCGGGAATAACTGGCAGCGCGCGGCACTGGATGCAGTCAGATCAAGTATGCGGTTAACGACAAGGCGTGCTGATTCATTCGCGCTTTCCATGGTTGCCACGTCGGTTGCCGTGCGCACAAAGTCGCCAGCGACAAACAGGTTGCTGATACCTATATCCACCTCAGGCCGCGCCGCCCATGAACCTGCAGTGTTGACGAACAGCGGGGCATCGTTTTCCATGCCCTGTTCTGTCCAGCGCAGTGAGGGGTCTATGGAGCAGGCAACTACTCCCGCAGCTTCCAGTTCTGCCCGGTCTGCCGGTGCAAGGTGGGCCAGGATTTGTTGCCAGACTTCTTCCTGTATTTCTGCTGGTGTGCAATCCCTGGCAGGTTTGCGTATGTATTCACCCGGTGCATCAAAATCAGAGATGCAAACGCTGAGTATGCCGCGCACTGTGCCATCACCATATTGCGCCAGCCCGCGTGGCCAGAAGCGTTGCTGGCATAGCGAGGTCAATGCCCAGGGCGCGTCCAGGAATATCGTGTGCCCATGGTTCAGTTCTATGTCTTGGCCGAGGTAAAACAGGATGCCATTCATCCACTCGGTCTTGAGTTCACCCAGCCTGGCGAGGCTGGGTGCTCTCGCCAGCATGTCTTCATTGCTGATCGCCTGCAAGGCTTCCAGCGGCAGCGCCAAAATGAAATGGTCGGCTGCCAATTCAGTACCATCGCCAAGTTGCAAGGCACGTGCAGCACCGCCATCCCACAATACATTTTCTACTGATGAACCCTGGATAAACTCCACGCCCAGATGTTGCAGGTGTGTGACCCATGGTGCTATCCATACTTCACTGGTCGGGCCATTCAAGACCCGGTCGGCACAACTGCGGTAGATATCGCTGAGCAGTTGTATGCCCACCACTACATTGGAGCGTGCACTCATGTCTGCTGCACGGCATGCCACCAGGGTGCGGGTAACGGCATTGATGACATATTTCTGATAAGCCTCAGAGCGTGACGGTGCCTGGAAATAATCCCAGGCAGAGATATTTTCAAATTCGCCAAAGCGCCGCTCGTCTGAACTGGTCAGCATGGTGAATACGCAGCGCACATAATGCAGCATGTCTTCACGCGGCACATCGACACCGCTGCCAACAAAAAGATCGTACAGAAAAGACAGCAGCGACGCCGCATCACGTGATGACGAACGCAACTGGTTGGGCACTTCCCAGCGCCCCTTCTTGGACAGTGCAAGCGTGCGCGAAGTATGTGCCAGGTTATCTGCCACGCTGCCGTAAGAGCCATCGGCCAGCACGCAAGGTATGCGTGCCATGGTGTCGGGGATATGCCGGTAAAACCCGGGGAAGAAGCGAAAGCCATGCTCGCCCGGCAAATCCTGCTGACCCGCCGTTGCTGATCCCTCTACCGGTATGCTGCGCGACTTGCCGCCGGGCGCAGCCAGTGCCTCTACTACGGTCACCAGGTAACCACGTTCGGCCAGCTCATGCGCCGCCGTCAAACCTGCGATACCTGCGCCAGCAATAAGTACTCTAGTCTGCTTCAAAGAGCTGTCTCCTGAGATGGGATGGTGAAGATAAACAACCGCAACAAGCAAGTATTATGCTGGCAGTCTGTTGGTCTTGGGCAAGCTACGTGCTGGCGAGAGTTGATTTGTTTATAAAAAAAGACAATAACTGGCAGTGCTGATGCATGCAGATTTGTATCCACGCAGCGACCAACACATTTATTGGTGTCCCGTGAAAAACAGATGAAGTGAGTAGATGTAAAAAAAGCAGGCTTTTCTGGATGACCCTGAAAAAAATTATTTAAAAATGCGTATACATCGTGACACGTGTAAGGTATTGTTTACACATGAAAGAAATTAAAAATAATTCGATCACAGGTGATCAGTTGCTGGAAGTGCTGGCGGCGCTGGCCAACCCGCACCGCTTGCGCATCATTGCCCTGCTTGAGACGCAAGGGCGCAACTACATCAGCCAGTTGGCGCGAGAAGTAGGCATCAGCCGCCCCTTGTTGCATCTGCACCTGCAAAAGCTTGAGGCTGCCGGCCTGGTCACCAGCCAGCTAGAACTGTCTCATGATGGCAAAGCCCTTAATTATTTTGAAGTATCCAGTTTCGCTCTCACGCTCTCGCCACGCGATATCGCCGCGGCGGTGGCTTCCCTGAACAACAATCCAGAATCATAGAGGTCACCATGTCCCAAAATGTCTTTTTTGCCGCGCTCTTCTTCCCTGCCGCTGCCGCAGTCATCATCTTTTTCATGAAATACGTATCCCAGGTCTTGCAGGCACGGGTGCGTCTTGGCCAGGACGAAGCCTACCGTGCCCTCGCAACCCAGGCAGCCGCAAGCCAGGCCGAGACAGTGGCAGCGCTGGCCACGACCACTGCAGCCCTGGCAGAGATCCAGGGCAGGCTCGTGGCGGTAGAAAAGATACTGCGCGAAGTTGAATAGACGACTAATCGCAGTATTTGCACGATCAGCACGATCAACGCCATCAGCGTCATCAAATCAGCGCGCGGTCTCAGCTTGTTACCTGCGCCACCCAGCGGCCATTAGGAGTTAAGCAAATGCACCATGCGTCATCGTCTCGCCTGTCTGTGCCCAGGGCGCTTTACCTGTTTATTACTGTCGCGCTTCCATCCACGCACCCAGCTACTGAAGGTGCAAGATGAAACGAGTACTACGCTGGTTTGCCTGGAGCCTGCTGGGCCTGCTTGCCCTCATCGCACTGTGCGGTGCATTGTTTGCCTACTTCATTTATTCCCCGGCACCCGTTCGCCCCGCCTTGTCTGGCACCCTGCAAAAAGGCAGTATTGAAGCAGGCGGCATCAAGCGCACCTACATCAGCTATGTTCCACGCAACCTGCCCAAAGGCGCACCGCTGGTATTGGTCATGCACGGCTCAGGCCAAAGCGCAGAAGACATACGCGTAGAAACCGGTTACGGCTTCGAACGCCTCGCCGACCAGCACGGCTTCGCCATCGCCTACCCCGACTCCTACAGCTTTGACTGGAACGATTGCGGCAAAGTCGGCGACTACCAGGTCAATGGCCGCGACATCGACGACGTCGGCTTCCTCAATGTCCTGACCGACAAACTCATCAACGATCTCGGCACAGACAAGACCCGCGTGTTCGCCACAGGCGTGTCCGCAGGCGGCTTCATGTCACTACGCCTGGCCCTGGAATCCCCAACCCGCTTCCGCGCCGTGGCTGCAGTATCCGCCAGCGTACATGTCCCCCAAAACTTCCGCTGCAAACCCACAGGCACCGGCGGAACCTCCGTCATGATCATGAACGGCACCAAAGACCCGCTAGTGCCATACTACGGCGGTGAAGTGAACCTGCTAGGCCTGTTCTACAAATGCGGCGAAGTACTCAACGCACGCGCATCCGCACAATATTTCGCAGACCTGAACAAGATCACAGCGATACCCACAGCACAGACGACCGCAATATCAGGTGTCGATGTAGAACGCATAAGCTGGAAGCAAGATCCCAGAACAGAAGTTGAACTCGTCGCTATCCACGGCGGTGGACATGGCCTACCGCAACCATACTACCGACGCGCCCGCTTGCTGGGGCCGTCGCCGATGGCACCGAATGGGGTGGAAATGATTTGGGAATTTTTTGTGCGGCAATTGCGGTGAGGATTTTGCTACTAGTGTTGCTAGCGCACCAAATACGGCTTATCAAAAGCCAGCGATCAGCTCATGCTGATTACCAATCTAGATTTCATAAGTATTGCAATCATGTTGCCTCGCCGCTAAGTGGCACTAGCATGCCATTGCGTTCTTGATAGTTAGACCAGGCTCTTCCCATGGCTTAGGCACGACCACCTATCACCCATGGCAACGCGCTCTTCAACCTGTCCCTCACATCTCTAAAATTAAAATGCCAAAACTCTAACAGGTGATGGCAGAATATTGCCATTAAAGTAATTATGTGACTCATAGTCCGTAGACCTATAAGTCACATGCCTACATCATCACTTATGAATCAACAATTGGTAAAGTGATGGCGGATCAAAATTTAATCGAGTTTGGACTTCATCTAAAACGGTTACGTGTTGCACGTGGTTTAAGCCAAGAACAGTTGGGACTCATAGCAGAATTAGATCGCACTTATATTAGCGGTATAGAGCGAGGTGTGAGGAACGTTAGTCTTGTAAATATTTATCGTATCGCCAAAGCACTTGGTTTGTCAGTAGCAACACTCTTTCCGTCGAAAGAAAATCAATAATGTCGAATCGTGCTTTTTATACAGCCGATGTGACATCGTTCTTGAATGAATCGACCGACTCGATTATCGGTAAAATCACACAAAACCATTCTCAGGAATTATTACATCAGCAAACTGGTGCATGGCTAAGTCAGATAGATATCTTGCAAGAAAATCTGCAAGGCTTTAACGAAGGCTATTTATTTTTTGAGTTTCAAATTCCACGTATGGGCAGGCGTGCTGATGCAGTGCTTATCTACAAAAATATTATCTTTGTTCTGGAGTTTAAGGTTGGCGCCGAAGACTATGCCGCGCAAGATATCAGGCAAGTACACGGCTATGCTATTGATCTGCACCATTTTCATGAAGGAAGTCACGACAAGATTATCGTGCCAATATTGGTGGCAACGCGTGCATCAGTAACGCAAAGCGGCTCTATGCAGCAAGTCGATAGTGTTTATGATCCATTGCGAGCCAATAGCACCACTTTACGTAACACATTGCAATATTGTGTTGACCATATTAGCAATCCGCCGGCAATTGAGTTCTATATATGGCTCCATTCTTCCTATAAGCCTACACCTACAATTGTCGAAGCAGCGCAAGCACTTTATGCGAGTCACGATGTGAGTGACATTGCCCGCAACGATGCGGGCGCACAAAACTTGCATGTCACCTCGCAAGCATTAAAAGAAGTAATTCATCAAGCCAGAATACATCAACGAAAAATTATTTGTTTTGTCACAGGTGTGCCAGGTGCTGGTAAGACTTTAGTCGGACTAAATATAGCTACAGACATCAGCGCCGAAAAAGAAGAGCATGCTGTCTTCTTATCAGGTAACGGACCGTTGGTAGAGGTTTTGACCGAGGCACTTGCGCGTGATTCGGTAATACGCAAAGCGCATAAAAATAAAGCAGAGGCTTTACGTGCAGCAGCAGCTTCCATCCAAAATATTCACAAATTCCGTGACGAATACATTAAAGACAAAACTGCTCCATCAGAACGCGTAGTGATCTTTGATGAAGCACAACGAGCATGGGATCAAGAAAATACTTCAAAATTTATGACCACTAAACGTGGTCAAAAAGATTTTTCCCAATCTGAACCAGAGTTCTTGATCAGCGTGATGGATCGTCACGATTGGTGTGTAATCATTGCATTGATCGGCGGTGGGCAAGAAATCAATACAGGTGAAGCAGGTTTGCAAGGGTGGGTCGATGCATTGGAAAAAGATTTTCCTGATTGGCATGTTTTCTATTCGAGCAAACTCTCTCAAGTCGAATATGCTGGGCGCGACATTAGCTTTGCGGGCATTGCAAGAGCGCAAGCACAAAATAGTTTTCATCTAGCCACATCGATGCGATCTTTTCGTGCAGAAAAACTTTCGCACATGGTGCATTACTTGATACATAACGAGCCAGAAAAAGCGCGTGCATGCTACCAAAATTTCAAAGATAAATTTCCCATTGTCGTCACTCGTGATTTACAACAAGCCAAAGCGTGGATCAAACAACGCGCTCGCGCTAATGAAACTAAAGGGGTTATTGCTTCAGCGGGTGCAGTACGTTTAAAACCTGAAGGCATATTCGTAAAAAATAGGCTCTCCGCGGCTGATTGGTTTTTGAATGAACAAGACGATATACGTTCATGTCATTTTTTAGAAGATGTAGCCACCGAATTTGATATTCAAGGCTTAGAACTCGATTGGTGTCTAATTGGGTGGGATGCCGATTATCGCTATGTTGACGGACAGTTTGAGCATTGGAGATTTACCGGCACAACTTGGAAACGTCGCCAGAATGAAGAGCAACGACGTTACTTGGAAAATGCATATCGCGTCTTGCTGACAAGGGCGCGGCAAGGCATGGTGATTTTTGTGCCCGAGGGTGTTGTAGAAGACGGGACACGATTGCCTGAGTATTTAGATGAGACTTTCGCGTATTTGGTGAAATGTGAACTAGATGTAATATAACTATGTTTACTTTATTATGGATATTCTCATTTTTGTTCAAATCAATCTAGTTTTCTGGTTTTTTAAATACAGGAAATGCCTTAAAAACTGAATTGATTGCGCTTGCAGTATCAATCCCATTTCTAACCATATCTGCAAATAACAACATAACTTGAGCTTCCATCCCGCGAGCCAAAGCACAAGTCATGAGCTGTCGAGTTGGCTCAGCAAGTTCACCGATCGACAATTTGGAATCAACACTATAAGGCAATTCTGTATCTGCGAAAATAGACATAACCGTTGTGCCTTCCGTTTCTTCATCTATTCCAAATATTTCCTTAAATACTTGTCCCAGCGTTCCCGAAGACTGACTCTCGGGGCGACTCCATCTTTTTAATGTAACTTGACCCACTTGCACCTTTTCAAGGAAACGTGAGATTTTCCCTGGTATGGTTGCGGCGGCTTTTTCTCGGTTATAGTAAGTCCTAGTAGATAGCGAGGCGGCATCCTTCACAATCTTCCAAATTGCTGACCACATATGCGCAACGCTGTAAGTCCTAAGCGCGGTTCGAAATATACTTTGAATTTCTTCATCATCTTCAGTTGTTGTGTAAAGGCCGTGCATTTCGCATTGATCCAAAAGATAACGCATGCAGTCGGTAGTTGCATAATCAAGCCAGAGATTTAGAATTGCTTTGTGATTATCGAATGGACGTAAAACTAGAGTATTAAAAGCATCTTCATTGGCAACGAAAGTAGAATTTGGAGTTAAGGAATAAACTACTTGATCAGACTTATGCCAAAGCTGATTGTCTTTAACAAAATATGTCCCAGCTACTGCTTCACTCGGATTATCAATAATAGCCACAGATTTGTACAATTTTTTGATGAAATCTCCTACATAACACGGTACAAGTGCTCGGCAGTCGGAGCGCATAAATGTACTTGTAAATAGACGTGGATTTATTGCTCGCTCTAGCGCAATTAAGATCAGAGCGATGTCATCAGGTAAATCGATGTAAGCAATTTTGCGTGATGAAGCTAATTCAGAAGCAGTAGCTAACCGACGTTGCAGATCAGCTCCAATTTTTGCTTCAGCCTCGCGCAGTTCTTCATCGATGACTCGCTGACAGGCAGCGCATGGTTGGCGCATTTCTTGGTGTGACGTTTTTATTTCAGATCGACTAGCGACTTCTTGGTATTTGCCACACTGCTTGCAAATTTGATTCATATCCCAAGCTTGCGAAATACTTCGGATAAATGCAGAGAGCTGTGTAGTGCTTGTAATATGGTAAAACGGAAGCAAATCTTTTACGCTCTCTTTGAATTTACCATCAGAATTCATGGCCCAATAACGCTCAACTATAGAAATCTCATCGGGAGTATTGGAATAGATATCAAGTTCGATCATGTCGATAATATTTAAGCGCGAGCAATTGATGGAAAATAGCAAATAGATGTAATTTTTATAGATGTTCTAGGCGCGACAATAAAAGTCGATGGGCTTATTTATGATTTATGAACGAACAAGCGTATCGTTTTTCTATTCAATTTTTTTCTGATTAAAATTGATTTTGCCTCAAAAGCTAAGGCCCGTCGTGCATTAAACATGACGGGCCTTTGTCGTTGTATTTACAATTTAAAAGGCGCCGAGGCGCTTGATTATCAAACGTCAATATTCCCCGCCCTCAACGCATTCGATTCAATAAATGCCCTGCGTGGTTCCACGTCGTCGCCCATCAGTGTTGTAAAGATCTGGTCGGCGGCAATCGCGTCTTCTATCTGTACTTTGAGCAGGCGGCGGACTGTGGGGTCCATGGTGGTTTCCCAGAGTTGGCTTGGGTTCATTTCGCCCAGACCTTTGTAGCGTTGTTTGCTGACGCCGCGTTCGGCTTCGTCGCGTAGCCAGAGCATGGCCTGGTGGAAGTCGTGGACGGCGATTTCCTTGGCTTTTTCGCCTTCGCCACGGCGGATGAATGCGCCTTCTGTGAGCAGGCCTTTGAAGGTGGTGGCGGCGTTTTCCAGTACCTGGTAATCGGCACCGTCAACAAAGTCAGCATCGATGCTGCTGACCTTGATGTTGCCGTGGTACAGGCGTTCTATGCGCAGGCTGAATGCGCCTGAGAGTTCGTCGCTGCGTACTACTGCTTTCACCGCATTGTCGCCGATGGCGGCGGTCAGGGCGATGGCGGATGCTTCTGCGTTTTCTGCGTTATCCAGTTTCAGCGTGACGCCAGTCATGATGGCGGTGAGGGCAGCGCGGTCGATGACGCGGGTCAGGCGCATCATGATGGCGTTGGCGAGGTTGTACTGGCGTACCAGTTCGCCCAGGGCTTCGCCAGTGATAGGGGCTGCGCCTGTGCCTGGCGTGAGGGATGCGCCGGTCAGGGCCACTGTCATCATGTAGGTGGCTTCTTCTGCATCATCCTTGAGGTAGCGTTCATCGCGGCCTGCCTTGACTTTATACAGTGGTGGCTGGGCGATGTAGATGTGGCCGCGTTCTACCAGTTGTGGCATCTGGCGATAGAACAGGGTCAGCAGCAGGGTGCGGATGTGGGCGCCATCGACGTCCGCATCGGTCATGATGATGATGCGGTGGTAGCGCAATTTGTCGGCATTGAATTCGTCCGGGCCAATGCTGGTGCCCAGGGTGGCGATCAGGGTGGTGATCTGCTCACTGGACAGCATTTTTTCAAAGCGGGCTTTTTCTACGTTGAGGACTTTACCGCGCAGTGGCAAGATGGCCTGGAACTTACGGTCACGGCCTTGCTTGGCTGATCCACCCGCAGAGTCACCTTCGACGATGTACAGTTCGCACAGGGCCGGGTCTTTTTCCTGGCAGTCTGCCAGTTTGGAGGACAGGCCCAGGCCGTCCATGACGCCTTTGCGGCGTGTCAGTTCGCGGGCTTTGCGGGCTGCTTCACGGGCGCGGGACGCCTCGACGATTTTGCCGCAAATGATTTTGGCGTCGTTTGGTCGTTCTTGCAAAAAGTCAGACAGGGTCTTGGCGACGATTTCTTCTACCGGGCCGCGCACTTCACTTGAGACGAGTTTGTCTTTGGTCTGCGAGCTGAACTTTGGTTCTGGCACTTTGACGGACAAGACGCAGGTCAGGCCTTCGCGCATGTCGTCGCCCGTGACTTCTACCTTGGCTTTCTTGGCGTATTCGTGTTCTTCAATATACTTGTTGATGACGCGGGTCATCGCGGCGCGCAGGCCGGTCAGGTGGGTGCCACCGTCACGCTGCGGGATGTTGTTGGTGAAGCACAATACCTGTTCATTGTAGGCGTCGTTCCATTGCATGGAGACATCGACAGTGATGGTGGTGTTCTGGTCAGACTGGCGTTCGCCAGTGGCCTGGAAAATCGTCGGGTTGAGCACGCTTTTGTTTTTGTTGATGTATTCAACAAAGCCACGTGTGCCGCCTTCAAAGGCAAACAATTCTTCTTTGCCGGTGCGGTGGTCGTTGAGCTTGATGCGTACGCCATTATTCAAAAAGGACAATTCGCGTATGCGCTTGGCCAGGATTTCATAATGGAATTCAACATGGGTAAAGATTTCTTCATCTGCCCAGAAGTGGACTTCAGTGCCGCGCTTGTCGGTGTCACCCAGGACTTTGATGGGTGAGGTAACGATGCCATCAACGGTTTCGAGTTCGCGGTTTTGAGGTACGCCACGGACAAATTCCATCGCATACATTTTGCCATCGCGGCGGATAGTCAGCTTGAGCAACTTGGACAGGCCATTCACGCAGGAGACACCCACGCCATGCAGACCGCCGGATACTTTGTAGGAGTTTTGATCGAACTTGCCACCCGCATGCAGCTCGGTCATGACGATTTCTGCGGCGCTGCGTTTTGGGTCGTGCTTGTCATCCCATTTGATACCGGTAGGGATGCCGCGGCCGTTGTCAGTGATGGAGATGGAGTTGTCGCTATGGATGGTGACATTGATCTCGGTACAGTGGCCTGCCAGGGATTCATCAATGGAGTTATCCAGCACTTCAAAGACCAGGTGATGCAGACCGGTGCCGTCCGAGGTGTCACCGATGTACATGCCGGGGCGTTTGCGCACGGCTTCCAGGCCTTCCAGAATCTGGATTGAAGACGCGCCGTATTGATTGGGCTGCGCTGGAGTGTTGTCTTGGGTGTTATCGGACATGGCTACCTTCTAAAAAAACGAACTGTTTTGGACAATTTTGTAAATCGCCCAATGTGAAACTTATTCAGGGACTGCTTTGTCATTCTGGTACAGGTGGGATTCAGTGTCTTGGGTGTTGATGCATCAGGGCATAACGACACTGGATTCCAGCCTGCGCTGGAATGACGGTATTAAGATCGCCGTGGATATAGTGTCCACGGCATCTGTCGATATCTACAACTTATATCCGCATCGGCATGACGACATATTTAAAGTCGGTGTTGTCGGGGATAGTGATCAGTGCGGATGAATTGGAGTCGCCCAAAGACACCGATATCTGGTCGCATTTGAGGTTATTCAATACATCAAGCAGATAGCTGACGTTGAAGCCGATGTCCACGCTGTCGCCACCGTAGTCGATTTCGATTTCTTCTATCGCTTCTTCCTGGTCGGCATTGGTCGACAGGATCTGCATGAGGCCAGGGGTGATGACGCAACGTACGCCCTTGAACTTGTCAGATGTCATGATCGCGGCACGCTGCAATGAACGCAGCAATTGCTCGCGGCCCAAAGTGAAGCTGTTTTTATAGCCTTTTGGGATGACGCGGTTAAAGTCAGGGAACTTGCCCTCAACCAGTTTGGAGATCAGTTCGATATCGGCAAAAGTCAGTTTGACCTGGTTGTTGGCGATGTCGATTTGCACCGGGTCTTCTTTGTCTTCCAGCAGGCGCTGCATCTCGATGATGGTCTTGCGCGGGATGATGACTTCATGACGCGGGAACTCTTGCTCGACTTCGACCTGGCAAAATGCCAGACGGTGACCATCAGTTGCGACGGCGATGACGTTCTTGCCATCGACGACCAGCAGCAAGCCATTCAGGTAATAACGAATGTCTTGTTGCGCCATCGAGAAATGCACCATGTTGAACAGGTGCTTCAGGGTTTTTTGTGGCAGGTTGACGCTGGCATTGAAATGCTCGGCCTGAGCAACGGTAGGGAATTCTTCTGCCGCCAGGGTTTGCAAGGAGAAGCGCGACTTGCCTGACTGCACGCTCATCTTTTTGTTTTCAAGCTTGAGGACAACATCATTGTCATCTGGCAGGGCGCGCAAAATATCCAGCAATTTGCGGGCCGCCACAGTCGTGGCAATGCTGTCACCGCCAGAACCAATGGCTGCCTTGGTCGTGATCTGCACTTCTATGTCTGTCGACAGGAACGACACCTGTTCACCGTCTTTGCGAATGAGGATATTGGCCAGAATCGGCAATGTATGCCGACGCTCGACAATACCACTCACAATTTGCAAAGGCCGGAGCAGGGTGTCCCGGTGGGTTTTAACCAATTGCATTTGAATATCCTCACTTTGTATGGTGACAAGGAACTTAACTATTTCTTGCTGCTTTTATAGATTGCTTCACATATTTACTGCGGTCTTGCTTGTTACTTTGGTGCGCATGGCGCACTTTACAAATTTGTTCGTCGTTCTGTGCAAACGGCTCTTGCGCAGATGGATCCCAGCCTTCGCTGGGATGACGTTAATACTTTTCTTGTTGCTTCAAACATCTGATACGTCAATGCGACCCGTAGCCTCAAAACCGTCATTCCAGCGCAGGCTGGAATCCCGTGGCGTTTGTTGCATACGCGTATCGCTGATTCCAGAGCAAAACCTTGCCAACCCGTAGAGTGCGTCGTGCGCACCGTTTTAGCTGGCTTTACTGCCGTGGTGCGCATGGCGCACCCTACAAATTTTCATTTCCTCCCTTTCAAGGGGAGGGTTAGGGTGGGGATGGGTTTCGGTTGATCAATCTTCAATCAAATTACGATAGAACCCCATCCCAACCTTCCCCCTTGAAGGGGAAGGAGTCACCTCATATTGCCAAATTTTTATGTCACCCTGTGCAAATGATTCTTGCGCAGATGGATCCCAGCCTTTGCTGGGATGACGTTAATACTGTTCATGCAGCTTTAAACAGCTTGCTGCTTTAATTCTGGTCGCACTCTCAAAACCGTCATTCCAGCGCAGGCTGGAATCCCGTGGCGTTTGTTGCTTACGCGTATCGCTGATTCCAGAGCAAAACCCTTGCCAACCCGTAGGGTGCGCCGTGCGCACCGCACTTGTCCGGCTTTATTGCCGTGGTGCGCATGGCGCACCCTACGAAACTGCCATACAAATTACTGCCAAAACCATTCCAACTTGCACATCCTACAACATCCAGCCCATCAACCCTTGAGCGTTTGCTCTAATACATGCAATTCATGATTGCATTCCGGATTCTTGGTGCGGTCTGCGGTGATCTTGCGGACTGCGTGCAAGACCGTTGTGTGGTCGCGGCCGCCGAAGAGTTCGCCGATTTCTGGCAGGCTCTTTTGCGTAAGTTCCTTGGCCAGGTACATCGCAATCTGACGCGGCCTGGCGATATTGGCCGGACGCTTTTTCGAATACATGTCGGCGACTTTGATGTTGAAAAAGTCAGCCACGGTCTTCTGTATGTTCTCTACGGATATCTGGCGGTTTTGTACCGATAGCAAATCCTTCAGGGCTTCTTTCACCACGTCGATGGTGATTTCTTTACCATGGAAGCGTGAATAAGCCAAAATCTTGCGCAATGCGCCTTCGAGTTCGCGCACGTTGGAGCGCAAATGCTTGGCAACGAAGAAGGCGACGTCGTCGGAAATATTCACACCTTCTGAATGGGCTTTCTTGAGCAAGATCGCTACGCGCATTTCCAGCTCTGGCGGTTCAATCGCAACTGTCAGACCAGAGTCAAAGCGCGAAATCAGGCGGTCATCCATGCCGGTGATTTCTTTTGGGTAAGTATCACTGGTGATAATGATCTGTTTCTTGGCGGCGATCAGGGCTTCGAACGCGTAAAAGAATTCTTCTTGCGTACGGCTCTTGCCGCCAAAGAATTGAATATCATCGATCAGCAACAAATCCAGCGAATGATAATAACGCTTGAACTCATCAAAACCCTTGCGCTGGTAAGCGGTCACTACGTCGCGTACGTACTGTTCAGCGTGGATGTAGCGTATCTTGGCATTGGGGTTATCAACCAGGATCTGGTTGCCGATGGCGTGGATCAAATGTGTCTTACCCAGGCCAACACCGCCATATAAAAATAATGGGTTGTAGGAAACGCCAGGGTTATTCGCCACCTGGATGGCTGCAGCGCGGGCCAATTGATTGGCCTTACCGGTGACGAAGCTGTCAAAAGTCAGGTCGGAATTAATACGGCTTTGTTCGCGGCGCGGCGATACTTCTGGCGCAGCAGGTTCAGACATCATTTCTGGCACGCTGCCCTGGGCATCAAGGTCGGCATTCAAACCTTGTGAACGTGGTGTGGCCGCCGCTGCAGGAGCAGGTTTTCTGTTGCCACGCGGGTCGAGCACAAACTGCACTTCCACTTCTTCATCCCAGAATTGGTTAGCCAGGTCAGTGATGCGGTTGGCGAACTGCGCTTTGACCCAGTCCAGTTTGAAACGGTTGGGCGCAGCGATCCGCAGCTTGCCGTTTTCAAAGTCAAGCGGGAATAGCGGTTTGATCCAGGCGCTATATTGCTGTGGTGGAAGCTCTTGCTCAAGTTGGGACGAACAGGCCTGCCAGAAATTTTCCATGTATGACTTTAATTATTAAATGCAAATGCGCGGTGCCGAATTAAATTCTACCGTTGCGATCTTAGTAAGTAAGACTTTAATAAGAACTACCGAGAGGCTTGCACCTCTATCGCTGGGTGAGTTGTCTGAAAGACATAAAACGGTGCCGCGCTAATCCGCTATTTTAACCCCGCTTGACCGAGTTATCCACAGGTTTGGGTTTAAATTTATTCTTTGCATTGCACCAATAGGTGTGCCCTGGTTGATTAATTTTTGCGCTAAGTGATTGACACGCAAAGCAAAAATGGTGTCTAATTCAGGGTTCCCTACCCCTCTTTTATTGGTGCGGCTTTAATTATCGGTTTTTTTGATGGATTGATGCATAACACCATGAGCAGCGGTTTTGGGGCAGTAAAGGCGAAAGGCCTGACGAAAATGTGCAAGCCGAAGTCGCACCCAAGACAGCCTTTATCCGTAATTCCGATTTTTTTTATTGCTCAATTAGCGAGACCAACATGAAACGTACTTACCAACCTTCCGTCGTTCGCCGCAAGCGCACTCACGGTTTCCGCGCACGCATGGCAACCCGCGGTGGCCGCGCTGTTCTGAACGCACGTCGCGCCAAAGGCCGTAAACGCCTGGCAGCTTGATTATCAGTTCGTTGATCTGCGCAGCCTTGCTGAATTCGCATGATCAATAATATAACTGAGCCAGTTCAGGCAGGTGCAGGCGGCGCAGATTTTGCCCGCGTCAGGCGCATCGTTAAAACGGATGAGTTTTCATCCGTTTTTCGTTTGCGCCCCGTGCAAAAGACCGCGCATTTTGTGCTGTACACCAGAACCAATGATTTGCCGCATGCCCGTCTGGGTGTGGTGGCCGCCAAACGTTTTGCGCCACGTGCCGTGACACGCAATACCATCAAGCGCGTCACCCGCGAGATATTCCGCCATTCAGCCTTGCTGAATGTGGATTGCATCGTGCGGCTGTCCCGCCCTGTTAATAGCAAGGCGGGGCCGGCGACGACCGCCCAGCTCAAGCGTGAGCTCAGGGCGGAAATCCTGCGTCTGTTCGCGGCACCGGCCTGCGCATTGGCTGGTGCCAAGCTGCCGGTAAGTCAACTTTAGGGCATTTGAGATGAAAACCCTGCTGCTCCTGTTGCTCAGATTTTATAAACTGGCAATTAGTCCCATGTTGGGGCAGAACTGTCGTTTTTATCCAAGCTGCTCTGAATATGCGGCAGAGGCCATCAAGATACACGGTGCCGCCAAGGGAAGCTTGCTGGCGGGCAAGCGCTTGTGCAAATGCCATCCCTGGCACCCCGGTGGCGTGGATAATGTGCCACCCGCTAGTGAAAAATCGCAAACCACCCCCACATCTGCCCAGTGCTGCCATGATGGCAAGCACACTGGACATTCTTCTCCCCTTTCCTGACATACACAAATGGATATCAAACGTACCGTCCTGTGGGTAATTTTCTCTTTCTCGCTGATCATGCTCTGGAATGGTTGGGGTGTATATAGCGGCAAGCCGTCTATGTTTGCCCCGCCGCCACCAAAAGTGGCCAGTGCATCGGCTTCTGCCAGTAATACGGCCACCGCTGCCAGCGCAGCAGGTAGCGCTAGTGCTGCTGCAAGCGCCACTGCTGTGGCAGGCGCTGATGCAAATGCCGCCCCTGTCATCAAGAGCGAAACCATTACCATTACTACCGATGTCATTCAGGCAGAAATTGATACCATTGGTGGCGAGCTGAAAAAGCTGGAATTGCTGAAACATAAAGACGGCTCTGATCATACAAAAAACATGGTTTTGTTTGATCATTCAGCCAAGCGTACTTATCTGGCGCAAACCGGTTTGCTGGGCGGCGCTTTCCCTAATCACAAGTCCGGTTTTATCGCCAAACCAGGCGTTCGTACCCTGGAAGGCGGCAACCAGGTGCAACTGGTGCTGGAAGCTGAGCAAAGTGGCGTCAAACTGACCAAGACTTATACTTTCAAAAAAGGTGAGTACCTGATCGACGTGCGCCATGATGTGACCAATACCAGCGCGGCAGCGATCACGCCTTCCCTGTATCTGCAATTGCTGCATGACGGCACCAAGCCTGAAAGCGGCGGCATGTTCTCTGGCAGCGGCGAGTTCTATGCACCGGCGGTATATACAGATGCAGAAAAATTCCAGAAACTGGATTTTGAAAAAATCGCCAAGGGTACTGATGGCCATGCCAAAGCATCGGACAATGGCTGGATAGCGATGTTGCAGCATTTCTTTGTGTCGTCTTTCATCCCGCAAGACAAGACCAAGCGCGAAATCTTCACAAAGCAGGTTGATACCAATCTGTATGCAGTCGGTAATGTCTTGCCTATGGGCACAGTGGCACCGGGCGCAACAGTGACCATGAATGCACACCTGTATTCTGGCCCGCAAGAATCTGCCAAACTGGAAGCAATTGCCCCTGGTTTTGAGCTGGTTAAAGATTATGGCGTGTTGACTATCATCGCCAAGCCGCTGTTCTGGGTCATGGAGCAAATCCACAAAATGCTGGGTAACTGGGGCTGGACTATCGTGGTCTTCACGATCGCCATCAAACTGGCGTTGTTCCCCTTGTCGGCTGCCGGTTATCGCAGCATGGCAAAAATGAAGGTAGTAACACCGAAAATGCAGGCTGTGCGTGAGCGTTTCAAAAACGATCCGCAAAAAATGAACCAGGCCATGATGGAGTTGTACAAAACCGAGAAAATCAATCCTCTCGGCGGCTGCTTCCCTATCCTGATCCAGATGCCTGTATTTTTGGCACTGTACTGGGTCTTGCAAGCCAGCGTGGAAATGCGCGGCGCACCATGGGTGGGCTGGATCACTGACCTGACTTCACCTGACCCTTGGTATATTTTGCCAGTGGTGTATGCGATTTCCATGTTCATCACCACCAAGTTGAATCCAGCACCGGCTGATCCTATGCAGGCGAAGATGATGATGTTCATGCCACTGGCATTCTCGGTCATGTTCTTCTTCTTCCCATCTGGTCTGGTATTGTATTGGGTAGTCAACAATATCTTGTCGATTGCGCAGCAATGGGTGATCAACAATAAATTGATACCGCCAGAGCATAAGGCTTGAGCGTAAAACTGAGCAAATGAGAAAGCCCGCAAGTTTGCTTGCGGGCTTTTTTGTTTTTGGTGGTGTTGTGGCCTAGTTCTTCATTCCCTCCCCTTCAAGGGGAGATTTTTGGGAATTCGCAAAGCATGCTTTGCGCCACAAATCTCTAAGCCACTTGCAAGTGGCGCAGTGGACGGGTTAGGGTGGGGATGGGGTTCGGTTGATTAATCGCAAACTCAAATTACGAAAGAAACCCATCCCCATCCCTGCCTTCCCCTTGAAGGGGAAGGGGGTTAAACCCAGGGAATTGCCACATTACAGACATAAACCCTGTCGCATTTCCGTCACAAACCCGCAGACTAATTTGCACTCATAGTGTGCAAGCACAGATAGAATTTCAACATGATCTACGAACCCATTCCCATCGCTGCCATTGCCACCGCCCCAGGGCGTGGCGGCATAGGTGTAGTGCGCATTTCCGGCAAGGACCTTGCCCCTGTCGTCGCTGCCCTGTTTGGCACTACCCAATTCAAGCCGCGTCATGCCAGTTACCTGCCGTTTACCCAGGCAGATGGCACCGTCATTGACCAGGGCATCGCCATTTATTTCAAGGCACCGCATTCTTATACCGGCGAAGATGTGCTGGAACTGCAAGGCCATGGCGGCCCGGTTGTCATGCAAATGCTGTTGTCGCGTTGTCTGGAAGCGGGCAAGGATGCAGGTTTGCGGCTGGCTGAGCCGGGTGAATTTACCCAGCGCGCCTTTTTGAACGACAAGCTCGATCTGGCACAGGCAGAAGCCGTGTCTGATCTGATCGAAGCCTCGACCGAGGCCGCAGCCAAGTCAGCATCGCAATCCCTGTCTGGTGCTTTCTCCAAGGTCATCCATGCACTGGTAGAAAAAGTCGTGCATTTACGCATGCTGGTAGAAGCGACGCTGGATTTTCCGGAAGAAGAAATCGACTTCCTGGAAAAATCCAATGCCCGTGGCCAATTGGCGACCATACAGGCTGCCCTGCAAAAAGTGTTCGAGCAAGCGGCCCAAGGTGCCTTGCTGCGCGCCGGTTTGAACGTGGTGCTGGCAGGCCAGCCTAACGTCGGCAAATCATCGCTGTTGAATGTGCTGGCTGGCGATGATGTCGCCATCGTCACCCCCGTCGCCGGTACTACCCGCGACAAGGTGACCGAGACTATCCATATCGAAGGCATACCGCTCAACATCATCGACACCGCTGGCATACGCCATGAGCATGATGAAGTCGAAGAAGGCCAGGTCGCCAATGCCATCGATACAGTAGAGCGTATAGGCATAGAACGTACATGGGCAGAAGTGGAAAAAGCCGATGTCATCCTGCACCTGCTTGACGCCAGCCGCGGCCCGACCCGCGCTGACGATGCCATCGTTGCCCGCTTCCCGGAAGGCGTGCCAGTGATACGCATCTGGAACAAGATAGATTTGTCCGGTCACCATGCCAGCGTCGATGAAATGTCCGATGCCACGCATATTTATCTGTCCGCGCATGAACACATAGGCATAGATCTGCTGCGCAAGGAATTGCTGCGCATTGCCGGATGGGAGCAAACCGGTGAATCGCTTTTTCTGGCCCGCGAACGCCACCTGATCGCCCTCAAGCACGCGCATGAACACCTGCAAAATGCCGCAGAATATGCAGCACAAAATGACCAGTCGCTGGATTTGTTTGCAGAGGAGCTACGTTTGACGCAAGACCGTTTGAACAGCATCACTGGTGAATTTACTTCCGATGATTTGCTGGGTGTGATTTTCTCGCGGTTTTGTATCGGCAAATAAACCCTTGCATAAAACATGGCGCAACTCAAGACTCTGGCAGATACAGTCCCGCGCTTCTGGCGCGACGACAGATTGCCTTTTATCGAGGCGCGCTATCTGGCAGAAGGGCGTTCAGCCAGTTATGACAAACATGCACACCAGACTTTCAGCATAGGTGCTGTGACTGCGGGCGCAAGCAATTTTGTCGTGGCTGGTGCGCAGCATCATGTGCAAGTAGGTAAGCTGGTGATCATCAATCCGGGGCAGGTGCATATCTGTAAGCCAGTCGATGATTTGCCATGGTCATTTTGCATGTTGTACGTTGATGCCAACTGGCTGGCAGCTTTGCAAGCTGAATTGGGACAAGTAAAAAAACCAGAATTTCATGCTTATACCAGTGCAGTGTCTGACAATGTTTTCTTGTATGAAGGCCTGCTCGATTTATATCAAACCCTGAACGATCCTGAAGCTGAACTCATTAGCAAGCAGGGCAGTGTGATCCAGTATTTCTCTGAATTGCATAGACTCTTGCAGTCTGCTCCGGCAGAACTGCATCTGGAAAATGCCAAACTCAAGCTGGCTGCTGATTTTATCCATGAGCACTGTACACAAGACCTGAGCCTCGATGATATTTCTGCCCACGCAGGTTTGTCGGCCTCCTATTTATTTCGTGCCTTCAGGAAGCAATATGATATGACGCCGCATGCTTACCTGATCAATCGTCGCGTGCAATATGCGCAAGAAAAATTGCGGCAAGGTGCGTCCATTGCTGATGCTGCGCTGGAAGCAGGTTTTGCTGACCAGGCGCATTTCCAGCGGGTTTTCAAACGCTTGCTGGCGGCGACGCCAGGACAGTATCAGGCATGAAATCCGGCTCAACTCAGCATCAAATACACTGCACTGATCAATAACATCACAGCCAGGCTGCGGTTAAAGGCACGCATCAGAGCAGGCTTTTTGAATAGCTGGCGCAAGGCCGTGCCTGCATATGCCCAGGCGGCTATCGACGCATAGCAAATGAAGAAATAGATGATGGTGAAGTGCCAGACCATGCTGGCATCACCATTTGCCGCATAGGCACCCATGCCTGCAATGGATGCCAGCCAGGCTTTTGGATTAAGCCATTGCATGAGCGCACCATACCAGGCGGATGGCCCCTTGCCATTTTCATCGACTTCCAACTGCCCGTTATCGACAGCCAGCTTGTAAGCCAGGAACAGCAGGAAAGCAACACCTGCCCATTGTATGATTTTTGTCAGTGCGGGCATGATAAGCAATAACTCATGCAGGCCCAGGCCAGTCAGGAATAACAAGACGGTAAAGCCTATGGTGGCACCGCTGACATGGGCAAGGCTGGCACGAAAACCATATTGCGTGCCTGAGCGCAAAGCGACGATATTCACAGGGCCGGGTGAAATGGAGGCGGCCAGCGCAAAGGCAGCCATGGAGAGATAAAGATTGAAGGTGAGCATAAGCGTAGTCTGTATAAGTGAGTCGGCAGACAGATTTATACCGGGCTACGCTTGCTGCGTATTGAATAAAACTACCCTGACTGCATTGCCGAGCTTATGTTGCTATTGCAGCTTGCAAACGCGGTCGCATATCATCGACGAGGCGTTTGCGACTGGAGCGCGCATATTCTGCGGGTGAAAACCACATGGCGGCGTTTGCAAAGGCATCGACTACCGGCAGGATTTCCCTCGCTTCAGTCGCACTGAAATCAGTCTTGCTGCCATTGGCGGTCAGGTGGCTAAGTTTTTCCTGTAAAACGCCTTTGCGCGCAATCTCGGCTGCAGATACCGGATTCGCAGTACAGATACCAAAAGTGCCCAGCAAGAAATGCTTCCAGTGGGATTCCGCATTTTTCATCAGGCCCGTGGTGTTTGCCGTGCCGTCCGCTTCGAAGCAGTCTTGCAAATGCCATACGCTGGCATTCAATTCTGTCAGTGCAGCGATATAGTCACGCATGAATTCTTGCTTCATCAGTTCTGGTGCTGCTGCCCACCCGTGTTCGGCCACCAGCTGTTTTGCCCTGTTGCACCAGGTGATATGCGTATCACGAAAATAGTCACCGGCAACAGTATCGGCGGCATCTGACTCACCAAATACGGCAGAGTTGATGGTGGCCTTTTCTGAGACTACATAAGAAGGGTCGGGCAGTATTTGTGCCGCCAGCAAGTCATTTAATTCTGCTTCAGAAATAGCACAGGCCGCAGCGAATTGTGCCTTGTTCAGGAAATGCGTATTCAGGTAGAGCTGTAGTTCAGACATGTTGAATTTCTTTCTTGATTAGGACTTCCGAAAAACTGCCCCAACTGCGTTGCAACTCCTAGTCGTACCAAAGTACTGTCTTCGTCGCTGACGCCTTGCTGGGACGATTTTGCGTAAGTCCTATTGATATGAAAATTGTTTCTGGTTTTTCCGGATACTACGCCATCAATCTGGGGTGCACTTAATTACATTAGCCATGCACATGACGACTATCTGCCGGTGCCTGTTCACGCTCCAGCAAACCATAGTCACGCACTACGGATGCAATGCGCAAACGGTAGCCTGAGAAGACATGGCCGCGTCCTTGTGACTGCGCTGCCCGGTGTTCTTCAGTATTGCGCCAGTTCGCGACTGCCGCTTCATCGCGCCAGAATGACAGGGACAAAATCTTGCCGGGATCAATCAGGCTCTGGAAACGTTCTATGGAAATGAAACCATCCATTTCCCTGAGCAAGGGCGCAAGCCCTGCAGCGATATCCAGATATTCCTGCTTGTTTTCTGCATGCGGTATGACTTCAAAAATCACGGCTATCATGTGGTCTCATTGTTGTGGTTGTTGTGAGTAAATACGGGAATGCGGCCATTCAGTGAAGGACGGTATGCCCAGTGCAATGTAGAAAAATCAAATACTGGTTTGCTCAGCAGATAGTGCAGGCAATTCCCAGTGATTTGCTCTGCAATGTGTTGACCTGGGCAGGCGTGGCGACCATGGCCGAAGGTGAACACTTTTCTGTCTGGTCTGTCCAGTTGCAAAGTATCAGGATCAGGATTAACTGCCGCATCACGATTGGCAGCGGCCAGCAAGACGACGATAACATCACCCGCTTTCAGGCCTTGACCAGCTATTTCGCAAGCCTGGCTGACGAAGCGTCGGGTGTTTTGCACAGGCCCATCATGGCGGGCGATTTCGGCTACCAGTTGACTTAATTTTTGTGGCAAGTCTGTACCACCATCACGCAGGCTCTTCAGTATGTCAGGGTGAGCATGCAAGGCAGTGAGGCTGTTGCCCGCCAGGCCAGCAGTGGCTTCATAAGTTTGTGACAGCAAGCCTATCAGGTTGGACAAGATGCTGTCAGCATGGTGCCAGCCACATTGTCTTGCTTCGCTTTGCAGAGCTGCCAAAAATCCTCCAGGTTTTACCTGGCTGTCTTGCAGCAGTTGACGGAAACTGTTTTGCAAAGCTTTTGCTGCAATATGTGCCGTGTCGATTTGTTCTGCTGTGCTCAGTGGCGAAAGGCAGCGCACGAAATCTGCCATCCAGTTTGCCAGGGCAGCTAAAGCATTTTCTTCAAACCCCAGTACACTGCCCATGACATGCACAGGCAAGTCGAGCAGATATTGTGTCAGCCCGCTTCCGGTTGTCAGCTCATACTTACTGGCGAGTTGAGTAGCATGCTGCTGCGTATATGCAGCGATGTCAGACAAGTCCAGCTTGCGTAATGAGCTTTGTATTACTTGCTTGGGCAGGGCATGTGCCTGGCCTTCATTCATGCGTACCAGGTTTGAAAAAATTTCTCCTGCCGTGCCGCCTGCAATATTGCGTGGCACAGCTTCTGCAACTGGCCTGACAGCGCAAGCTGGGGATTCCAGCACTTCCTTTACGACTGCGGCACGGCTGGCTATCCAGCATTTGAGTTCTGCATCAAAAACCAGTGCAGACCCTTCACGCAAGCTGGCGTAATAAGGATAAGGATTTGTGTGGCAGGCGGCATTCAGGATGTTGATAGTCTGTGTCATGGCAGGGCGGATGGTGAGGTAATGAAATGCAGTATAGGGCTTGTTTGCATTGAACAATTCGTCTACCATCAAACTATGAATGCAGACAATATAGATTACGCCGATACCCAATTGGCCAAGCTGGCAGGTGCCATTGCCGAACCTGCCCGCGCCCGCATGCTGTGCAGCCTGATGGACGGGCGCGCCCGCACCAGCACTGAGCTGGCTGTCGTGGCCGAGGTCAGCCCCTCCACTGCCAGTGTGCATTTGAGCAAATTGCTGGAGCAGCATCTGGTAACCGTGGTGGCGCAGGGCAAGCACCGTTATTACCAGCTCGCCAGCAATGAAGTCGCGATTGCGCTGGAATCCCTGTTACTGATCGCCGGTCTGCCCAAATCACGCTTTGTACCCAATACGCCAGACCGCCTGCGCAAGGCGCGTACCTGCTATGACCATATGGCGGGCGAGGTGGCAGTGGGTGTGCATGACTACCTGATGCAGCAAGCCTGGATCAGACCTGTAGAAGGTGAGGAAACCGCCTATGAATTGACCAGCACAGGCAGCAAAGGCCTGGAAGAATTGGGCCTGGATATTGCCACTACCCGCAAGGCCAGACGGCGTTTCGCCTGTTCATGCCTGGACTGGAGTGAGCGCACGCCGCATCTGGGCGGCGCTTTGGGTGCGGCTTTATTGAATTTGCTGCTAAACCACGCCTGGCTGGAACGTGACCTTGATAGCCGGGCACTGGCACTGACCAGCAAGGGCAAACGTGAATTTCAAAAAGTGTTTGCCATAAAAACCTGAAACCTTAGGCCTGCGATTTGCAAGCTTGGACCTGAGCTGCGCTTACGCTACTTATTCTGCTTATTCTTTCGTACCAGGTTTGATCTTGGCAAGCCTGTCAATGATCGCTGGCTTTAACTTGCGGAAGTACATCAGGTCTATCGCAAACATGGAAACAAGGGCCAGGCCGACAGTCAGCACGCAGCTAATCCATATCGAGTCTGGCGCGGCGATGCGGTTGGACAGATAAATTGCTGCGAATATTGTCAAAGCCGTCATGAATTCACGCCAGAACGGCTTGCGCGTCTTGAATGTTTTCTGCGCGGCCAATAACACCAGGTCAGGGTAGTGTTTGGGCGCAACATCCTTTAATTCAGGTACTGCCAGCAATAAGGCATCGGTGCTGAAATTTTGCATGATTATTCCTTTATCAGCCTGATTTCAGGCCACGTTCAGATTATCTGCCTCAATATGAGCTTAGTCTACGGTCAAAATGTAAAACATTTACCACTGGCATCTTTAAAGGGGCATTTTTTCAGGCTGGTATTGCCTGCTTATGCTGCTGATCGTTGTTTTGCCATCAAAGCTGGTCGCAAATAACATAAGCAAACTTCAAAATCTTATATAGATGGGAATAATAAGCGGGTTTGCCTATGGTAAGGTATGTGCAAACTGTTTTCACTATATGCATCATGTGTCAATTACTAGGAATGAACTGCAATACCCCAACTGATATAGTCTTCAGTTTTACCGGGTTTGCAACACGCGGCGGTTTGACGGACGAGCACAAGGACGGCTGGGGTATCGCTTTCTTTGAAGGCAGCGGCGTACGCCTGTTTGTTGATCACCAGTCAGCGGTGGAATCACCAGTGGCCGAGCTCATCAAGCGCTATCCCATCAAATCCAAAAACGTCATCGCCCACATACGCAAGGCAACCCAGGGCCAGGTCAGCCTGGAAAACTGTCACCCCTTTGTGCGTGAATGCTGGGGACGCTACTGGGTGTTTGCCCATAATGGCGATTTGAAGGAATTTGCGCCTGTACTTGATGGCAGTTTCCAGCCGGTTGGCAATACCGACAGTGAACGGGCATTCTGTTACCTGCTTCAACGCATGCGCCGTCACTTTGGCGAGCAATTGCCATCGGTGCAACAATTGGCCCAGTTCATGCACGAGATAACGGCAGAAATCGCCAGTTATGGCACCTTCAACATGATGCTGTCGAATGGCGAAGCCTTGTTCACTCATTGTTCGACCAAGCTTTACTACATCGTGCGCCAGCATCCCTTCAGTACAGCCGCCTTGACGGATGAAGACGTGGCCGTGGATTTTTCCCAAGTGACCACCCCTGCCGACAAGGTTGCCATCATCGTCACCGAACCACTGACCACCAATGAAAACTGGACCCAATGCGCATCTGGCCAGATGCTGGTGTTTGTCGATGGTGATGTATTGCCTTTGCCGCTGCATTTACCCTTAGCCTCATCTCCCTCAGTTGAGGTAAAAGCATGAACCAGCGTTTGATGGATCAGCTCGACACCAATTTATTGCGCGTCCTGCATACCCTGCTGACTGAGCGCAGCGTCACCCGTACCGCCATGAAGCTGGGGCAATCACAACCCGCCATCAGCAATATGCTGAAACGCCTGCGCGAAATTACTGGTGACGCCATCCTGGTGCGTGGCAAGAATGGCATGACCGCGACTGAGCGTGGTGAAGAACTCTTGCTGCTGGCACGCCAGGGTCTGAACGTGCTGGAAAGCATCGCCAGCCCGGCCCCGGCCTTCATGCCAGCCTCAACCCAACGCATATTCCACCTCGGCGCACCGGATTACCTGAGCGCCTTGCTGATCCCCCTGATCATAGAAAAACTGCGCGAACAGGCACCCAATGCAGGGCTGACCGTGCATGCCCTGAATGCTGGTTTTGATTATACTGCCGGCCTGGAAAGTGGCGAACTAGATTGCGTCATCGGCAACTGGCCAGACTTGCCGCCCCACCTGCATCTGGCGCAATTATTTGAAGACGAAGTAGTGTGCATGGTGAATCGCAAACATCCGGTAGTCAGCAAGGGTTTGTCGATCAAATACTATCTGGAAATGGCCCACCTGGCCCCCACGCCCTACATGATGGGCCACCGCAGTATCATCGATACCGCGCTGGCAGAGCAGGGGCTGAAACGCAAGATACAGATGACCATCCCTTACTTTGGCATGGTCCCTTACGTACTCTCACGCACCGACCTCATCTTCACCACCAGCCGCAGCTTCGCCGTGCAATGCGCCAGAGACTGGCCGATAGAAGTCTTGCCCATGCCCATTACCGTACCAAAGATGAAGTTCTTCATGCTCTGGCATGAACGCGCCCATGCGGCGGCGGAGGTGCAATGGTTGAGACGGATAGTGGCGGAGGCTTCGGCAAAGGTGATGGTGTAGGGCCTACCTTAACCTACTTCACTTACAGATTTTGCTTCGTGTAAGAGCCCGTAGTGTTCAAATGCCTCGCGTATGTCCTTGCGCAATATCACATCGTCCCAGGGTTTGGTAAAAAAACGGTAAATGGCCCCGCAATTGATGGCAGTGATGATGGAATCGAGATTGGTATAGCCCGAAAGCATGATGCGGATAGTATCTGGGTAGAGATCTTTGACCTTGCTCAAAAAATCGGTACCGTTCATATCTTTTGTACGATGATCAGAAATGACGACCTGCACGTCATGTAAAGCCAGCAATTCGAATGCCTCACGGGCAGTTGAAGCCGCAAGAATATCATAGTGATCGGGACGGAACAGGCGCTGCAAAGCAGTTACTATGCTGGTTTCATCATCTACAATCAGCATTGTTTTTCTGGAGGTGGATAGCTTGTCCAGGCTTACGGCCAGTTGTTTGCCCTGCGAGAAAAATTGTTCGCATGCTGCGGGTGACATCGGGCGGCTAAAATAATAACCTTGTATTGCGTCGCAAGAATGGGATGCAAGGTAGGCAAGCTGGCCTTCAGTTTCTACGCCTTCGGCGATCACTTTTAACCTGAGACTATGTGCCAAAGCAATGATTGAGCAGGCAATTGCGGCGTCATCTGGTTCGCAGGTGATGTCCTTGACAAAGGATTTGTCGATTTTTAAAAAATCGATAGGAAAGCGTTTCAGATAATTCAGGCTCGAATACCCTGTTCCAAAATCGTCGATAGATAACTTGATGCCCATATACTTGAGTTTGTTCAGCATCGCAACCGCTGACTCAACATTGTGCATCACCATGCTTTCGGTAAGTTCCAGGTCCAGATAAGCAGGGTCCAGGCCAGTCTCCTGCAATATACGGGCAATGACTTCTGCCAGATCCTGTTGCTTGAATTGACGTGCGGACAGATTGACTGCAACGCTGATCTTGGGAAAACCGGCTTGATGCCATGCCTGCATTTGTGCACAGGCAGTACGAAGTACCCATTCACCAATAGGGACGATCAAGCCCAGTTCTTCTGCCAGGGGGATGAAGTCTAGCGGAGAAATTATGCCTTCCGATGCATGATTCCATCGTATCAATGCCTCAACGCCGACTATTGCTCCGGTTTGCAGGGAAACCTGGGGCTGGTATTGCAGGAAAAATTCATCACGGTCCAATGCATGCCGCAGCATGGACTCTATGGAGAGCCTTTTGCGTATCTTTTGATTCAGTTCTTCTGTATAGAATTGCACATTGTTGCGCCCTTGTTCCTTGGCGCGGTACATCGCCGCATCGGCATTTTTCAAGAGCGTGTCGGCATCCAGTCCATCAATAGGATAAAGGCTGAAACCGATGCTGCAGGTAACCTGCAATTCACGTTCTTCTACCATGATGGGCTCAGCGACCGAAGCCAGTATCCTCGACATCAACAGGGAGATTACCGCTTCATCTGAATGATCAATTATCACCACGAATTCATCACCGCCATGGCGGGCCACCGTGTCATTTTCGCGCATACAGGATTTCAATCGCGCAGCCACTGCTTTGAGCAATTCATCACCCACATGATGCCCAAGACTGTCGTTGATGAACTTGAACAGGTCGACGTCAATAAAAGCCACTGTGACCTGGTGTTTATAACGCTCTGCAGATACGATAGCTTGCCTGAGGCGGTCATGCAGGCGGTTCCTGTTTGCCAGGCCAGTCAGGGCATCATAGTTGGCCAGATATTCCAGCCTGGCCTCGTATTGTTTGTGAGAGGTCAAATCCATAGCGACCATGTAGATGACGGTGGGTTCATCTTTGATCTGCAGTATCTGTGGCGACAGGAAAACCGGCAGGTTCTTGCCGTTGGCATCGAATAGCCATATCTCTGCTTTTTCGGTTTCGATGCCCCGCAACATTTTTTCGACCACGGCAATATTGGCCGGGGCAACATATTTCTGCAACAAATTCCCGGCGATCTTCTCCAGGGGTATTTTCAGCATATCGGAGAAACAGCGATTGCAATACAGTATGGTTCCATCACTCGCCAGCGTTATCACGCCTTCGTTCATCGCTTCGACCATCATGCGATAAGTGTGTTCGGCGCCTTGCAAGGTGAAAATCTTTTCTTCGTCATTTTTTGATATGACCAGGGCGTCAACGCGCCCGTAGCGTATAGCATCCAGGGTTTCTTCCGCTTCGCGCAGGCGCGCGCGCAAACCGTCCATTTCGGTTGATGATTCCGGCAGTAAATGATGCACGCTTGAAGCATTGTTCATAGGTACTCCATTTGATCAACTTCCTGCGGCAGACACGGTGTATCAGGCAATTTGTCAATCACGCCTTTGATAGAAGTGAAGACTTCTACACCAAAGTCGCCGTTACAATCACATCGACTCTTTTTCTGAGAAGGAGGTGTGATAAAGATTCATAATTCAAACATAATGTGCATCCCATGCTCACAAAAAACCTTCTGTACTCTTTGCTGTGTATACACTAGTCGTCAGAACGAAGGGCAAGGATTTACAGATGCATTTTTTGCGTTCACTCACGTGTCAGCAGAAAGATCCAGACCCATCAATACCTTTTCGGTATTGGAAAGATCACCGATGATTTTTCTCATGGGCGCGGGCATATTACGTACCAGGGTCGGGATGGCAATGATCTGGTCCTCCTTTGCCAACTGCGGGTTTTCCAGTAAATCGATGACATCGACATGGTACTTATCTGGCATATGCTGTTCACAAATTCTGTGAAGATTGGCGCGTGCGATGATGGATTTATGGGTCTGGCCGGCTACGTAAAGACGTAGCATCCATTTCTTATTCTCAGTATTGTTCATGGATAGTGGCATTTTCAGGGTTCCTTTAATTAGTTCAAGCATGGCGTAGACCTCTTCTCTAAAGAGCAGTCAAATCAGCACGTCTTAGTTTCGCCATATCGGCGCGGTCATGAATAATGACTGCATCCCTTTGCTTTTCTTCTTCTGAAAGGCTTTCTATGATTTCGGTAGCAGTATCAAATTCTTCGCGCAGTGCCGCAATATTGGCTTCCAGCGCCTGTCGCTTATGTTCATATTCGCGCTTCTTGCGCTGTATGTCTTGTTGACGCGATACGATGTTTGATCTGTCCAGTGCTTCCTGTCCGACACGGGCAGCGCCAGTCAGGACACCTTTCGGGCCCAGATAGACATCGAACAGGTCTATGCCCTTGTTGCTCAAGATGAATTCGCGGATCTGGTTGGAATGTGCCATGCCGCGTGATTTCAAGATGTACATGCCGCGATTACGTTCGCCCTGATGTTCAATATCACGCAGGCTCAACCAGGTATCGATCAAGGAAGGAATATCTTCATTACTTGCTTCCAGTTTATCGCCGACATGGGTTAAGCCAGTCAGCAAAGTCGTCACCTTGCGGGTCTTGAGAAAACCGATCAGGCGTATTAACATTGATTTGGCTTCAGTGTCTGAACCCACCACCGTCAGAGCCGATATCGGGTCCACTACGACATGGGCCGGATTGCATTCAAGTATGAGTTTGTGCATGGTGACCAAATGCATTTCCAGCCCATGTACAGAAGGGCGCGATGCATGAAAGCGCAACAGCCCATGCTCCACCCAGGGGGCAAGGTCTATCCCTATGGAGAGCATATTACGCATGATTTGTTGTGGCGATTCTTCAAAGGCAAAGTACAGGCAGTTTTCGCCACGACCACAGGCCGCCTCCACGAATTTGGCGGCGACACTGCTTTTGCCTGAGCCAGCAGTGCCGGATACCAGAATCGAGCTGCCACGGAAATAGCCTTCGCCGCTGAGCATGGTATCGAGGCGCGGAATCCCGCTGGAAATTCTTTCATCCGATACTGTGTGATCAAGACCAAGCGAAGTGATCGGCAAGATCGAGATGCCCTGCATGTCGATGAGGAAGGGGTATTCATTGGCACCGTGCTCGCTGCCACGGTATTTGACTATGCGCAGACGCCGTGTGGCAATCTGTTCTTCAACCCTGAGATCAAGAAGGATCACACAATCGGCGACATATTCTTCCAGGCCATAACGGGTCAGGGTACGCTCACCGCGTTCACCTGTGACGATGGCCGTCACGCCTTTTTCCTTGAGCCACCTGAACAGGCGGCGTAATTCTGCACGCAGGATGGCTGCATTGGACAAACCGCCAAATAGCACTTCTATGGTATCAAGTACTATTCTTTTCGCACCAATTGCATCAATCGCATGACCTAGTCGTATGAAAAGTCCGTCCAGATTGTAGTCGCCAGCTTCTTCTATTTCACTGCGTTCTATGTAGATATACTCAATGGATAATAGCTTCCTGGTATGCAGATCCCTGAGGTCATAGCCTAAAGTATTGAAATTGCTGGCCAGGTCTTCAGCGGTTTCTTCAAATGAAACAAAGACGCCGGGTTCGCCATAATCAAGCGCTCCATGCAGCAAGAATTCCATGCCCAGGATAGTCTTGCCACATCCGGCATTGCCGCATATCAGGCTGGGACGGCCCTTGGGCAATCCACCCTCGGTGATTTCATCAAGGCCGCGTATGCCAGTCAGGGATTTCGCCAATGACTGTGTATTTGAGGTATTCAATAGCACTCCCACTTTGATGTTACTCAATACTTGTGTATGTAACTATGGGAGATTTTGTCTTTGGAACATCATCGCGAAAAAACGCTGCACGAATAGTGAGACTGGTGAAGATTGAAAAGACTGCAATTCAATGTACCACGTATCGATGATGTACAAATTATTAATTAATTTACGAAGTAAAGCCACGGCTCTGCGGACAGCACTGAATTTATCGTGCTGCCATAACATCCATGCGATTGGTGATGAGTCGCAGCAGTAGATAAAATAAAGATACCTCCAGTTATTGGCTGGAGGTATCTTCAATTTCAGTCAATCAGCTGCTGGCGCTTGAGCAGCTCGTGTTTTTGTATGAAACAGCGGGAAGACTGGTTCAAACAAGCAGCCTGTTGTTTAACCCGGAACCTTGCCTTCCACGCCCTCCACATAAAACTTGATGTCATGCAGGAATTTGTCATCCGCCACCGCATCCTTGCCCAATACTTCCTTGCCAGTGTTGTCCTTGACCGGGCCTTTCCAGATCGGGCCTGTGCCGTCGATGACGCCCTGGCGATTGTCGGCGATGAGTTTTTTGACTTCATCTGACAGGCTGGCGTTGAAGGCTTTCAGGTCTATCATGTTTTCTTTCAGACCCCACCAGGTGGTGTCTGATTTCCATGTTTTGTTGAGCACTTCATCCACGCGCCTGGTGTAGTACACGCCCCAGTCAATCACGGATGCTGCCAGGTGGGCTTTTGCGCCAAACTTGCTCATGTCGCTGTCCCAGCCAAAGGCATACACGCCTTTTTCTTCTGCGGTTTGCACGACGGCGGCAGAGTCAGTGTTTTGCATCAGCACATCCACACCCTGGCCTATCAGGGTAGTGGCGGCTTCGCGTTCCTTGCCCGGGTCAAACCATTTGTTAACCCAGACTACCTTGGTGGTGGCTTTGGGGTTGACTGAGCGGGCACCGAGGGTGAAGGAATTGATGTTGCGCAGTACTTCAGGAATAGGGATGGAGGCAACCACACCCAGCTTGCCAGACTTGCTCATCTTGCCTGCGGCCACACCTGCGAGGTACGCACCTTCATAAGTGCGTACATCATATTGCGCCATATTGTCGGCAGTTTTGTAGCCAGTCGCATGTTCAAATTTCACATCAGGAAAATCCTTGGCGACTTTCAGCATGGCTTCCATATAACCAAAGGTGGTGCCAAAGATGACCTTGTTACCTTGATTGGCCAGGTCGCGGATCACGCGTTCTGCGTCTGCTGCGCTTTCTGGTACGTTTTCAACGAAGCTGGTTTTCACCTTGTCACCAAACTTGGCTTCCACTGCTTTGCGGCCAGCATCATGGGCATAAGTCCAGCCTGCATCACCAACCGGGCCTACGTACACAAAAGCGACTTTCAGCGGTGCTGCCGCAGCAGGTGCGGCAGCGGTGCTGGCTGGTGCAGGCGTGGCTGCACTGGCGCTGGCAGATTTGCTTTCTTCTTTCTGACCACAGCCAGCAAGACCGACGATAGCCAGGGACAGCGCGGCTGCCAGGGTTTTTCTGCGAGAGATTTTCATGGATAGCTTCCTTGGTTTGATTTTCAGTTTTAATCAAAAAAAACGCACAGCAAATGACATCTATATATAGATACTTAAGCAGACCCCGGGCGGAAAGGCTTGCCCAGTGAAGCTGGCATGTTCAGGCGTATCCAGTCAGGGTTACGCGAGATCAGCACCAGCACGATAATCGTCGCTAGATACGGCAGCATGGATAAAATTTCCGATGGCAGGGCTATGCCTATCGCCTGGAAATGAAACTGTAAAATAGTCACGCTGCCAAACAGTAAAGCACCCAGCAAGACCCGTGCCGGACGCCAGGTGGCGAAGGTCGTCAATGCCAGCGCGATCCAGCCGCGCCCGGCAACCAGGCCTTCCACCCACATCGGTGTATACACGACTGACAGGTAAGCACCAGCGATGCCACAGCAGGCACCGCTGAACAGCAAGGCCAGATAACGTATCTTGCGCACAGGGTAGCCCAGTGCATGGGCAGATTCTGGCGATTCACCCACTGCCCGCAAGACCAGGCCAGCACGGCTGCGGTACAGGAACCAGATTATGCCGCCGCATAGCAAGAGGCCAAAGTACACCGCCAGATGCTGGTCAAACAAGGCTTTGCCAAGGAAGGGGATGTCCGATAAAAACGGTATGCCATGCGGCCCGGCAGGCAGGGACTGACCAACGAAAGACTGCCCTATGAAGGCCGACAGGCCAGCACCAAAGATGGACAGCGCCAGACCAGTTGCCACCTGGTTGGTCACCAGCACCAGTGCCAGCCAGGCAAACAGGGTTGCCATCAGCATGCCAGCAATTGCGCCTGCGACAAAACCCAGCCAGGGCATGTGGGTCTGGTGGGCCACGGCAAAACCGGTGATGGCAGCCACCAGCATCATGCCCTCGGCACCAAGATTGAGCACGCCTGCACGCTCATTGATCAGCAGGCCGAGCGCTGCGATCAGTAGTGGTGTACCGGAGTTGATGGAGGCGGCTATAAGTGCTGCAAAATTTTCCATGGTCGCTTATTTCTGCCAACGCAGGCGGTAATTGATCAGGGTGTCGCAAGCCAGCAGCAAAAACAGCAACATGCCCTGGAACAGGCCAGTGATGGCAGAAGGCAGGCCCAGGCGCGATTGTGCCATCTCGCCACCGAGGTAAAACAGCGACAGCACCAGACCACCAAAGATGGTGCCTATGGGATTCAGACGACCAATGAAGGCCACAATGATGGCGGCAAAACCATAACCGGGCGAGATGGAAGGCAAGACCTGGCCTATGGGGCCAGCCACTTCAAAAGCACCTGCCATACCAGCGAAACCGCCAGATATCAGCAATGATGTCCACAAGGCGCGGCGACTGGAGAAACCCGCATAACGCGCTGCCAGCGGTGCCAGCCCGCCTACCGTCAAGCGGTAACCAGCAAAGCTGCGATACACAAACACTGCCATCAGGCCACTGGCAACCAGCATGACGATAAAACCTATATGCAGGCGGCTGCCCGAGAACAGGTGTGGCAACAGATA
This sequence comes from Undibacterium sp. Ji83W, assembly GCF_049340385.1. Taxonomy (NCBI): domain Bacteria; kingdom Pseudomonadati; phylum Pseudomonadota; class Betaproteobacteria; order Burkholderiales; family Oxalobacteraceae; genus Undibacterium; species Undibacterium sp. Ji83W. The sequence goes on along the minus strand of NZ_JBMPOZ010000004.1, from coordinate 95,264 downwards.
ATCGCTGGAAAACACCTTGGACTGCGGGAAGTTCATGCCATGCGGGTCTTTCAGCGGACCATTGACTGCATACATCAGCAGCAATTGCGCGATATAGGTCAGCATCAGCGATACCAGAATTTCATTGGCATTGAAGCGGTCACGCAACAAGGCTGTGATGGATGCCCACAAGGCTCCGCCGACTACACCTGCACAGGTTGCGAGCAGCAAAACCATGCCGCCTGACACACCGGGCGTGCCAGTATCAAAAAACAAGATGGTGCTGCCAGCCGCCAGGCCACCCGCTATCAACTGCCCCTCGGCACCGATGTTCCAGACATTGGCGCGGTAACAGACTGACAGCCCCAGCGCGCACAAGACCAGCGGCGTGGTCTTCAATAATAATTCTGCGATGGCAGCCTTGTTGCGTATCGGCTCTATCAAAAATACCTGCAAGCCAGTCAAAGGGTTTTTGCCCAGTGCCATGAACAGCAGGGCGCCAAAAAAGATGGTCAGCAGCAAAGCCAGTACAGGAGAAAGATAAGCCATGCTACGCGAGCTGGCGGCACGCAATTCCAGCTTAAGCATGTTCACCCCGCTCGTTGCTGTATGGTTTCTTTTTGCGGCTGCCGCTGCCGCCGGTTTTACCGAGGGACACGGTTTCTGCTGTTGTCCATTCTTCCCACAAACCACTCATCCACAATCCTATCTTTTCCCTGGTCGCGCTGGCGGTTGCTATCGATGGCGACAAACGGCCCTTGGCGATGACATGCATGCGGTCACATAATTCAAACAATTCATCAAGTTCTTCCGAGATCACCAGCACCGCACAACCAGCTTGCTTGAGCTTGCGTATCTCATCATGGATTTGCGCTGCCGCCCCCACATCGACACCCCAGGTTGGCTGGGCGACGATGAAGACATCAGGCTGGCGCGTGATTTCACGGCCAACAATAAATTTTTGCAGATTGCCACCCGACAGGCTGCGTGCCAGTGCTGCAGGCCCGCCCGCTTTGACGCGGAAGCGGGCAATGATGTCCGCCGCTGCCTGTATCGTATGGCGAAAATTGATCATGCCCTTATTGACGAAGGGTTCATGCTGGTGCGACAACAGCATATTGGCAGTCAGGCTCATCTCAGGCACTGCTCCACGGCCCAGTCTTTCTTCCGGCACCAGGCTCTGGCCCAGCTTGCGCCTGCTCTCAGGGCCACGGTTGCCTACGGGCTTGCCTTTCAGTTCTATCATCTGTGGCGCTGCGCGCCTGTCTTCGCCAGACAAGGCGGCAAGCAGTTCTTGCTGTCCATTGCCGGATACGCCAGCGATACCAACGATTTCACCGCCGAATAATTCCAGCTGTATGTCTTCGAGGGCCGTAGCAAAGGCATGTGCCTTGGGCAGGCTCAATTGATGTATACGCAAACGCGATTCACCCAGGGTAACTGGCTCGGTATGGGCAGATGGCGGCAAGTCTTCACCTATCATCATGCGCGACAGGCTGGCAGCAGTTTCCTGCGCCGGGTCGCAATGACCTGTGACCTTGCCTGCTCGCATGACGGTGGCGCTGTGGCAAAGCTCACGTATTTCATCGAGCTTGTGGCTGATATACAGGATACTGCAACCCTCAGCGGCAATCTTGCGCAGGGTGACAAACAGTTTTTGTACGGCTTGCGGCGTCAGTACCGAGGTTGGTTCATCAAGTATCAGCAATTGCGGTTTGGTCAGCAGGGCGCGCACGATTTCAACGCGCTGTCTTTCACCAACTGACAAGGTATGCACATGGCGGTGTGGTTCCAGCTCCAGTCCATAGTTTTCACCTGTCCTGGCGATTTGTTCGGCCAGCTCCAGCATATTCACATTCTGGTCCAGACCCAGGGCGATGTTTTCGGCCACGGTCAGGGTATCGAACAGAGAGAAATGCTGGAACACCATGGCAATGCCCAGCTTGCGCGCATCTTGCGGTGTCGCTACTTTGACTTCCTGTCCATTCCAGCGCACCGTGCCTGAATCAGGCTTGACGGCACCAAAGATGATCTTCATCAGCGTAGATTTGCCTGCACCATTTTCACCCAGCACCGCATGGATTTCGCCCGGTGCCACTTGCAGCCTGACACCATCATTGGCGACAACTGCAGGATAGCGTTTACAGATGTCGGTCAGTTCCAGCCTGGGCACTATGGGTGAAGCAGCAGAAGTCACTTTGACCTTTCCATCCGGTGTTTGAAATTCTAGAGTAGAAGTAAGTCCATAGCTGCACATCACGCTAGCGACATGCTGGACATTTGCCTGACATTATAAGTGGCTGCCCAGCGCAAATTCAAAATCTATTTGTCATTTGGCACAAGATGAAATTTGTTTGCCCGATATCAAATTGGAAGAAATCATTTAAATTTTTCATGTGACTGTTTTACGTTGTTTTCCAGCATCAGAAAAGAGGCATGCGAGCTTGCGTACAAAATTTTGCTGATGAATTGTTTTCAGGCAAATGTATGGTGGCGCTAAATGTAAGATTGTCAGCGTCGGTATAGAATAGCCTTTAATAATCAGACCTTTACAGCATTTTCTCTTGCATGGACAAACCAGCTACCTTCCGTGACGATGCCCGTTTCTGGCGCAGCCCGCTGCTGCCCGATGCAGAGTTGCTGACGGCTGAATACTTCGCGCAAGAGTTTGCCCCGCACTGGCATGAAAGCTTTTCCATCCCCGTCATACAGTCTGGCGCACAAACCTACCGCTATCGCGGCAGCCGTTGCCTGGCCTCGGTTGGCTGTATCGCTGCCATCAATCCCGGCGAAGTGCATACGGGTGAAAGAGCAACTGAGCATGGCTGGGCCTACCGCGCCTTTTACCCATCGGTAGAGTGGATGCAGCAACTCGCCAGCGACATGGCAGGCAGCGCTGTCGGCGTGCCCTGGTTACCTGATGGAGTAATTGAGGATGCCGAAGTCTCTGCCAAACTTGCCTTTGCACACCGCTTGCTGGAAGCGGGTAGCGATCCGCTCGCCGCGGAAAATGCCCTGACCGCAGGCTTTGCCCTGATGCTGTCGCGCTACGCCCGTACTCGCCCTACCATGCAAGCCATCCTGCCCGATGCAGTCAGGGTAGAAATGATGAAATCCCGGCTTAGCGAAGACCTTAGCGCAGCGATCAGCCTGACTGAACTGGCGCAAGAGGTAGGCCTTTCATCCTTTTACGCCGCTCGTTTGTTCTCTCGAACGACTGGTATGCCACCGCATGCCTGGCGCAATCAACTGCGACTGAACCGTGCGCAGAGTCTGCTGCGGCAGAATCTGTCGGTGACCGAGATTGCGACGATGACCGGATTTGCCGACCAGAGTCATTTCACGCGGCATTTTAAGAAGGCGTTTGGGGTTGCGCCGGGGAGATGGCGGGTTTGAATGGATTTTGACGGTTCGACCTGTCGTGTATTAAGTAAAGCAATTAGCGGTCGTATTGACGTTGGGGTTGTTGTTGACCTTTGCTTTTGACTTTTGCAGTTCCCATGTGTCGGCGCCGTTTGTGCAGTACAGAAAATGGAAAAAGAAGAGCCGCTGTCTGAGCCGCAGGCGAGTTTCGGATCTTCCCATTTTTTGTACTGCACAAACGGGCACCCCCTTCAGGGGGCGACGACGCCTGGGTCGCCTTCTTTTGCTTACTTTTCTTGGCGACAGCAAGAAAAGTGAGTAGCTGCCGGGCTACCCCCGGCCTGCAATCGTGAATGACGTATGCAGGTAATTCAAAAACAAATGCGTAAAACATTACGAATCTGAAGTTAATGTAGTTCACGATATGCCGCGAACGCCGCTGGATTCCAGCTAACCCCAAGCTGGAATGACGCCAATAATATTGCCAGTAACTTAAGATTCCGTCAGCCAGGTTGATGGCGTAAGTTCATGCATTTTATTTCAAATAACGCCCCCAAATCGCAAGAACGTACAAGCCCATTCCCAAATTAACAGGCAAGATCCCATTCAATCGCCATCCGCAATATGGAATCACCCCATGCCCTCAAGCACAAGAATGAAGCACTTCACCGCCGGTATCCGCGACACCGTCCCCATGCTGGTCGGTGCCGCCCCCTTTGGCATGATCTTTGGCACCCTGGTCGCCACGGCACAAATGCAAGCCTGGCAGGGGCAGTTGATGTCGCTGGCGGTGTTTGCCGGGTCCAGCCAGTTCATTGCGACTGGCCTCATTGCCAGCCACACTGGCATGCTGGTGATCTGGCTGGCGACTTTTATCGTTAATTTGCGGCATATGTTGTATGCAGCTGCACTGATGCCACACGTCAGGCATTTGCCAAGACGCTGGCGCTGGGGGCTGGGTTTTTTGCTGACAGATGAAACCTTTGCCGTGGTAGATCGCTATTACCGCCAGCATCCGCAAGATGCCATGGGGCACTGGTATTTCCTGGGTTCTGGCGTGTCCATGTATGCCAACTGGCAAGTCTGGACGCTGATAGGGCTGATGTTTGGAGCGATATTCCCGCAGTTGCAGACCCTGGGCCTGGACTTTGCCATGGTGGCAACTTTTATTGCGATCGTCGTGCCGCAATTGTTCAAGCGCCCGCATTTGCTGGCAGCCATCGTCGCAGGCAGCACTGCTTATGCCTTGCAGCACTTGCCCTACAAGCTGGGTTTGCTGGTGGCGATTGCCTGTGGGGTGGCGACTGGCATGCTGGCATCGCGTTTCAATAAAGAAAAACAAATCGTAGTGGAGCAGGCATGAATATCACTTTGACCATACTCGGCATGGCAGTCATCACCTTTCTGGTGAAAGCCCTGATCTTCATCCTTGGTGACCGTGTGGCATTTTCCGGTAACCTCAAAAAGGCGCTGGAGTTTGTGCCTGTGACGGTGCTGACTGCCATCATCGTCCCCATGATCCTGTCGCCGCATGGCAAGGAGCTGGAATTGAGCTGGCGTAATCCGCAACTGGTGGCTGCGACTGTAGCAGCCTTGCTGTGCGCAGTGACCAGGCATCAACTGGCAACCATCATCGTCGGTCTGACCGTATTCTTTAGCTGGCAGTATATGTTGAGTTGAGGGTAGGATATACCCTTTGTATCTTCAATATCTGGTAAATGACTTACGATTTCAGCCCAATCAACGCGGCGATGCAAAAATATGTGGACAGGCAAATCCTGTCCGGTGTCTCGACTGCGGTGCTGGTCGGGCGCGAACTGGTGCACCAGCACTGCACAGGCTGGGCCGACCGCGAAAGCCAGACAGCAATGCGCGATGACCACTTGTTCCGCGTGTTTTCAAATACCAAGCTGATCACCTCAGTAGCGGTGCTGCTGTTGATGGAAGATGGCAAGCTGGAACTTGATCAACCCGCTGAAGAATTCCTGCCCCAGCTCGCGCACCTGCAGGTGCTCAAACCCGGTGCGACGCGCATTGACGATACCGAGCCAGCACGCAACAAGATCACCATCAGGCATTTGCTTTGCCATACCGCCGGTCTCAGTTATGGCTTGCTGGATCATGGTACGGTCATGTACAAGGCCTACAATGAAAAGCGGGTCATGAATGCCTTTACTACCCTGGCAGAGATGATGGATGTGCTGGCAGAATTGCCGCTGAGCTTTCATCCTGGTGAGGCCTGGGAATATTCGATCGCCACCGATGTGCTGGCGCGTTTGGTAGAAGTCGTCAGCGGCATGAACTTTGACCGCTTCCTGCAATTGCGCATATTCAATCCCCTGGCCATGCATGACACCAGCTTTGTCGTGCCTGAGCATAAACTGGACAGACTGGCGTCTTACTATGCCGGTACTGACCCGCAAAATATCCTGCAGCGTGGCTTGCGCAAGCTCGACAAGTCACCTTACCCCGGCGCATTCACCACGCCAGTGGCACGCCTGTCTGGCGGTGGTGGCCTGGTATCAAGCATGCAGGACATGCTGGCGCTGATGCGCAGCTTCATGCCGGATGGCGATACCTTGCTCAGGCCTGAGACGATCAGGCTGATGATGCAAAACCATTTGCCTGCTGGTACAGGCATCGCTTTCCCAGGAGTAGGTGATGTACCGGGCAAGGGCTTTGGCCTCGGTGGTGCGGTGACACTTAAGCCTTCATCGATAGACCCACCAGCTTCCGTTGGCGAATTTGAATGGGGTGGTATCGCCGGCACGCATTGGTGGATATCGCCACGCCACAATATCGCCGGGGTACTGATGACGCAAAGATTAATGAGTTTCTGGCATCCGTTTTCTTTTGATTTCAAGAGACTGGCCTACGAAGCATTGGGATTGAAATAAAGAATGGAGAACAATATGCAAATACACAGCTTGCCAGGACGACGACTGCTCGCTCTTGCTGCCATCAGCAGTTTGCTGGCGGCCTGTAGCAGCCTGCCTACGCAACACGATGCAAAAATACAGGCTGCCTGGGTAGTATTGGGTGAAAATGGCCAGGCCATAGCCCGCGCTGTCACGACAGACAATATCTGTCCTTCCCTTGTGCAGGACGGTAACCTGGTCGCGATGAACCACAGGGCTGGGGCAAACACCCTGCCTTTGCGCAAGACCGCCAGCAAACCGGAAGACAGCAAGCCCTCCGCCTTCCCTGTACTGGTTTGCGAAGCGCCTTTACTGGCAAGCACCAAAACGGCCAGCATTGCTGGCCGTGATTTGCCCATTCCCAAACCTGTCGCACAAAAAATCATCGTCATTGGTGATACCGGTTGCCGTTTGAAAGTGGCTGACAATTACTTCCAGTCTTGCAATGACAGTGAAAAATGGGCTTTCCGTGAAATGGTGGAAACGGCAGCGCGTTTCAAGCCTGACCTGGTCGTGCATGTCGGTGATTACCACTACCGCGAAAATGCCTGCCCTGAAGGTAATAAAGAATGCGCAGGCAGCCCATGGGGTTACGGCTGGGATACCTGGCAGGCAGATTTCTTCACACCTGCACAGGCTTTGCTGAAGGCTGCACCCTGGGTAGTCGTGCGCGGCAATCATGAAACCTGTGTCCGCGCAGGCCAGGGCTGGTGGCGAATGATGGACCCGCGTCCTTTGAAGAGAGGGCGCGACTGTGTCGACGAAGGAAATGACATGCGTGGCGACTATAGCGACCCTTATGCCGTGCCGCTGGGTCGTATAGGCAGCGAGCAGGCGCAACTGATTATCTTTGATTCAGCCAAAGTGCCTATCAAGCCGCTGGCAAAAACCGATGCGGCTTATCAGCTCTATATGGAGCAGTTCAAGACCGTCAACACGCTGGCAGAAAGTGCAGATTTCAATATCTTCATTGATCACCATCCTGTGCTGGCTTTTGCCGCCGAGCGTAAAAAAGACGGGCCGTTGAATATTTTTCCTGGCAATCTCGCCATGCAAGACATCATGCAGACTTTGAATACCACGCGTCTGTTCCCATCCAAGGTGCAAGCGACCTTGTCCGGACATGTGCATTTGTTTGAAGCCCTGACTTTCAGCACCGATCATCCTGTGCAATTTGTTTCTGGCAATGGCGGTTCTTCTCTTGATACACCACTGCCTGTGCCACTGGCAGCCAATTCCACACCTTATACAGAAGCCAGGCTTGATTACTTCAGTAATTCCAATGAAGTAGGCTTCATGGTCATGGAACGTGAGCAGCAAAGCTGGAAGGTCCAGGCCTGGAACAAGCGTGGCAAATTGATCACTGAATGTCGCATGCAAGGCAAGAAAACTGAATGCAAGGAAATGGCGAAATAGGGTATTACTCGTTCTATTTTTGCATGGAAAAAAACGGAGCTTCATGCTCCGTTTTTGTTGTAGTGTCACAGAACTGTCATCCTCTTTACACTCTCTTGTCACATCGTCTTCCTACACTAGCGGGCTTTCTACCCACCAAGTTCATTGGAAGGCAAATGATGACTCGCAAGCAAAAACATTTCTCCATGCATATCATGACGGCGCAGGTTTTACTGGCGCTCGCTTGTATGGCACAGCATGGCGCACAGGCGCAAACTACCAGTACCGTTAGTGAAGCCGTGCCAGAATCTCCTTCGGCCCTGGATGCTGATGCCATTAAATCGCGTGTCGTCATTAGCGGTTCTTCGGTAGGCAATCGTGCTCCTGTACAAACTTCATTGAAGGCCACGCAGCCACAATCAATTATTACGGCAACTTTCATAGAACAATCTGTAACGCCGCTGGCTGACTTTAATGCTGTGACACGCATTGCGCCCAGTATAGGTTCTGGCGTATCGGCGAATGGTCCCGGGCTGGCAGAAACCAAGGTGACATTGCGCGGTTTTCAGGATGGTGAATACAATGTGACATATGACGGTATCCCTTTCGGCGATACCAATAATCCTACTCATCATTCCACTTCTTATTTCCCTGCGCGCATCATAGGCGGCATGGTGATAGAGCGCGGCCCTGGCAATGCCAGCAATCTGGGGCAGGCAACATTTGGTGGTTCCATCAATCTGTTTTCCAAAGAGCTGTCGCATGATTTCCATTTTTCCCCGTATGCAACGTTCGGGTCTTGGAACACTAAAATGCTGGGTGTGCAACTCGATAGCGGTACAAGTTCGTATTTTGGCGACACCCGTTTCATGTTCAATGCTTCGCGCCTGACTACGGATGGCTATCTGACCTATAGCGGTGTGACAGAAGATAATTACCAGTTCAAATTGCAACGCACCCTGGGTAAGGAAACAGTGCTGACAGTGTTTTCTACCTATAATAAAATCACCAGTTACACACCGGACAAAGGCGGTGTGACACTGAGCCAGGTTGCTCAGTTTGGTAAAAATTATGCCCTCAATAATGATCCTGCCAGCCAGAATTATTTCGGCTATAACTTCAATAACAAGAGTACGGATTTTGACTACATACGCCTGCAATCCAGGCTGGCGGGCTGGAATGTGGACAATACTCTGTACACATATTCCTATACCAATGACACTTACTCTGGTCAGGATGCCAGCGGTGCCACGGCAAATGGCACCAAGGCTGATGTAACTGGTAACAAGAATGTTCCCGGCTACAACAAGTTGAATGCTTATCGCGTCAACGGTGATATTTTCAAGGCGACAAACCAGTTGGATGCAGGCTTGGTACGTGTGGGTATCTGGCTGGAAAATGCCAGCACCAATCGTCATACTTATGACCTGGACTGGACTCTGCGCGTACCCAATCCCAAGGAATCGACTGCTCCAAAAAATGTCTCCTATGAGCAGGGGTCCAACTGGCGGCAGTACCAGCCATTCGTCGAATTTGAATGGTCTGCCATGGCAGACCTGACCATCACACCGGGTTTGAAATATGTGAACTTCCAGCGCTCGCTGGACGCCAAGATCAACCAGACTACACGCATACCAACCACGACTGAGCAGACTTATACGACGACTCTGCCTTTCCTGACGGCGAACTACAGCATCAATAAAGAATGGTCAGCCTATGCGCAAGTTGCCAAAGGATTTCTAGTCCCCGATTTGTCCATGTTTTATGTAAATAATCCCGGCCAGAGTACGCCTAAACCGCAGACTTCGACCAATTATCAATTCGGTGCCGTTCATCAATCCAAAGCATTGACTCTGGACGCTGACCTGTATTACATAGACTTCAATAACAAGATAGCTTCTACTGGTACCGGCAACGATCTGGTGTACTACAACCAGGGTGGCGTGGTGTATAAGGGGATAGAAGCAGCAGCCACTTACTATGTTGGTAGCGGTTTTTCCCTGCATGCCAATGCATCGTTGAATAGTGCGAAAGCAAAAGACACTGGTTTGCAAGTTGCCAAAGCACCAGCGTCCACTTCTGCTTTTGGCGTGCTGTATAAAGCGAATGGTTTGTATGGATCCTTGATCGCGAAAACCACGGGCGCGCAATATGCCAAAGATGGTGAGCCATCTGCTTACAAAATTCCATCCTACACGACCACAGATTTCACACTCGGTTATCGCCTCAAGCTGGATAGTGCGATGCTGAAAAATATCAAAACCCAGGTAGGTATCAATAACCTGTTCGATAAGCAGGATGTGACGTCCATATCAGCCAATAGCAAAGGCGTGGTCTTTGACCAATACACTTTTGTCCCTGCACGCAGCTGGAGTTTCTCGGTTACTGCAGATTTTTAAATCTTCGCAATTTATCCGCACTGTTTTGGTGATGGCAGACCTGGAAGGTCTGCCATTTTTGTTTTTTAATTATCAAAATTGTCAGCGTTCCACCACGAAAAGTGCAAGAAATGGTGAAATAACTTATTGCAAGTCTTGCCATCACCTAGTTTGAAAAAGTTGGTCAATAGGCATCTTTCCTTCAAGCACTCCCTAGTAGACATCAAATAAGTCAGTATTTTATTGCTATCTGTTAAGTTGCCACTGTGTAATTGTTTTAAAAATTTCCCCGAGGAAACAGTCTAAATCAGCCTGATAAATAAAACTTACAATGAAGAAACTTTCAAGGAGATAGCATGAAATTGAAGCCTTTTATCACTCTATTAGCGATGACATCCGCAGTATCAGCCGCCTGGGCTGAGGACACATCGAACATCACCATCAGCGGATTTGGTACAGTTGCATTGACACGCAGCAACACTTCGGACGCAGAATTTGCCCGTCCAAATCAATTGGCTGGTGTCACCAGTGGCGCAAAAACCGGGGTGGATTCCAACCTGGGTTTGCAAGTCACAGCAAAAATGAATGACTGGTTGTCTTTTACTGGTCAGGGTCTGGTACGTAAAAATGTGACGGACAATTTTGGTGCAGAACTGGCCTGGGCATTTGCCAAAGCCAAGGTGTCTGAAAACCTGAACATACGTGTGGGTCGTGTTGGCCTGCCTGTCTACATGATTTCTGATTACCGCAATGTCGGCTACGCCAACACCATGTTGCGCCCGCCGGTAGAAATGTATACCCAGGTCACGCTGGAAAGCCTGGATGGTGCTGATGTGCTGTACCAGACCAATTTTGGTGATACTGCCGTGACTGCACAAGTTGCTTATGGCGTCACTGATGCAGATAACCGTGGTGGCTTTACGGCGAAGTTCAAAAAGGTATCAAGTGTCAATATCGTTGCTGAAAACGGTCCTTTCACTTTCCGATTTGGCCGCGTTGATGCGAATGTCACCGTCGATAATTCCACCAACCTGAATACTCTGGTTTCTGGTTTGACGAAGTTTGGTTTTGCCTCTGCTGCGAATGCGATTGCAGTAAATGACACCAAGGCTTCTTTTACCTCCGTTGGCCTGGGTGTGGACTGGAAGAGCATGGTGGTGCAGGCTGAGTATGGCAAACGTAAATCTGCCAGCCTGTCTATCGCTGACACCACATCCTGGTACACCATGTTTGGTTATCGCATGGGTAGTTTCCTGCCTTATGTCGTGCACGCATCAGCCACGCAAGACAGCCCGCGCACTGTCGCTGGCTTGCCATCTGCCGGCCCTCTGCTGCCTTACACCCTGGGTGCAAATTCGCTGGCATCCGCTTCACCTATACAGTCCAGTAATAGCATAGGTGTGCGCTGGGATTTCCATAAATCTGCCGCCTTGAAACTGCAGCTGGACAGAATGTCACCCGACAATGGCCCTGGCGTATTTATCAATGCCAAGCCCGGCTTCAAAGGCCCGGTGACCGTGTTTGCAGCAGCAGTTGATTTTGTATTTTGATGGAGAGGCACGATGAATAAGTTATTTATACATTTATTGTTGGCCGCAACCGTCATGACTGGCGCATCTATGGCACATGCCGCAGAACTGGTCGTCATCGTGAATACTGCTAATCCGGCAACGGCAATGACGGCTACCCAGGCTTCTCAGTTCTTCCTGGGTAAATCGCCGATGTTCACGCCTGTGGACCTGCCAGATAATTCGCCCCTGCGTGCTGAGTTCTACAAGAAAGTTGCAGACAAGGATTTGTCTGAAGTAAAGACTATCTGGTCCAAGCTGGTTTTTACGGGCAAGGGTACGGCACCAAAAGAACTGCATAGTAGTGCGGAAGTGAAAAAAGCCGTGGCTGCCAATCCAACCGGGATAGGATATATAGAACGCTCGGCTGTGGATGCTACTGTCAAGGTGGTCACAGTCTTGCCTTGATCTTTTTTTATATTGTCGTTACCTTAAAGAAAGCTGCTGGTCAGCTTTCTTTTTTTGTTACGCTTTTGCTGAATTTCTTATGATTTTTTTCTGATTACCAACGGCAAATTTGCAATCTGCAACACTTCCTTCTACAACTAGATATATAGTCATATCATCCCTTCCTGTTTTTCCTCTCTGCAATTTTTGTTGTTCTTTTCCAAAAAGGACTCGCCATGAAATTGTTCTATGACCTGCGGATATCTGCCAAGCTGTTTGTTGGCTTCATACTTCTTTTATTGCTCACTGTTTTTCTTGGCGGTTTTTCAGTCTACCAATTGTCACGAGTGAACAGTACTGCACTGGAACTGGGCACCAACTGGATGCCCAGCGTGAATGCTGCCATGGGTATCAAGGAAAGAATTTCACGCCTGCGTACCCAGGAAATGCAGATAGTCATGTCTGCAGGTGATGAAGCGAATTTGAAAAAATACGAAAAGCGCTGGCACGACTATGCTGCTGAATTGAAGAAGTATGAAGAGGACTACGTCAAGCTCATTAGTACGGCTGATGAAAAAAAGTTCTTTGCCGACTACAGCAAACTATGGGAACGCTATGTAGTCGAGGCAAAAAAACTGACAGCCCAGGCAGCTGCCGGCAATATGGAAGAAGCACGCACGACCTTGCGCGGCGAGTCATCAAAACTGAATGCAGATATGCTGGCGCTGGCCGACAAAATGGTGCAGGTCAACACCGATGGCGGTATCGCCGAATATCGCCTGGGTGAGCAAATTTATGCCAATTCCAGAATCTTGATACTAAGCCTCATTGTCGTGACCATTGTCCTTGGCCTGTTGCTGGCTTACGGGATTGCCAGGGTGGTTGCCCGCCCTCTGCAAGAAGCCGTCAGAGTTGCCAGGACTGTGGCTTCCGGTGACCTCACCAGCGATATCCAGGTCAAAACCAAGGATGAAACCGGCCAACTCTTACAAGCCCTGAAAGAGATGAATGCCAGTCTGTTATCGGTAGTCAGTGAAGTCAGGACAGGTACTGATCTGATTGCCACGGCCTCGACTGAAATTGCGAATGGCAATATGGACTTGTCGGCACGCACGGAAAGCCAGGCTGGTTCACTGGAAGAAACCGCTTCTTCCATGGAAGAACTGACTTCCACCGTCAAGCATAATAGTGACAATGCGCGCCAGGCCAATCAGTTATCGCATTCTGCTTCTGCAGTCGCGCAAAAAGGGGGCAGCGTGGTGTCGCAAGTGGTGGATACCATGGGGTCCATCAATGAATCATCGAAAAAGATTGTCGATATTATTGCGGTGATTGATGGCATCGCCTTCCAGACCAATATCCTGGCCCTGAATGCAGCGGTCGAAGCGGCGCGTGCTGGTGAGCAGGGGCGAGGATTTGCCGTAGTGGCATCAGAAGTGCGCAACCTGGCACAGCGCTCAGCCAGCGCCGCCAAAGAAATCAAGACGCTCATTAATGACTCGGTAGAAAAAGTCGATCTGGGTACACGGCTCGTTGATCAGGCGGGTATTACCATGCAGGAAGTAGTGGACAGCGTCAAGCGTGTCAGCGATATCATCAGCGAGATCACGGCTGCCGGTGCCGAGCAAAGCTCGGGCATAGACCAGATCAATACCGCCATCATACAAATGGACCAGGTTACGCAACAGAATGCAGCGCTGGTGGAAGAGGCGGCAGCGGCAGCAGGTGCCTTGCAGGAGCAGGCTGCCAACTTGAGCCGCGTTGTTGGCGTGTTCAAACTCCATAATGTCCATGCTGGTTCTGGCTATCAATCCCAGGTAGTAAAACCCGCTGCAAAACTGTCTGCCCAAACCCAGAAACCGGGCAGCAGCATGCGCAAGTTGCCACAAGTGAAAGCTGTACAAAAAGAGCGTGAAATGGCCAAAACAGATCAGGATTGGGAGGAGTTTTAAATACGTTCTAAATGCGTTTTAAAGACGTTTTTCTGATTTGACCGGGCAGCGTTTTCCCTCTGCATGTTGCCTGCTCTTTAACCGGGAGTTGTGATGAAGACATTTTATAACCTGAGAATTTCAGCCAAATTATTTGTAGGATTTGGTTTGCTCTTGTTGCTGACGGTTTTTCTGGGGGTGTTTTCTATCACCATGCTGGCCAAGGTGAATCAAAATGCCTATGAACTGGGCACGAACTGGATGCCCAGCGTGAATGCCGCCATGGGCATCAAGGAAAGGGTCTCGCGCATACGTTCGCAGGAAGCACAACTGGTCTCGGCTGAAAACCCCGAAGAAGTAGAAAAATATATAGGCCGTACCAAGGAAGCGGTTGTCGGTCTCAAGGAAAACGAAGTCGAGTATGCGCGCCTGATTTCTGTTCCTGAAGAAAAAAAGCAATTTGAAGAGTACAGCAAGGCCATGGGGGAATACCTGCAGATTTCGGACAAAATCATGGCACTGGCGCGTGAAGGTAATGGCAAGGATGCCATGACCCTGATGCGGGGTGATTCATCCAAAATCAATACCAAGGTTCGTGGCCTGGTCGATACCATGGTCAAGACCAATGTTGAAGGGGGGGTCAGTGCATACCAGACTGGCATGGAGTCTTATCAGACTTCGCGTAGCCTGATTATTGCTGTGCTGATCGTCAGTATTTCATTGGGCATGTTGCTCGCTTACGCGATCGCCCGCATCGTCTCGCGTCCTTTGCAGGATGCAGTGAGGGTAGCGCAAACTGTGGCTGCTGGCGATTTGACCAGTCATATCCAGTCGAATACCAGTGACGAAACCGGCTTGTTATTACAGGCCCTGAAGGAAATGAACCAGAGTCTGTTGCAGGTAGTGACTGAAGTACGCCAGGGTACGGATGAAATCGCCACGGCCACTTCCGAGATTGCGAATGGTAATCTGGACTTGTCCAGACGCACAGAAAACCAGGCCAGCTCGCTGGAAGAGACCGCTTCATCCATGGAAGAGATTACTTCCACCATCAAGCACAATAGTGATAATGCCCGCCAGGCCAATCAGTTGTCGCATTCGGCTTCTGCGGTGGCGCAAAAAGGCGGTGACGTGGTGTCGCAGGTGGTGGATACCATGGGGTCCATCAATGCATCTTCGAAAAAAATCGTCGATATCATTGCCGTTATTGATGGTATCGCTTTCCAGACCAATATCCTGGCATTGAATGCGGCAGTCGAAGCTGCCCGCGCCGGTGAGCAGGGGCGCGGCTTTGCCGTGGTGGCATCAGAAGTACGCAACCTGGCGCAGCGTTCAGCCAGTGCCGCCAAGGAAATCAAGGAATTGATCAATGATTCTGTCGAGAAGGTCGGGCAGGGCACACGCCTGGTTGATCAGGCTGGTGAAACCATGAAAGAAGTTGTCGATAGCGTTAAGCGCGTGAGTGACATCATTAGCGAGATCACGGCGGCGGGCACGGAACAAAGTGCGGGTATAGAGCAAATCAATGTTGCAGTGACGCAGATGGATGAAATGACACAACAAAATGCTGCCCTGGTGGAAGAAGCGGCAGCAGCAGCTGGTGCCCTGCAAGAACAGGCACAAAACCTGAGCCGTATCGTCAGCGTCTTCAAACTTGATAATGCACATGTGGACAGTAGCAAGCCAGCGCCCGTAGTTGCAAGGTCAGCGCCAGTCAAAAGTGCCAGTGAACGACCTGTAGTGCGCAGCCTGCCCAAGCCGGTTGCTAAAACCGTGAAGCCAGCAGCGACGAGAAAAGAGCCAGTGGCAGCAGCAGCGGATGATTGGGAAGAATTCTAGTGCTTACAAAAAAATTGCCACAGCAAGCTGTGGCAATTTTCATACTCAAACTAAAGCCTGAAAAAGAAGGTTCAAGACAGTTCGCTTTGATTGATAATAATACGTGACACCAGGCCATATTCCTTGGCTTCGGCAGCACTCATCCAGAAATCACGGTCTATATCGGTAGTCACTTTTTCCAGCGTCTGGCCAGATTCTCTGGCGATCAAGGCGGCAATGCGCTCGCGTATCTTGACGATTTCACGGGCCTGGATTGCGATATCCGTTGCCTGGCCGCCAAAACCACCACTAGGCTGGTGGATCAAAAAGCGGGTGTTTGGCAGGCAGACACGTCTTTCCTTGGGTACCGACAGGAAAACGTTCACAGCGGCGCTACCTACCCAGCCAGTGCCAACCATATTTACCGGTGCATCAATGAACTTGATGATGTCATGGATGACGTCACCGGATTCGACATGGCCGCCGGGGGACGATACCAAGATAGTGATAGGTTCTTTGGACTCTGCCGACAGGGCGATCAGACGCTGGGAGATTTCAGATGCCAGTTTGTCGTTGATCGTGCCAAATACCAGCACAGTACGGGATTTAAAGGCCTTTTCTTCGAGGAAAGGGCTGCGTGCTTGGGATTCGTTATTCTCTTTTTCGTCGGCCATGAAAGTCTTCTTATTTAAGCTGGTTGAATTAGCTGGTTGAATTGCGGTAAATTTAGGTGATGATTTTAGGTCATTCAGGCTGCCTAGATGGCTGCTTATGTGCTTTTTTTCAAGTAGGCTTCTGCCAATCGAACCCAATAAGTTGCTCCTATGGGTAGCAAATCATCATTAAAGTCATAGCTGGGATTATGCAGATTGCAAGGTCCCAGGCCATGTCCCATGTCCCGGTGACCGCCGTCGCCGTTGCCTATGAAGGCGTAGCAACCCGGTTTGGCCTGCAACATGAAAGAAAAATCTTCTGCGCCCATGGTGGGTTCTACCTGGGCATCGACATTATCCGCGCCCACCACGCTGCGCATGACTTCGGCAGCGAAGGCGGTTTCCTTGGCGTGATTGATCAGGGGCGGGTAATTGCGCTTGAAGCGGAAATCCACCTGGGCATCAAAGGCCGCCGCTGTATGTTCGGCGATGGTATGCATGCGTTTTTCGATGAGGTCTATCATTTCCGTACTGAAGGCGCGCACCGTACCTATCAGCGTTGCTTCATCGGGGATGACATTGGTGGCGCTGCCGGAATGGATTTGTGTGACCGACAGGACGGCTGACTCCAGCGGGCTGGCATTGCGGCTGACGATGGTTTGCCAGCTCTGCGCCATTTGTATCGCCACAATGATAGGGTCAATGCCTTTGTGCGGTTGCGCCGCATGGGCACCCTTGCCCCTGACGATGACTTCAAATTCATTCGACGAAGCCATCATGGGGCCTGGCGTAACGCCAAAAGTGCCCACCGCTGCACCCGGCCAGTTATGCATGCCAAATACTGCATCCATGGGGTATTTCTCAAACATGCCGTCTTCTATCATGCGACGGGCACCGCCGCCACCTTCTTCAGCAGGCTGGAAGATCAGGTAAACCGTGCCATCGAATTCCTTGTACTTGGACAGGTAATGCGCGGCCCCCAGCAACATGGCAGTGTGGCCATCATGTCCGCAGGCATGCATTTTCCCGTCATGCTTGGAGGTATGGGCAAAGGTATTGATTTCCTGCATGGGCAGGGCATCCATGTCGGCACGCATGCCTATGGCATGTTCGCTGCTGCCATTCTTGAGTACACCAACGATGCCAGTACCACCCAGGCCGCGAATGATGGGTATGCCCCAGGCTTCCAGCTTTTGCGCGACGACTTCAGAGGTACGGTGTTCTTCAAAGCAAAGTTCCGGGTGGGCATGGATATCACGCCGGATTTGCTGGATTTCAGCCTGGAATTGGACGATAGGGTCTATCAGTTTCATTTTTTGTCTCCGGATTGCGTTGCATCATTGAGCTGGCGATGAGCCAGTGGCAGATATGCGCAAACTATTCTTTTCAGGATGTTATCCTGTTGATAAGAAAAATGATAGCCAAGCCAACATCGGCGCTAGCAAACAAGTTTCTTCCGTATAGAGAAAGATACCAGATTCCGGGCAAACCGGTGGCTGTAGTCCTTACATCTTGATTTGCATATCCATACTACCAAAACTGCTTTGACTAAATGCCATGGCCAGCTTACCTTACCAGCGCATGCCAGACATGGCACTCATGCCCATGCCGTAAATGGCCAGCATGCTCAGGGCCAGGCCTATAGGGCCGGACACCAGGGTGCTCAACAGGCAGTTGCTTGCCAGCGGTCTTTGTTTGCGTAGCCTGGCTACAGCGGCCATGGGCAGTGTGATCAGGCCCAGGATGGCGGGCAGCAAAGCCACGATGAATGGAGTAGAACGATCACTGGCCTCAAGCGTGAAGAAAGAGATCGTCAGCATGGCGATCAGATGCAGCAATATGAATCTGGCACGGACGCTATGCATGCGGGTGACCAGGTAAGAAAAGTAAACAGGATAGCTGAGGCCACCGAGCATCAGCATGCCAGGCACTGTACTGAGACTGGTGTGACTGATGTAGTCGTACACCAAAGGCGGCAATAGCAGGACGACTAATATCAGGAAAAGATGCAGGACAATACGCAGGGCAATACGCTTGATGGACATGTAAGCTCAGTTTATGCGAGTAGATCTGCAGGCAAGGCCCGCAACAGCCTCTTAGTGTAGCAGATGGCACAGCCCGCACGAGGCTAGTGTAAAGCCTGTAAAATTCGCTAAAACCTCATTAAAACAGCATACAGAAGCGATGAAGATATCCATGAATTATTCATGCCGGAAAACCAGCCATGGGCCAGCCCATGGGGATTCCCTGTATCTGCGCTTATGTCTGCATATGATGGCAAGGCAGGTCTGATACATGCCTGCTTTCATCTTGCGCCGCCTGCTGCAAAGCCTGGCTGTTTTGCTGCTCATGTCATTGCTGGTATTTGCTGGCGTGTATGCGATAGGCAACCCCATCGATATCCTGATCAGCCCTGAGGCAGACCAGACAGAGCGCCTGCGTATCATCGCCGCCTTTGGCCTGGACCAGAGTCTGCCGCAGCAATACTGGTTATTTTTGAAAAATGCCCTGGCTGGTGACATGGGGCGTTCCTTCGCTTATGCGACACCGGCACTGGGCCTGATCCTGGAACGCATGCCCGCTACACTGGAGCTGGCCGTATTTGCCATCTTGCTTGCGATAGTTCTGGGCATACCACTAGGTCTGCTGGCTGGTTTGCGGCCAGACAGCATTGCTGCAAAAAGCATCATGGCGGTATCGATACTGGGCTTCTCTTTACCTACTTTCTGGGTCGGGTTGATGCTGATCATGGTGTTTGCCGTGCAACTCGGCTGGCTGCCTTCCAGCGGGCGTGGTGAGACGACACTCTTGCTGGGCGTGCCCGTGAGTTTTTTGAGTATTGATGGCCTCAAGCATCTGCTCTTGCCTGCGCTCAACCTGGCGCTTTTCAATATCGCCATGGTGATACGCCTGACGCGCTCAGGTGCGCAAGAAGCGCTGCTGCAAGACTATGTGCGCTTTGCCCGCGCCAAGGGCTTGCGCAATAGCCGCATCATCGGCGTGCATGTACTCAAGAATATCCTGATCCCTATCGTGACTGTGATTGCCTTGCAATTCGGTTCCATCATCGCCTTTGCGATTGTCACTGAATCGGTGTTCGCCTGGCCGGGCATGGGCAAGCTCATCATTGATTCGATACGCGTGCTGGACAGACCAGTCATCGTTGCCTACCTGCTGTTGATTGTCAGCCTGTTTATTCTCATCAATCTGGTGGTGGATGTGGTGTATTCATTGCTGGACCCGCGCGTGCGTCTGTCAGAAAGCCGGGGCTGATTTTTATGACCGCGATGACTGAAACGATCACTCCAAAAATTGAAACGCCCCTGCAGCGTTTCTTGCGCGACTTCTTTGCCAGCCGCATCGCCAGTCTGGGCAGCCTGGTTTTATTGCTGCTGGTCTTGCTGGCGATATTTGCGCCACTGATCTCACCGCAAAACCCGTATGACCTGATGGCGCTGGATGTCATGGATTCACGCCTGGAACCTGGCAAACTCTCTGCCGATGGCAAGCATAGCTTTTTGCTAGGCACCGATGAGCAGGGCCGCGACATGCTGTCGGCCATCTTCTATGGCTTGCGTATTTCGCTCATCGTTGGTTTTTCCAGCACTGTGATTGCGCTGGCAATAGGACTGAGTCTTGGCTTGCTGGCAGGTTATCTGGGTGGTCGTGTCGAAGCCATCATCATGCGTATTGCTGACATACAGTTATCTTTCCCCGCCATCCTGATCGCCATGATCTTGCTGGCGCTGACAGGGCAGGGCGTGGGCAAGATCATCATTGCGCTGGTGCTGGTGCAATGGGCTTACTATGCGCGTACTGCCCGCAGTGCGGCACTGGTGGAAAGGCAAAAAGAATATATAGAAGCAGCAGTCGGCCTGGGCTTGTCACCGGCGCGCATTATCTGGCGTCACTTGTTGCCCAACTGCCTGCCGCCATTGATTGTCATTGCGGCCTTGCAGGTCGCATCTGCAATTTCGCTTGAAGCTACGCTCTCATTTTTGGGCCTGGGTTTGCCAGTGACAGAACCCTCACTGGGTTTGCTGATCGCCAATGGTTATCAATATCTGTTGTCCGGTAAGTACTGGATCAGTTTTTATCCCGGCCTGGCCTTGTTGCTGACAGTGGTATCCATCAACCTGGTGGCTGACCATTTGCGCGATGTGCTCAACCCGCGCTTGCAGACGCAATAGGTGGAGAAAAATATGACGATGGCGACTCTGGACGTGCAAAACCTGCAGACTGAATTTGCCAGCCGTGCCGGTACTGTGCGCGCGGTGAATAATGTCAGCTTCAGTGTGCAGCCCGGGCAAATCATGGGCCTGGTCGGTGAATCCGGTTCTGGCAAATCCATGACGGCCTATTCCATCATGGGCCTGATCGATACTCCCGGTAAAGTCACGACAGGCAAGGTTTTATTCAAGGGCCAGGACTTGCGCAGCCTGACGGCAGAAGCCATGCGGCAAATTCGCGGCAACCGCATTGCCATGATATTCCAGGACCCGATGATGACCCTGAACCCAGTCCTGCGCATCGATACGCAAATGATGGAAACCATCTTTGCCCATCAAGATGTGAGTCGCGAAAAAGCACGCGACATGGCACGCGCCGCCTTGGTCAAGGTTGGCATACCCTCACCAGATGAAAGACTGCAGTCCTATCCCCACCAGTTTTCCGGTGGTATGCGGCAAAGGGTGGCAATCGCCATTGCACTCCTGAATGAGCCAGAGCTGATTATCTGTGACGAGCCGACTACCGCGCTTGATGTCACCATACAGGGGCAGATCCTGTATGAAATGCAAAAGCTGTGCCGCGAATCTGGCACGGCATTGATATGGATTACTCATGACCTGTCCGTGGTGGCTGGTCTGGCTGATACTGTCGCCGTAATGTATGCCGGCAAGATAGTCGAAAGCGGCAGCGTGCAACAAGTACTGGAACAGGCCTGGCATCCCTATACCCATGGCCTGATCGCTTCATCACCATCACGCAACCTGCATGGACAAAGCCTGCGTCAGATTCCAGGGTCAACTCCGTCCTTGCTGAACTTGCCTCGGGGCTGTGCATTCCGCCTGCGCTGTGAACGTGCGACCTCTGTTTGTGAACAAGACCCGGTGACAGAAAATCTGCAGGGCCACAGTGTATTGTGCTTCCATCCCATGCACACAGTGACAGATGTGACGCATGACTGATATCCGCCAGCCAGCCCTGCTGGAACTGCGCCAGGTCAGCAAACGCTTTGCCAAACCTGTCGCATTTACTGATAAATTGACTCAGTTGTTTGGTGCAGACAGCAAACAGCAAATTGTCCACGCCGTTGATCAAGTCGATTTGAGTCTGCAAGCGGGTGAAGTTGTCGGTCTGGTCGGAGAATCCGGTTGCGGCAAATCTACACTAGGTCGCATGGCCGTGGGCTTGCACACTTTATCTGACGGTACCCGCTGGTGGCGTGGTGAAAACCTGGCAGACATGGACCAGGCCAAACGCAAGCAAATGCAGCTGGCCGTACAAATGATATTCCAGGACCCGTATGCCTCGCTGAATCCGCGCCTGCGCGTGCAAGATATCGTGGGTGAAGCACCGGTTGTGCATGGCATCATCAAGGCGGCAGAACAGCAGGAATATGTAGAACACCTGCTGCAAAAAGTGGGGCTGGACCCGGCGGTGCTGAAGCGTTTTTCGCATCAGTTTTCTGGCGGTCAGCGTGCCCGCGTAGGCATCGCCAGGGCACTGGCCGTCAAGCCTGAATTGCTGGTGTGCGATGAAGCTTTAGCGGCGCTGGATGTGTCGATACAGGCGCAGGTTTTGAACTTATTCATCCAGTTGCGTGATGAATTGAACCTGACTTATCTGTTCATCAGCCATGACCTTGGCGTCGTCAGGCATGTGTCTGACCGCGTACTCATCATGTACCTGGGCCGCGTGGTTGAATCCGCCGCGACGACAGAAATTTTTGAACGGCCTAACCATCCCTACACGCAAGCCTTGCTGGCATCTGCCCCCAGGCTGGAAGTGCGCAAGATGGAATATGTCGCTATCAAAGGCGAAATTCCTTCACCGCTTAATCCGCCGACTGGCTGTCATTTTCATCCACGCTGCCCGCATGCCATGCCGAGATGTGTGACAGAGCAGCCCTTGCTCAGGGAAGTGGCTCCCTCGCATTTTTCAGCGTGTCACTTAAACACCTGAGGAACATGCAGGTGGGCGTCAGTGCAGATGTTTTATAGCGCTTATCCAGGGGCCGTATCTGCCTACTTCGGATACTCTGAGGGAGTAACTCTGTCGATATAGATGACAGCATCATAGGCTTTGGCTGGAGTAATCCCCTCTGGTGTCATACCCCAATAGCGTGCATGACCAGGCGTGAACATCCAGCTGTTACTGGCATCTGGTTTGGCTAGTGAAAAATCCACAAAGCTCATTTTCAAACGGCCATTTGCCAGTATGCTTTCCATGCTGCCTGCTGGTGGTGTTGCAATTTCAGCGTAACTTTCCTTGCCATAGTTGCCCAGAACACCGCGGCCCATGTACAGACCTATGGTGTATATTTCTTTGCGGCGTTTTTCTGCCATCCATACGCCCATGGTTTTTGCATGTGTTTTGTCGGTCCAGTCATTGGCTATATGAAAATTATGTGCCCAGACGATGATTTTCTTTTTCGGATAGACAGTGTCGGCCAGGAAGTTCAGGTTCTCTGCCATGCGCTGGTCGCGCATCTCTGTGGATTCATTGCTCATGGGCGAGAAAGCCAGTTGCTGGCTGAACGTCACTCTTGAGCGTGCTTCCTGTATCGTCATATCTACCATGTATGCTGGAAACTGCTTCGCCAGTGTTGTGCGGTTCCTGAGCAGCGTATCGGCGATGAGTTCATAGTGCCCAGGCAAATCACTTGCTGCAGTCACCGGTATTTGCTTGTTGAGCAGGGCATTCAATTTTTCTTCAATGCCATCTACTTGCCCCGCTAGCTCGGGATCTACCACTGATAGGATGGACTTGAACCTGGCGATGATGTTTTGATGCCCCAGATAACCACTATCCTGATTATCAAATCCGGCAAGTATCAGGCGGGGTTTGCCTGCTGCTCCCTGCTTCAGGTAATTGAACAAGTCCAGGGTTTCATCGGTGGCGAGAGTGCCAAACTGGCTGCTGAGCATGGCTTCAAGGCCAGAAGTTTTATCGAGATTGGCATTGGCCGCATCGGCCGCAGTCATTGATGCTTCCATGGCGATGAGTTCAAATCCCATTTCCTGATGCAAGAATTTAATCAAGCGGGTTTTCATCCAGTTGAATTCTGCAACTCCATGGGCGCTTTCACCAAGTTGCACGATGCGCTTGTCTTTCAGCAAGGGCTTCAGGAATTGCAGGTCACTGAAGTCATCACTAAAAAGTGAGCGCAGGCTGTGGGCGTTTTTTTGTATGCCTGTTTGCCATGCAGCTTGTATGGTTGGGATGAGTCCGGCAGGCAAAGCAAGGCTCTGGTCGTCCAGCAATTGCATGGATTGTTGTGGACGTGCTGGCTTTTTTATTTCCGCGATATCAGGTACCACAATACTTTCATCGACCTCCAGTTTTATATCATCAAACCAGGCAGTGCCTTCACCCACCAGGCCTACACCAAAGTGTACCAAGGCGGCATTTGCTGCCACCGGCACTTTAATCTCAAAGCGTTGCCAGTCCTTGCTGCCGGTAGGGCCACGCTTGGTCAGCATTGCCTCTGCTACGGCTTTCTTTAATTTGCCATCGACCTGAAACAAGAGTTCGGCGCGGCCTTTGTTGACATCCCTGGTTTTGATCCAGCCAGACAAGCGCAAAGGATGGCCACCTATCGTGCTGGCGACCAGGGTTTGTCCAATGACGGTCATTGCCCCTTTAGGAGTTTTTTCGTTACTTTCAATCTTGACTGAACATTTGCCCTCTTTCGCCAGCTCACAGTCCGCGCTGACGGTATGTGCTTCCATCAACATCTTCCAGCCAGACGGCAGACTTTGACCAGCCTGCCATTCTTCAAAGCCAAGATTGCGAGCACCCAGATCTGCCGCACTAGCCATGGTCGCCACGCAGGAAAAGGCGAGCGCCAGGCTAATATAGAAAAGAGGTTTGCCGGATTGTTTGAGCAGGAAGTGCGGGCGTAGAAATGACATGTATAGAGTTAAGTGTAGTCAGCCAGGGAGATAGAAAATCTTTTTGATAAGAAAAATTTCATTATTGGCATTATAGGCTGGAGTAATGAGCTACCTGGTTACAATAATTATGTAAATTACATGTCCTGGCTATGGTGATGCCAAACTCAGGGTTACAGCCAGGCAGACATGTGTGAAAACCATGGATAAGGCGAGAGATATCTAAAACAGTGATAACGATTATGTCAAAAATAAAGAAGACTTATTTGCTGCAGTGCGATAAAGTAGTACCTGTCTCCTCCAACACCTCCTAAGGTTTGGATTTAACCCGCAACCGCAAGGTCGCGGGTTTTTTTTTGCTTTTTTAATTCTTCGCCCTGCATTCGTCAATTTCATGATTTTTTCTATTCCACATGGAAATATTTCATATATCCTGATATGTGATTTATGAATGATTGATATGCATAAATAGATCTTGGTAAATTTGTTGCGCTGCGATATAGTTGTACCTGTCTCCTCCAACACCTCCTAAGGTTTGGATTTAAACCCGCAAAGTTTGCGGGTTTTTTTTTGCCATTCCCTATATTCCCCGACTTGCTTTTTCTGTGCAGCACCCAAATCGACATATCACTATTGAGTGTATATTGTGATAATTTCCTTGGAATTGTGCTGTAAAAATAAATAGGACTTTCATGCAAAGACTAGCAAATCGGGATGATCTACATTCTGTGTATGCCATCTATATGGACGAAACAGTGGTTCGTTTTCTTGGTTATGACCCCATGCCACTGGAGCAGTTTTCACTCATTTTTGATGAGTTGCTGAGAAGCAAAGCATTCTTTGTCCATCTTAGCCAGGAAGAAATTGCCGGATTTTACAGAATCAGTCGCTACCCCGGTCGTGCTGCTCATGTTGCTCAGCTTGGGACACTGGCAGTAGCACCGCATTTTCAGGGTAAAGGCGTAGCCCAGGCCATGCTGGCTGAGGCGATACAGACGCTGGAGGCTATGGGAGTAAGGCGGGTGGAATTAATTGTGGAAGCTGACAATAGCAGGGGCCTGGCTTTTTACCAGCGCCTGGGCTTTGAGATTGAAGGCAGATTACGTCAATTCTACAAACGTAGCGATGAGCAGGAATATATAGACGATTTCATCATGGCGAAACTCCTGGAGGAAGTTTGAATAACTACTCTAGAAGTAGTCTGAATCTTACTGGTATGCATGTTTTTCAGTAAAAAATCAATAAATAAGCTACAAATAAGCCATGATAAAGCTAAGTGGTATTCATGTATTGAGAGATATTCTAAATGTGTATACCTGATATATGGATAATAAAGCATACAGATATGCTGCACCGCATTAAAGTAGTATCTGTCTCCTCCAACACCTCCTAAGGTTTGGATTTAAGCCCGCTAATAGCGGGCTATTTTTTTGCCTGGAAACTTTAGAAATCAGCTCGGTGATTTATTCCGCGATATGAATATGTCGCTTGATATGCTTGAGATGGGCAACAATGGTAAAGGTCATGATGACCAGCAAAGACCATGAACTCCATTTGCCCACATGCACGGTAGACCAGGCACCCAGTTGGTTGGGGTAACGCCAGATACCAAAGAAGGTCCCCATATTTTCTGCCAGCCAGATAAAGAAACCGATCAACACGAAGGACAGTAGCAGAGGCATGCTGCGGTCACGATCCAGCGGGCGAAACACCACTGACGAACGCGCATACAAGCCCAGTGCACAAGCAGCCAGATACCAGCGATAGTCACCAATATAATGGTGAGTAAAAAAATTCAGGTAGATCAGTATGCCTATCAGGCCAGCCATCCAGTAAGGCGGATGATGGCGTATGCGCAAATCAAACAAGCGCCAGGCCTGGATGATATAACTGCCTATGCTGGCATACATGAAACCGCTGAACAGCGGCACGCCCCATAGCTTGGTGTAACCAAATTCAGGATAAGCCCAGCTTTGTATCTGGCCCGACACCTTGAACACTTCCAGCGCAAAACCCACGATGTGGAACAGGGTCACGGCTTTCAGTTCATCCATGGTTTCCAGCTTGCTCCAGACCATGCCGCCCTGTATCAGCAGCGCAATCAAAAACAGCACATCGTAACGCGGCAAGCCAAACAAGCCAGCCTTGGGCACGATGAGTATCGACGCAAAAAACAGGCCGACGAACAGGCAGGAGCGCACCTCCTTGATGCCGAAATACCAGAACTCCAGTAAAAAACGACGAAAACCCGTCAGGTTTTTGGGTTGAGGTGGCTGGATGAGGAATTGGTCTATGGATTGCAGGCGCATGGGCTGCATTGTAACAAGCCTGCTGCGCTTGTCGCCGCGAAGGTAATACGGTTGCCTTTGTTACAGGGTACTTACACAGCATTTACTTGCTTGGTTCCAGGTTTTTAAGCTAAGAAAACGCTGTTGCTTATTTGCCTCTTAATAGAACATATACTAAAAACAGTATATGTATCGCTGAAAAAATGCTGACAATCGTAAACGGATTTAAAAACGGATTTAAAAATGATTGGATGAAATGCAAAGATGGCACGTCACTTGCATTCACCAGCAGAAAAAGCAGCTTCAGCAAAAACAAATAAAGCCAGGACCTTAAAAGTCAGGACATTAGCCTGCCCTGAGCAGTATGTACTCCGGAGAATAAAAAGTATGACGCAGTCCAGCAAGCAGCCGAATAAGCAATCCAGTGAGTATCCTCGCGACCTTATAGGCTATGGCCGCCATGTCCCGCATGCACAATGGCCAGGCCAGGCCAGGATAGCTCTGCAATTTGTCCTGAATTATGAAGAGGGCGGCGAAAATTGTGTGCTGCATGGCGACCGTGCGTCCGAGCAGTTTTTATCCGAGATCGTTGGTGCAGCAGCTTATGAAGCGCGCCATATGTCGATGGAATCCATTTACGAGTATGGTTCCCGCGCTGGTGTCTGGCGCATCTTGCGTGAATTTGAAAAGCGCCAGTTGCCGCTGACAGTGTTTGGTGTCGCCATGGCCTTGCAGCGCCATCCCGAGCTTACCCAGGCTTTTGGCGAGCTGGGTCATGAAATTGCCTGTCACGGCTTGCGCTGGATACATTATCAAGGACTGGACGAAACCATAGAGCGCGAACACATGCAACAAGCCGTGCAAATCATGCGCGAGCTGACTGGCAAAGCGCCGCTGGGCTGGTACACCGGGCGTGATTCACCGAATACCCGCAAGCTGGTGGTGGAGCATGGCGGCTTTGCCTATGATGCTGATTACTATGGCGATGATCTGCCGTTCTGGACGCAAGTGACGACCAGCGATGGTCAGCAGCATCCACATCTGGTCGTGCCCTATACCCTGGACAGCAATGACATGCGCTTCGCCACGCCCCAGGGTTTTAATACAGGTGAGCATTTCTATGATTACCTGAAAGACAGTTTCGACCTCTTGTATGCCGAAGGTGATCCTGAGGGTGACAATGCACCAAAAATGCTATCCATAGGCATGCATTGCCGCTTGCTGGGGCGGCCCGGGCGTTTCCGTGCCTTCCAGCGCTTTCTGGATTATGTGCAGTCGCATGACAAGGTCTGGGTCTGCCGCCGCATCGATATCGCAGAACACTGGAAACAAGTACATCCCTATGTCGTTAAGTAAATGCAGCTAGCTAAATAAATCCAGCGCCTGTTGACTGGCCGGATGTATCCAAGTCCTGCCTGCCCTTGATTGAGCTGACAAAGTTTGATTTGCCACCACGCTGAAAAAAATCGTTGTTAAACCTGAGAGAAGGAAAAAAAGATGAAAATGCAGATGAAATTCATGGTTTTGGCAGTCGCTTCTTGTTTGTGTGCCGGCAGTGCGCTGGCGCAATCCAGTGTCACCGTGCAAGGCCTGGTGGATTTGTCGGTGGGCTCAGTCAAAATGAGTGGCGACAAGGCCAGCACGGCTGCCATCACACCCGGTGGCATGACCACGTCCTGGTTTGGTTTCAAAGGGGTAGAAGACCTTGGTGGTGGCCTCAAGGCAGAATTTGCGCTCACGGCCTTCCTGCGTCCTGATACTGGTGAGTCTGGCCGCTTTGGTGGTGATACCTTGTTTTCTCGTGATGCCAATGTTGCCTTGTCTGGCAGCTTTGGCCGCGTTTCTCTGGGGCGTGACCTGGCACCCAGCTTCTTGCCCGTCGTGATTTTCAATCCCTTTGGTGATTCTTTCGACGTATCACCTTTGGTGCTGCACTGGTATGTCCCATCCGGTGGCTTTGCTTCGCGCACCTGGGCCAATTCTGCCGCTGGTGATTCTGGCTGGAGCAATGAAATCATTTACAGCACACCCAATTTCTCAGGTTTCAGTGCCAATATGCATTACCAGTTTGGTGAAAAAGCTGGTGACACAGGCACGCGCAACATAGGCCTGAATGCCTTGTACTTCAATGGCCCGCTGGCCCTGAGTGCCTTTTATCAAAAAGTCCAGGTGTCAAATCCCCTCGGCGGTTCGGCAATCGTAGATGCCACATCCGCGCCCGTGAATTTTGCCTCGATCAATAGCCAGACAGCTTACTTCGTCGGTGCCAGCTATGACCTGACAGCCGCCAAGTTGTATGCCACTTATACATCCAGTAAAAATGACACGGCGGCAGGCAAGCAGATGGATGACAAGATTTATAGCCTGGGCGCCAAGATCCCGGCGGGTGGCGGCGACATCTTGCTGGCTTACGCGAATACCAAACGTAATGGCACGCTGACCGCCAACACAGAATACAAGCGCGATACCCTGTCGGCTGGTTATGACTACAACCTGTCCAAGCGTACAGATGTGTATGCAGTGCTGATGAGTGACAAGATCAGTACGGCAGACCGTGCCACCAGCGTTATTGCTGGCATACGCCACAGATTCTGAGTTACTTAAGTTGAAAAAAACCGCAGATAGAAAAAATCTGCGGTTTTTTTCTATCCGCTGTCACAAACAGCGATGCTGTTTCGTCTTATCATCATGAACATACCGGACGCCACCATGATGAACCGCCTGCAAAGCTTTACTGACCATAGACCCCGCCTGTTTGGCATTGCCTACCGCATGCTGGCGTCCCGGGCTGAGGCCGAAGACCTGGTGCAAAACACCTATCTGCGCTGGCACGCGCTAACGGATGAAGAGTTATTGCAAATCCGTGAACCCCAGGCCTGGCTGGTGACGGTCATCAGCCGTCTTTGCATCGATAGATTGCGGGTACTCAAGCGCGAGCGCGAAAACTATACTGGCCCGTGGTTGCCCGAGCCCATGATAGAAGTCGATAGCCAGACGCCAGAACTGATGGCTGAATTCAGCAGTGATGTCTCGCTGGCATTCTTGACCATGCTGGAACGTTTGTCCGCAGAAGAACGCGCCGCCTTTCTTTTGCACCAGGTTTTCGATGTGGATTACCCTGAAGTTGCAGGCATGCTGGGCAAGACGGCAGCAGCTTGCCGCCAATTGGTACACCGTGCAAAAGAAAGGGTGCTGCAAGAAAAGCCGCGCTTTGCGGTCAGCCGTGATCATCACAGACAACTGCTGCAGCGTTTTAGTCTGGCGGCACAAAGCGGCAATTTAAAAGAACTCAGTGCCTTGTTTGCCGACGATGCGCAAATGATAGGCGATGGCGGCGGTAAGATTGCCTCTGTCAACCGCATCCTGCATGGCGCAGCACGCATAGCCCGCCTCTACCATGTCGTCGCCAGAACTTATCCGCAGCGCATGCAGTTTGTTGAAGTCAGTATCAATGGTGAACCTGGCCTGCTGCGCTTTATAGACGGCAAACTTGATGCAACTATCTCCATCGTCAGCGATGGTGAAAAAATTCTTGATCTGTACACCATACGCAATCCAGATAAATTGCAGGCTTATCAGGGCATGACTTTGCCATCGCAAAATATTTAAGAAATTATTCAAGCCGTCTGTCACAAACCGATTTCCTCCAGCGTCTTATAGATGAAGAAAGCAATTTCGCTGACTCATTCAAAAACTGGAAAATTATCATGACACTCAAACTCAATTTCCCTGGCCTGGCACCTGCAGCTTATCAAGCTCTTGCGGGCGTGAACACGGTGCTGGATGCCAGCAGCCTAGGCAAATCCCTTATCGACCTGGTGTTCTTGCGGGTCTCGCAAATCAATGGCTGTGCATTTTGCGTAGACAAACATGCGCATGACTTGCTGGAACATGGCGAGAAATTCCAGCGCCTCAATAGCCTGGTGTGCTGGCGCGAAGCGCCTGGCTTTAGCGAGCGCGAAAGGGCAGCACTGGCCTGGAGTGAAGCATTGACTGGCATAGCTGGCAAGCATGTTGATGAAGAGCTGCAACAAGAATTGCCTAAACATTTCATGGAAAAAGAACTGGTTGATCTGGCCTTTGTCATCGGCCTCATGAATGCGTGGAACAGGGTGGCGATTGCTTGCGGGGCAAGTTTTAGCATGCGTAACTGATGCGGAAATCAGGCTGGGCAAATGTGTGTTGCAAGGCCAGGGATAAATATTGACATTTTTATAAAATTATCTATCCTTGGCGGACTTGCAAAAAGCAAACAACCGCCCGACAGGATAATTTCCCCATGACGACTGTGCCTGAGCTGCAATTCCTCCAGATACTGCCTTATATTTTCTTGTACGCAGCCATCGTGGCTGCATGGCTGCCCAAAATGACTGTACCCGGACCACTCAAAAGTCTGGTGCCTGGTCACCTGCTCGCCGTGCTTGCCGGCGTCTCCGCCCTGGTTAGCGGCCTTATCACGCCAGTGGCAGCTGTAGTGCTATTGGTACTGGCACTTTTACTGTGGGCAAGTGTCAGGAATACACTGCCACTTTCCCTGCGCATACTGGCCGGTGTCCTGGCGCTGGTGGTGGCTCTGGTGCTGGCCATGCATAAGGCGCCAGGTTTTCACAATATCCTGTTGCTGGACAAAGTCAGGTTCAGCGATGACGCGATTCCTTTTACCCTGTATGCCAATTTCGATAAGGGGATGGCGGGTTATTTGTTGCTGAGCCTGTTTTGCGCACGCGCCAGCAGCTTCAAGCAATTCCTGGTCGATGGCAAGCGTATTGCCCTGCCTGCCTTGCTGACTATTGCAGTCTTGATTGTCCTAGGTCTGGCCACGCATTTCTTCAGTTTCTCCCCAAAATTACCAGAAGCGACTTTGTTCTTCCTGGCCATAAACCTGTTTTTGACTTGTGTGGCGGAAGAAGCTTTTTTCCGTGGACTGATACAGGACGCGATCTACCGCCTTGGTAACAAGCCAGTCTTTGGTTATCTGGCGATTGTGGTGTCAGCAGTGCTGTTTGGTCTCGCACATCTTGGTGGTGGTATGCAGTATGCGGCCCTAGCGGCAGTTGCCGGGCTGGGCTATGCGATTGTCTATCACCAGACCCGCAGGCTGGAATGGGTAATAATTACGCATGCTGCTTTTAATCTATGCCACTTCCTCTTGTTTACCTATCCACGGCTGGCCTGATTTTTTTTCAAAGGGATGACGTGTCGGTACAAATTCGTCGTACGGGTACAAGTAAGCTTTAACTACTGTGTCTAGACTAGCCTTGTTGCCAATACAGGGAGTCAAGATGGAAGAGCTGGAAGTCCTTAAAGAGGACAATGTTTTGCTGATGCGTCTGGATGATGTGAGCAGGCTGATACAGACAAATAGCCTCTGGTATCTGACCTTTGGCCTGGCTTGCTGTGCCGTGGAAATGATACAGGCAGCTGCATCGCGCTATGACATGGAGAGATTT
The DNA here is from genome assembly GCF_049340385.1 of Undibacterium sp. Ji83W. Lineage (NCBI taxonomy): Bacteria > Pseudomonadati > Pseudomonadota > Betaproteobacteria > Burkholderiales > Oxalobacteraceae > Undibacterium > Undibacterium sp. Ji83W. Next base: position 63,019 of record NZ_JBMPOZ010000004.1, on the reverse strand, counting down.
GGCATGATACCGCGCGCCAGCCCCAGGCAGGCTGACCTGATGATCGTCGCCGGTACGCTCACCAACAAGATGGCTCCTGCCTTGCGCCGCATTTATGACCAGATGGCAGAGCCGCGCTACGTCATTTCCATGGGCTCATGCGCGAATGGTGGGGGCTATTATCACTACTCGTATTCAGTGGTGCGTGGCTGTGACCGCATCGTGCCCGTTGATGTGTATATCCCCGGTTGCCCGCCGACAGCAGAGGCCCTGATCTACGGGATCATACAATTGCAGAGAAAAATACGTAGAACTCATTTCATAAATAGGGGTGAGATGCGTTTGCCTCATAACGGGGGCTGGCAAGGCGGACGAGGCTGTCAATAGCGGTGCTATTGATAACGAGTCCAACGCAGTCCAGCGCGCGTTATGAGGCAAACCCTCCGGGAACTGACGATTTGGGCGCATTGCTGCGTTGTGCCCCTCGCTAAGGCACCAGCCTTAGCTTCGCGTCACGCCTTGCACTGCATCCCAAATCATCTTGTTCGCACTCATCCCTATTTATGAAATGAGTTCTAGTAAAAAAATGATAGAGCGCTAAGTAATATTGGCAATCAACTTGAAGCGCAAGACAAGAGGCAGGAGATAGTCGTATGCCAGGCCGGGAGTAACCAGCAATTCTGTCAGGCGTTCGCCCTGGTAGTACATGGTGATGGCACTGCCATCATGCCTTGACTCCCAGATGGACATGTCAGATGTGAAGTTCATGTAATGCCATGCGCCATCTGCCTCCGACAAACCATCCCAGATCAATTGGGATAATTCATCGGCTTCGGCAAAATCAGCCCAGCTTATGGTTTGATCTCCATTTTTGGGCTTGATTTCTATACTTGCTGTCATCAGCCCCGGCTTTGATAAACCACTTTATCGAGGCTGGCTTCGCCAAAGGCATCGGCATTACTGAGGTAATCATCAAAAGGGCCGAGCTTGCTGATTTCTGTGCCATTGCGGAAAACCAGTTGCAAGCCATTTTCCTCATCCCAGTCGCAATCACATTCAACTGAAACATAGACGGTCTTGTCGCCGGTAGGGCGCTGTGACACCAGTGCTTCATAGCCATACTGTATGTGTTGCCAGACGTCGGCTGGCTGGGCGATGTGCACCACATCCAGTTTTTCAGATTTGCGGTAGTTTGCTACGTCCTGGTAATAGGCAAAGATATCGGCTTCGGCTTTGCTCAGAACTGCCGGGTCGAGTTTGATGAAGTTGGCGATGGCATTGTGAAAATCAGCTTTGCTGGCATCGTCAGCTTCGTCATAGCCTTCCAGCAGGAATTCATATTCTTGTTCTTGCAAGGCGGGGATGAGTATGGGTTCGCTGATGTACCAGCCATTTTCTTCATCTTTTTCTACTGGCCCAAGTCCGGGGATATTCATGGTGAGTTTTCTTTAGTGGGTTGGGCAATATACGCCGTAACCACTATTGTCCCACACTCAACCGAGACTCAATAAGGAAGTTCTGATTAAGTGTAGCGAGCGGCGTTAGTTTGGCGAATTGAAACCCTGGAAGCGCAGTCGTACGATAGTACGGCGAGCATCGCAGGCCCAAAATAGCGTCGCGCAGTAACTTAATCAGAGGTTCCCTAAGTTTGTGCTTCAGGATGCTGTTGCACCCCGGTCGTGTCATATAACTGGATTTCATTCAAGTGATCAAAGCAACTGATTTCAGCCGGGTTCAGACCTACCCTGAGTTTTTTGTCCGTGCTATTCAATTGTCCATGGTTGACCAGCAAACGCATTTTAGCGATCAGGTCGGCGGTATGCAGCAAATGACCTAGCGGACTCCATTCTATGGCTTTGCGACCACCTGCCTGTTGTTGTAGCGCCAGGATCACATGCTCAGGGAATTCCCAGCGCTGGGCAATGCGGTACGACAGGGTCGCTGCGACGGACGAGAAGATAGGCTGGAAGGCGGGTGAATATTTGAACTTGCCATGCTCACAAGTCTGATCCAGCAAACGGAAAGCGATGATGAGACCGACATTTTTCATCAAGCCAGTCAAAAATGCATGGAAGGGATCAATATCACGGGCCAGCGTATGGCAGGCGACCGCACATTTTTCTGACTGACCCCAGATATGGGGCGCGGCACGACGCGTAAATTGCCCGGCATTGAGGTTGATGATGGGGCGGAAAGCGACCTTGGCGATCACCAGCCGCAAGCCTTCTTCACCCAGGACCATGACAGCTTTTTCCAGGCTGTTGATGCGGTCCGCCGGGTTGTACAGGGCGCTGTTGACGGTATTGATGACTTCGCCTACCAGCACCACGTCCTTGACGATCTGGCGCGACAATTCACCGGCAGAAATGGTTTTGTTGCGCAGGCTGTTCAGCAATTGCGGGATGACACTGGGTACGCGCGGCACGATGACGGCATCATTCAGGTCAGACGCCAGCAATTTGTACAGTGCCTGCATGACAATTTGTTCTGTTTCAATACTGCCACCCTCACCGGGGTAGCCCATGACCCAGTCAAAGAACAGGCTGTCGACAGGCAGGGCAGGTTTCCAGGCGACGAGTTTTTCTGCACTGACTGTGTTGGCTGTGGATACTTCTGGCACGGGGGCTGGTTCAGCCTGGGGCACAATGACCACGGGCTCGGGTTTGATCGTCGCTATTGGTTCAGGCGCTTTGGGCGCAGCTACTGGCTCAGGCGCAGGTTTGGCCGGGCTGATCACAGGCGCTGCCTGTTCTGCACCGAACAGACGGTTAAAGAATTTGCTCAGGGTATTCGCCACGGCTGCCCTTTCGATTCAAACTGAAATAGCGCATCTTGAGGTTCATGATGCGCCAGAAGTTTCAGTGTGTATATTTGCCGTGGGCATGTCAATCCCAAGCGCCAGCTATACTGAATTTGTTGCCCGTTTTTAACTTAAATTGTCATTCCCCTGCAGCAAGCTGGGCATTCAATATGGCAATTTCTGCCATGATTTCTGCCGGAAATTCTTCCCTTGCCCATTCCCTGTACTCACCGCGTGCATAGGCCAGGCCATTTTTGTAATACATATAGGCATTCAGGCGGTTGCGCACATAATTGTTTTGCGTGCGTATGACTTTACCTGGCGTACCCATGACGATGGAATTGTCAGGGATGATAGTGCCTTCCTTGAGGAAAGTATGCCCGGCAATAATACAATTATTGCCGATCACGCAGCCATCCATGATGGTGGAATTGATGCCTATCAGGCAGTTATTCCCTATGGTGCAACCATGGATGGTGCAGTGATGGGTGATGGAGCAATGGCTGCCTATGATGGTCGGGGTCTGGTCACCTATATGCAGCATGACAAAATCCTGGATATTGGTGTAAGCGCCGATGATGATTTCCTTATGCTCCGCCCTTGCCACCACATTCATCCAGATCGAGGCATGTTGCCCCACGCTGATCTTGCCATACAGCTGCGCCGTGTCGTGGATATACGCGGGCTTGTCGAGTGTGACATCCGGACCGATGAAAGCCATGTGCTCCCTCCCCAAAAAAACCACTAATGAAAGACAGCAGCATACTGCTTTACAGGTGCATTTGCTGAAGTATCCCGATAGCGATCATCCAGCACACCAGCATGCCAGACAAGTACAACATTGCCCGCCAGGGTTGCAAGCCACGCAGGTAGACGATGGTATGCAAATAGCGTATCAGCACATAGCTGCCAAACAGCCAGTTGGCGCTGGATGGGTCGCCACCGAGCAAGGCGTAGCTCAGCGCGAGTGCCAGGAAGAGTGGCAGGTTTTCTACATCATTGCGCCAGACGCGGGCACAGCGTTGTACCAGTTCCGCCTCAGACTCCACCGGGCGCAGGCCAACCATGCCCGCATCTTCAGGCAAGAGATAGCGACGGCTGCGTACGCGGCTGATGATCTGCACGCCGCTTAATAAGCTGGCTTTCAGGAAGAGCGCTAGCAGGGCCAGTACAAAGCTGGGCAGGGCAGGGTAATTCATCATGGTGCGACCTCCGTATTTTGTGGACTGCTGCGGGTATCTCTGACCGCCACAAATTGCGCGATTTGCTGGGTCGAAGGGCGCAAGCCGCTCATGGACCAACCTTCTGCCTCGCTTTCCTGAATATTGATCCAGACAGATTTCTTGAATTCCGGGTTACCGCCGCCTTCAATTTCCACCAGGACATCAGCAATTTTTTCCAGCAGGCGCTGTTTTTGGTCAGTGTTCAGCATTCCTTTAATCGTATTGATTTGAACGTAGGGCATGTCGTACTCCTTGTGTGATTGCTTGTAAGAGACCCCATTGTGCGTCTTGTAGAAAAACAGTACCATTGGCTGAATCGACAGAAAAAGGTGTTTATTGGACAGGCGGGGCAAATTGGACCGGGTAACCAAATGACGATGAAGACAACAAAGGATGGGATTGTCCGCATAGGCGTGCTGGTCTATCCTGGCTGCCTGCGCAGCGGGGCGGTGATGCCGCTGGATGTATTTACCATTGCCAATACCCTGGCAGGCATACGCCCGGCTGGTGCCAAGCCTGTGCATTTCGAAGCATTCTGGGTCAGCGCCCGTGGCGACATACTGCAAGAAGTAGATGGCCTGCATTTCCAGGCGCGCGATATATACGCACAAATTCATAAGCAGAAGCTGGATGCCCTCATGGTGCCGGGCATAGATCATAGAGACAGCAGCCAGCTTGATGGCCTGCTGGATGCACTGGCACCAGAGCAAGCGCTGATGGAAACTTATCTGCGGGATGACAGCCTGCTGATTTCCAGCTGTTCCAGCACCAGCCTGCTGGCACGGACAGGCAAGCTCGATGGCCGCCGCGCTACGACCAGCTGGTGGCTCAGTGCTTACTTCCGCAAGAAATTCCCGCAGGTTTTACTGGAAGCGGAAGAGTTGATTGTGCAGGATGGCCAACTGGTGTCGTCTGGTGGCGTAACTTCGTATATTGATTTGTCGCTATGGCTGGTGGGCCATTTTGCGGGGGAAGAGCTGCGCCAGATGACGGCCAAGATACTGGTGGTCGACGCGAATAGAAATAGCCAGGCTCCTTATGTCGCCAAGGCCATCATGCAGGACCAGGGCCATGCAGTCATTGAACGTGCGCGGCGCTGGCTGAACAAGCGCCTGGATCAACATTGGGCCATGGCCGACCTGGCTAGCTATTGCAACGTCAGCCAGCGCACCCTGCTCAGGCGCTTCCAGGAATCCATGAAACTCAGTCCCATCCACTATGTGCAACAATTAAGGGTAGAGCGCGCCAAGGCCCTGCTGGAAACCACCCGTTTGTCTCTCGAAGATATTACGGCGCGTTGCGGTTATGAAGATGTATCGAGCTTCAGTAAAATCTTCAAGCAATGGGCGCAAGTAACGCCCAAGGATTACCGGCGCAGGTTTGGTTTAAGATTTTAGAGTGCATAAGGGTGGCAATGGATAACAGACATATAGTGATCGTTGGTGGTGGCGTCATCGGTAGCGCAGTGGCTTATTTTCTGGCAGTGCATCCACGCTTCCAGGGCAGGATCACCGTACTGGAACGTGACCCCAGCTATACCCATGCCTCGTCTGCCCTGTCTGCAAGTTCGATACGCCAGCAATTCAGCACGCCGCTGAATATACAGATGTCACAATTTGGTATCGCCTTCCTGCGTGACTTGCATCAGCATCTGGCAGTTGATGGTGAGTTGCCGGAACTCGGTCTCAGCGAACATGGTTACCTGTATCTTGCCAGCGATGGTGGCGCGGCCACTTTGCGTGAAAATCATGAGATACAAAAGCATGAAAATGTTGATGTCGCCCTGCTTGATCAACATGGACTGAAGCAAAAATTCCCCTGGCTGAACGTCGATGACCTGGCACTGGGTTCACTGGGTCTCAGCGGTGAAGGCTGGTTTGATGGCTATGCCTTGCTGATGGCATTTCGCCGCAAGGCACGCAGCCTGGGTGCCAGTTACCTGCAGGCTGATGCGCAAGGCTTTGAACACGACAAGGGCAAAGTAACGGGCGTACGCTTGCAGGATGGCACGGTCATCCAGTGTGATGTCGCCGTCAATGCAGCCGGTGCCTGGGCGCGGCCCTTATTGGCGGGTACAGGTTTTGATTTGCCTGTGGTTGGCCGCAAGCGCACAGTGTTTGTGGTATCCAGCCCGGCGCAGACTCCGACCTGCCCGCTCATCATTGATCCATCCGGTTTATGGTTGCGGCCAGAAGGCCAGCAGTGGATATGTGGCTTGCCACCAGAAGAGGATCCCGATGACGCGCCGCTGGAAGCAGACTACGAGCAGTTCGATACGGTCTGGCAAATCATGGCGAACCGCGTTCCTGCTTTTGAAGCCCTGCGCATGCAAAGAGCCTGGGCAGGCTATTATGAATACCATGTGTTTGACCAGAATGCCGTCATCGGTGCTCACCCGCAATTAACTAATTTGATGCTGGCGAATGGCTTTAGTGGCCATGGCATGCAACATGCACCCGCTACTGGGCGCGGTATTGCAGAGCTACTGGTGGATGGTGCTTACAGCAGCCTGGATCTGTCTCCCCTATCTGCGCAGCGCGTCCTACTGAATCAGCCTTTGCTGGAAAAGAATGTGATCTGAGTGTCACCTGCGCGTTACCTTAGGCGCTGCTTCAACCTAATGTTTTCATCGACTCCCTGGCGAAATGTGTGGGCGGCATACCGACGTGGCGGGTGAAGGCGACACTGAATGCGCTGGCGGAGCCATAACCCACATGTTCTGCAATTTCCGTGATGCTGGCTTCTTGCTGTGCCAGCATTTTTTTGGCCTTTGCCATGCGCCAGGTTTGCAGGTATTCCATAGGGGCGATACCCACAGTGCGGCTGAAGCGCTCGAAAAAAGTCGAACGTGACAGGGCCGCCTGTCTGGCCAGTTGCGCCACTGTCCAGGGCTGCTGGATATTTTCATGCATGGAGCGCAGTGCGATCGCCAGTCTTTCGTCTGCCAGTCCGCGTAACAGACTGGGCGATGCATTACTCCCTGTTGTTGAGCGCAGCGCTTCGATGAACAAGACTTCCAGCAGATGCGCGAGTATGACTTCCCGCGCAGGCCGCTGCGCACGTGATTCTTCACTGACCAGTTGCACCAGCGTGCTCAACCTCTGTTCACCACGGACATGCAGCAATTGCGGCAGCAGCGACACCAGCAAGGCAGCGTCTGGCGAAGCAAAGCTGCAATGTCCCACCAGCAGTATCACTTCAGGCGGCCCGCTTTGCCTGCCCAGCCTGAATTCACCATGCAGCAAGGCGACTGGTTCGGTATCGGCATCTTCCTCGGCCAGTGCTTCCATGCTGGACATGCTAAAGCCCTGGGTGGCGGGGATGAGCACGAAGTCACCCTGTTGCAGCAGGACAGGGGCCTGCCCGGTAGCTGTCAGACGGCTGCTGCCTTCGAGAATAAGGCAGTAGAAGGTTTGCCCCGATTCATTGCGGCGCACCCGCCAGGAACCCGCAGCCTTGACGACTTTTGAATACCTGGCCTGCGGCTGGAGCAGGCTGACTACTTCCGCAAGAGGATCTGTGCTCATGAAATTCCCGGACTAATGCTAATGAAAGATGGACTATTGATTATGGATAGTCCATCTATGACTGATTATAGTCTGATTTCCAAAAAACACTTTCGGGTATCATCATGAAAACTGTACTCATCACCGGATGCTCATCCGGTTTCGGCCTGGTAACGGCACAATACTTTCTTGAGCGCGGCTGGAAAGTCATCGCCACCATGCGTACACCACGCGAAGACCTGCTGCCACGCTCAGCACACTTGCGCCTGCTGGCCCTGGATGTCAGCAATGCAGACAGCATACGAGCAGCGGTTGAGGCGGCAGGAGAGGTCGATGTGCTGGTCAATAATGCTGGTATAGGCATGCTGGGCGCGCTGGAAGGGACAGATATGGCAACGGCAAGAGAAGTCTTTGAAACCAATACTTTGGGAACTATCGCCATGACACAGGCGATGCTGCCGCAGTTCAGGCAGCGCAAGCAGGGCATCATCATCAATGTCACGTCCAGCGTGACCTTGAAAGCCTTGCCTCTGCTGGCTGTGTATACCGCCAGCAAGGCGGCAGTGAATGCCTTTACCGAATCGCTGGCGCTGGAACTGCAGCAATTCAATGTGAGTGTGAAGCTGGTATTGCCGGGGCGAGCGCCAGAGACGCGCTTTGGTGACAACGCCAGGCCACGCATGCAGGCAAGTATCCCACCCGCTTATGCTGAGCTGGCGCAGGGCGTGTTTGCCGGATGGGCAGAATCGCCGTTGCTGCTGACCCATGCGAGCGATGTGGCAGAGGCAGTGTGGTATGCCGCGACAGATGCATCCAGCCCCATGCGCATTGCGGCGGGGGCGGATGCCCAGGCATTGATGAGTGTGGATTAAAGCGAGATGTGTCCAGCATTCCTGCTCCGGTTGCTACCGTGACAGGAATGTTTTCAGCTTGATGCTACTTAGTGCTTTAGTTCTGTTGTGCGTATACGTCCAGCTCATCGAGCCAGACCTGCTTTTGTTCATCTGTCACAAAAGATGCTTCAAAAGCATTGCGGGCCAGTTGCACTAATTCTTCCTTGCCCAACTCCAGCGCATCGGCAGTGGCGATGTAATTCGCATTCATATAACCGCCAAAATAAGCGGGGTCATCTGAGTTGATGGTCACGCACAAACCGGCACGCAGCATGCGCGCCAGATTGTGTTCGCGCATATCCTTGACCACGCACAGCTTTAAATTCGACAGCGGGCATACCGTCAGCGGCATGCGGCTTTGCTGCAACCTGGCCATCAAAGCTGGGTCTTCTTCTGCGCGCACGCCATGGTCTATGCGTTCGACTTGCAAGACATCGAGGGCGCTATGGATATAGGCAGGCGGGCCTTCTTCACCAGCATGCGCGACAAGACGAAAACCCATGGCTTGCGCTATCGTGAAGACATGGGCAAATTTTTCAGGCGGATTGCCGACTTCGGCAGAATCCAGACCCACGCCTGTCCACAGGTCGGCATAGGCATCACGCAAGGGCAAGGCTGCTTCCAGCGTGGCAATGGCATCTTCTTCACTGAGGTGACGCAGGAAGCATAAGATCATTGCGCCAGAAAACCCGTGCCTGGCACGCGCTTCGCGCAAGGCGCGGGCGATGCCGGCGAATACAGTGTTGATGTCTATGCCACGTGCAGTATGGGTTTGCGGATCAAAGAACAATTCCACATGGCGCACATTGTCAGCCAGGGCGCGCTCTATATAAGCATGCGTCAGGTCAAAAAAATCCTGTTCGGTTTGCAGCACGGCAGCACCGGCATAATACAGATCCAGGAAAGACTGCAAGTCTGCAAAATCATAAGCTGCGCGTACTTCTTCCACGCTGGCGTAGGGTAATTGCACGCCGTTTTTTTGGGCGAGTGCAAACATCAATTCAGGTTCCAGTGAACCTTCTATATGCAAATGCAATTCTGCCTTGGGCAGGCCACGGATAAAGTCGTGTAGTTGAGTACTCATGATCTTGAACCTGAAGGGGGTAATTTTGAATAAAAGTATGGCAATGATACGCTGAAGATATCACTGCACCCTTTTCAGGATATCAAAACCAGATGATGTTCTGTATAGAGAGCGGCATATTGCGGCAGCGTCTTATCGCGCCTGAGGTGCCTGGGATTCGTGTCTGGCGTGCGTGCGGCAATGTTTATCTGCAATTTTCCAAAGCAAAAACCAAGTACAGACAAGGGCCAGAGCCATTATCCATACTTGTTGTCATGTTGCTTGCAATGCCTGAGCTGAGATGCGGCGCTAGCTTGATTAGTGCAGTAAAACGCTTTGACCCATATAACCATCAAACTGGCCAAGGAAATCATCGATTTCTTCTATGCTGGGTTCACTGGCGATGAGTTCAGTCACGTCTTTACGAAAATTGATGGCCAGCGGGCCGCCAATAAACCATTCACGGCGTACTGCCTTGTCGGTAATTTCATAGCCGCCAAAGCGCAGGGCTTCGTGGTCAGTATCTGCGCCATATTCGATGACGCTATATTGATCGCTGTTGTAAATGATGTTCATTTTATGCATCCTTTCTGGCTGGAGGAAATTCCTCGGGTTACCGTTCATGGTGCTTACATTGATGCAATGACAGCGAATTTCAAGCAATTGCCGCTGATGAAGCTACTGCGCGACGCGATTTTGAGCCTGTGATGCTCGCCGTACTATTGTACGGCTGTGCTTCTCGGTTCAAACTAGCGCCGCTCGCTACGCTTCCTCAACGACACTTGCGACCTCGTTACTATGCTGCTACTAAGTATTACGGCATGGCAACGTCTGGACTTTAGCGACTTAACATTGGTTCACAAGCTAGTGTTGTTATTGATCTCAAGCAAGTTGGAGTAGGTGGGGTCCTGGAGTGTTAGCAGGAGTTTATCTAAATGGGCATCGCTGGCGATGCCTAGGTATATATTAGCTGGTTTTTGCCTGAGGGCGCGGTTCAGGGTGACGCGCAGGCTGAGGTTGCCTATGCAACAGAAGCAGCCGGGGGCAATGCGGCTGATGTGCAATAGGTCACTGGGGTGCAGAATATCTTGCCCATCTGGCAAGCCTTCGAGGATGACGATGTTCTTGTCTGTGGCCGCGCTGTTGTCAAGTAAACAGGCAAGGGAGGCTGCGATTGCTGCCTCCCTTTGGGTGTAACTCGCGCCATGTATCAGGTGTAATTGCGCTTTTGCGATGTTCACACTGCTACTGATAACTTAAGACTTATTCGCCACGCTTGGCGTATTTCATGGACTCAACGCCCAATTGCTTGAGTTTGCGGTACAGATGGGTACGTTCCAGGCCGGTTTTCTCTGCCACCCTGGTCATGCTGCCGCCTTCGCGGTTCAGGTGGTATTCGAAGTAGATGCGTTCGAATGCATCCCTGGCTTCACGCAGCGGCAAGTCAAATGACAGGCTGGCAAATTGATTATTTGGTGCAGCAGCGACAGGCTGGGCAGCAGAAAAATGCCTGGCTTCATACGCCGGAGCAGCACTGCCAAAGCTGCCAGACATATTTGCGCTTGCCGGGTTGTCATTGCTGATCACGCGCAAGGCCGGGGCTGCCGGTTTTGTCGGCTCGGTGCTGCGGGTCAGGCCTTGCTGTACCGCTTTCAGCAATTTTTGCAGGGCGATGGGTTTTTCCAGGAAATTCAAGGCACCTATCCGGGTCGCTTCGACCGCTGTATCTATCGTGGCATGACCTGACATCATGATCACGGGCATGGTCAGCAAGCCGTCACGCTGCCATTCTTTTAACAGGGTAACACCGTCCGTGTCCGGCATCCAGATGTCGAGCAAGACCAGATCCGGCCTGGCTTCTTGCCTGGCAAGACGTGCCTGCTGAGCATTTTCAGCAAGCTGAACGACATGACCTTCATCACCGAGAATTTCAGACAACAATTCACGGATACCCATTTCATCATCTACGACCAATATATTTGCCATAAATCTACCCTATTACCGCCTCTATGTTTTTTTGGGTGCTTCTTACCGTTCGATGTTCAAGCTGGCCTATAGTCTGCTCCAGACTGGCTGGTGAAAACGATATGCTTGTGTTGAATGACAATTTCAAAGTGCCCCTTCAGCTCTTTATCCGTATGCCTCTTTTGGGAATATCGGAACAACTACTACTGCGTAACCATTACCGCAAGTACGGCGAACTTACGCCGTATTTGAATCCGGTGCTAACTTTAACAGCAAAATCGCTACTTTTGCACCGTTTGTATCGCTACGATTTTGAATATCGATTCTACCGCCATGTTCCTCGATGATTTTCTTCACCATCGCCAGCCCCAGACCGGTGCCACGTGGTTTGGACGTGGCATAGGGTTCAAAGGCACGTGCCAGGATTTTGCTGGAAAATCCCGGGCCGTTGTCGATAATTGACAGGCGTACCGCAGAGTGGGCGATCTGGTCAGTTCCAGTGTAGCGCACTACATCGGTGATTACATCAATATGCGGTACAAAAGCTGCGTTGGTATTGTCGGCAACTGCATCCTGGGCGTTTTGTAAAAGATTGTGAATTACCTGGCGCATCTGGGTGGCGTCCCCCATGACCTTGGGTAAATCCGCCGCCATGGTCAGCCTGATGGCATCACGGCCATCACCAGCAATATATAAATGCAGCACTTCATCAATCAGGCCAGCCAGATTCAAAGGCATGAGAACTGCCGGTGGCGTGCGGGCATAGTCACGGAAATCATCTACCATGCGCTTCATCGAGGTCACCTGGTTGACGATGGTGGTGGTACTCTTGTTGAGTATCAGGACATCGGTTTCGCTGAGCTTGTCTTGCAATTTCATTTGCAGGCGCTCTGCTGACAATTGTATAGGTGTCAGCGGGTTCTTGATTTCATGCGCAAGGCGGCGCGCCACTTCACCCCAGGCGATAGAACGCTGGGCAGAAATGATGTTACTGATGTCATCGAATACCACCACATAGCCACTGCCCGATGCCACTGGCAAATGAGAACCACGGGCCAGCAGGGTAATGCTTTGTTCATCTTCAGCGACCACCACTTCACCGGGTGCAGCAGGTGCTGCAGCTTTCTTGCCCTTGTTGGGACGTGGCACTTCAATCTGCTGCTGCCAGTGTTGTTCGCGCTCGTTTTCGCCACCGGCGGCTGACTGTGCATGCTGCTCTGAGAAGGCCTTGGAAATTGCAAAGGCAAAGGCCTGCATGCCATCAATGTCAGCCAGCGGTTTGTTGATTTCGCTTTCCAGCCTGCGCTGCAAGATGCGTTCTACTGATTCATTACAGGTCACCAGATTGCCATTCTGGTCCAGTACCATCACACCAGCTGACATATTCGCCAGCACAGATTCCAGATAGGCCTTGGCGTTTTCAAGTTCATTGCGGTTTTTTTCCACTGTGGCACGGGCGTCAAACAATTGCCGGGTCATGGTGTTGAAAGACTTGGTCAGACTGCCCAGCTCATCGGTGCTGGTGACGATAGGGCGGGGTGAGAAATTACCCTCGGTCACAGCCTTGGTGCCTTCTGCCAGTAACAATAAGGGTCTGGCCAGTTCACCAGAAATCAGGAAGGCGCTGGTGATAGCGGCAACAATTGCCAGCAACAACGTCAGCGTCAGCGTGATGATGTACATCTTTTTCAGGTTCACCCGGCCTATCGAGCGCACCTGGTATTCACGCGAGGCATTGCTTAGGGCTTCGGCATGCATGGCCAGATTGGCAGGCACTGGTTGTATCAATTGCAGGTAGAGTGCTTCATTTTGCAGGGAAATCCAGCCTGTCGTCATACGTAGCGGTACTACTACGCGTGAGCGCAGGATACGGGCAGGTTCAGGTGCCAGTGCCGGGCGCGTGGCACCACGGGTTTCTGTGACTGAGCTGGCAGTATTGGCTGCACTTGCCGTAGCGGTGGTACTTGTGCTGTTGGCGGAACTTGCAGTGGCAGGGTCATCGTCACCTGCAGGCTGTATCAGTTTTTCATCCCTGGCAGCGTAATAGCGTGACAGCTTGACTTGCCTGAGCATGTCTGGTGTCGGCAATTCTGGCAGCAGGCTACCGACATTATCATTGGCAGAAGCAATCAGGCGGCCCTTGCTATTGACGATGGTGGCTTCCTGTATCTGCATGCGTTCACGCAGGCGCGACAGATGAATGGACATCGAGCTTTCAGACGGATCAGACAATTCCGAAGCCATGTCATTGGCCTTGGATTGCAAATCCGCCAGCAAGAAGTCAAGCGCAGTCAGCCCCATGTTTTTGCCAGAATCAAGTGCGGACTCAACCTTGACGTCAAACCAGGATTCGATGGAGCGCGAGACAAACTGTACCGACACCAGGTAAATCACGCTGCCCGGCAAAATACCGACGAGGGCAAACAAGACCACTAGCCTGGTCATCAGTTTGGAACCGAACTCCTTCGCACGGTAACGGCGGAACAAGCGTAATACCAGGGTCAGCACCAATACCAGCAAGGCCAGGGCAACCACGGCATTGGCGTCCAGCAGCCATTCATAGTAACGCTCAAAACGCGCAGAATTTTCCTGTACTGTGGTCAGGAAAAATAGCAGGATGCTCATCAGAGCACCACCGATGATCAGTGCGTACCGCAAAAATCTTGTCACTTGTCTTCAGCCTTGAAGGAAAAACGCTTCCACTCGGTTTTCTGACTCCAGTGACTGTCGTTGAAGCTGGGTATCTGCAAATGCATGGGGATCTTGCTTAAACCCATGCGCAATTGCAAGGCAACGTTATAGCTGGCACCACTGGAGAGCAGTGATTTGTCGGCAATCAGCCAGCGGTTCGGGCGTGTCACCAGGTTCAGCGCAGTGTCGAGAGAGGCGAAGTTTTGTTGCAAGCCATTATTAATGGTGACGGTATATTGCTGCGTCCACTCATTATAGGCAATCCTGACCAGGTATTCGCTGCGCACCACCTTTTCGTCCACCCAGTACCAGCGTGAACGGGTCAGTTCAACTTCCGTGGTGAAAGAGACCGGGATGCCATCGCGGATAGCCTTGCGCAAGCTGTCACTGAGTTCCAGTGAAAAAGTGGCAGCCAGGCGGTAACCCTCGTCACTGGCTTCTATCCTGGCCGTTTTGACTTCCACATCGGCAGCCTGGACTGCAGGTGCCGCTGCCATTGCCAGCAGCACCAACATCAAAGTCAGCGAAAACTGGCGCAGCAGGGAAGCGAAACGTCTGAACATGCAATCAATACGGAAACAAAAGTCTGCTAATGATAGCTTGAACTTGTTGGCATTCGTCAATTTTGCAGTGGTTTTTGAAACAATGCATAGAACAAACCGTCATGTTCGTTGTTGCTTTCGGACGTATTGCCCATGCTGGGCAGTAATTGGCCTGGAGCGTCCAGGCGTTCTGCCCCGTTGCGGGTGACAAAGGCGGCTGCCTGGGCTTCGGATTCCAGCGGCCAGATCGAGCAGGTGACCATCAGCATCTTGCCACCCGGTTTCAGCATGCGCCACAGATTATCAAGGATGCGGGCCGACAGGGCAGCCAGCTGGGCTGCATCGGTCTTGCGGCGCAACCAGCGGCTGTCGGGATGACGCCTGACCACGCCAGAGGCTGTACAGGGCACATCAGCCAGGATGCGGTCATAGGGTTGGCTATCCCACCAGTTGTTGCGGCAGGCATCGCCTTCCTTGATTGTCGCAAATAACTTCAGACGCGCGAGGTTTTCATGAATGCGCTGGATACGGGCAGGGTCAGTGTCAACCGCAGTCAGTTCTATATCAGCCAGTTCCAGCAAGTGACCAGTCTTGCCGCCAGGGGCCGCGCAGGCATCCAGCACGCGCATGCCTGCCTGCACGTCCAGCAACGGGGCAGCCAATTGGGCGGCGGCATCTTGCACTGATACAACACCAGCTTCAAAGCCGGGGATGTTCAACACAGGCATGGGACGGTCCAGACGTACGGCAAACGGGCCTATCTGGCGGGCACCAATTTGTTGGCTGGCCAGTAATTCCAGATAAGCGGCTACTGTACTGGCACGTTGATTGACCCGCAAAGTCAGAGGTGGGGCATGGTTGCCACAGCTTAAAATGGCTTGCCAGTCTTGCGGATAAGCTGCCTTGCACTGGTCTACCCACCATTGCGGGTAATTCCATGCGGCCGCAGGCTGCTTCATGACCAGCTTCAGTAATTCATCTTTTTCACGCAGATAGCGGCGCAGCACGGCATTCACCATGCCCTTGGCAAATACCATGTGCTGGCTGGAAGTGGCGGCAGTCACTGCCTGGTCCACCACCACGAATTCTTCATAGGCTTTTTCATCATCACCGTCATTACCAACCAGCAAGGTCAGGGCGCAGCACAGCATGCTATATAACAAGGCTGGTTCTGGCGTCTTGTTGGTCATGATCTTCAGCAAGGCATCGACCGTGCCCACCTGACGCATGGTGCGGTAGGCAATATCCTGTATCGCCCCGCGTGCCTGTGGCAAAGCATTGGTTTGTGTGAATACCCTGGTCAGCGCTTGTGGCAAGGCTGTACCTTCCAGCACATAGGCAACTGCCTGCGCTGCCCCAACCAGACTGAAAGCCAGAGAATCTGCTTTGATTTCTATGGTCTCAAACTCTACCTGTGGCTTGCTGATGCCATGACTGGTGCTACCTGTACTGACAGTATTATTGGCAGCGCGGGCAGGTTTGGCTGGTCGGCCCAGGGTTTTTCTTGGTTGATCTTGCATATGTCTGGATAGTTTTGCTTATTGCAATAAATTGCCTTGGTAGCAATTTAACATGGTCAGCCCGATAAGGCGAGAGGGCGCTAGTGTAACAGCCTTGTCGTCCTTATCTGCGTTCTGCTGTTTTCTCCAAGGCGAAACTGTACCCGACTGGCAGGTCTTTATCGGTTCGCCGTCAGATAAAACTGCTTTCAGGCTGCTTTTTGTATCTGTTCCAAAGGAGTGAATTGCTGGAGTTCCAGCCAGGTGCGCAAGTCATCGAATACCCTCGTGGCATCGAGCTCATTAAATATTTCGTGATAGAAACCGGTGTAAATATGCTCTTTGAACTGGATTTCACCCAGTTTTTCCAGGAAACGCCTGCTACCTGCAGGGTCAACCAGATGATCATCCTCTGCCACCATCATCAGCAAGGGGAGGTTTAATTCAGCCGCATGGGCATGACAATAATCCATGGCCTGCAACATGCTGGTCAGCAGGCGCGCACTCAGGCGATTATGTACCAGGGCATCATTTTCATAGGCCAGCACCACTTCGCCATCGTGGGATAAATAGCGGGCTTGCAAACCATTTGGCAAGCCGACGCCGGGGATCAGGCTGGAAGCAACTTTCAGCAAACCATGCTGCAAGCTCGACATGCGTATCGCCAATGCCGGGGAAGAAAGGATCAGGGCGCGTAGTGGCGTCAGTTGTTCCAGTGCATAGCGGGCAGCAAACAAGCCCCCCATGCTATGTCCTAACAATATGGGCGGGCCGGCCAGTTGCTGGCTAAAGTCGCTGATGACCATCTGCGCATCACGCAGCAGACACATCGAATCTGGCACGTCACCGCTGCCACCGGCAGACTGGCCGTGGCCACGGTGATCATAAGTCCGCACGACAAAACCCAGGGCATTGAAGAACCTGGCGACATGGGCATAACGCCCGCAGTGTTCACCCAGACCGTGCATGATGACTACCCCTTGCCGGGCCGGGCTGCTCTGACTGCTGGCGTCATCCGCAAGTGGCCAGTCACGCACAAAAATCGCCTTGCCATCGGCGGTCTGTAGTTCAAATTCCCTGGTATTTTCTACGTGGGAAGTCATGGCTTTATACGCCCCACATCACTTCGCGCTGCATCTTGTTGGCGGCGTGCAGCATTTCAAGTACCGGGAAAGCCCTGGTGGCAAAACTCACTGGCTCTGGTGTTTCGTGATCATTATCATCACCGTTTTCATTGTGATGGGCATTGACATCACGGCTGACTTCTTCAGAAATCGAATGTGCCTTGCTTTCGGCAACTGCAGCTTCAATTTTCTGTATCGCTTGCGGTAGTTCCGGTGGCGTAATGATGCCGCGCTCTACATCTTTTTGTAGCAGATCCAGAATCCGGCGTGCATGCTCTTTGTACATGGTGATTTCTGTAGCAGCTTTGGATTTGAACGTAATCAGCATGGGCATTTCCCCTATTTTTCTATGATATGTGAAAATAAAGCGGCCAGACACCAGCAATGCGCTAGCGGCACTGGGCTGGCTGCGCGTACTTATATAATAATCCCAAATTGCCTGATTGTCGTTTCAGATTATTGCTTCAGTTGGATTTGAAAGACGTCATATAGGTGTCGATGACATCCTGCTTCATGTCTTTTTCCTGGCCCAGCATGATAATTTGATACACCCAGGGGCCACGTATCAGAAAACGACCCACCAGCATGACCGGCTGGCCATTGCGCAATTTGCCACGCACTTCCAGCATATCTGTACCTGCGCTTTTAGTGGTTTCCGGCGTTCCCTGGATATTCTTGATCATGCCTTTTTTCATGGCTTCCATGATCAGGCTGGCCTTGCTGGCATCGTCAACTTTCGTACTACCGACGGCAAAACTGATGCCGCCAACTTCACCAGCCAGCATGTCCATTTTTACATTGATGCCTTCCAGTTGCATGTCCTTGCTGTCACCCAGCGGTTTACCCGGCATCAGGATGGAAAATGGGGCATTGTTGCCACGGGCATCGCGCCAGTCAAATTTAGGGCTGCAGGCGCTCAGCAGTATCAGGCTGATAATGTAGCTACCAAGCAGCAAGGCGCGGTGGATGACAGATTTCATGGAATTTCAATTCTATAAGATTGCAAAATAGCATTCATGTTTACGGCTTTCTTGCCGTCAACAAACCAAGCGCTACATGATAATTCCTTTGGGAAGAATTCGCCTGTTTTTACATGAGATTGCTGCTTTGCCCAAAAAACTGGCAGGTAATTCCCCCTCTGTCCTGAGCAACAAGCCATTCTGTACGGGCATACACTGGGGTATCATTAGCAAGTCTATGCATTTCTACGCAGTTCAATATGCAGGTCTCATTTAATTTTTTTGGTGCTGTGATGTCATTTTCCAAGTTCTCCGGGATTTTTTTGCTGATGCTGACATCGCTGACGGCTTGCGACCGCCTGGGTTTGCCTGATCCCGCCAGGGATGCGGCAGCGCGCGAGTCAGATGCCCGCGCTACTGGCAGTGCCTGTCGCCATGCTGGTCGCGCCATAGAAGACTGTTATGCCCTCAATCCTGATGCCGCAAGAGCGCCAGTGTACGCAGGATGGAAGGAAATGAATGACTATATGCGTGAAAACAAGATAGATGTCGTCAAGCCAGAAATGGCAAAGTCAGATCCGCCTAAAGCCGAAGAAAGCAGTGCCTCGGCCAGTGCCAAGGCACCAAAGTAGAAATGCTGGTGCGCACCATGCAGCCAGACGATCTGGCTGCCGTTTATCACATTCAAACCCTGGCCTACGTCAGCGCAATGGTGGAGTCCCCAGCATTGCTGGCCAGCCGCCTGGCTGCAGCACCAGATTGTACCTGGGTTGCAGAGCACGATAATCAGGTAGTCGCTTATCTGGCTGCTTACCCTTCTGTGCATGGACGAGTCTCTGCCCTGGGTCAGGATTTTCAGGTAGCCCACATTCCCAATGCCCTTTATTTACATGACATGGCTGTAGCACCTGCACAAGCAGGACAGGGGCTGGCGCGTGCCATGCTGGCATCTGCACTGGCGCATGCAGGCGAGCAGGGGTGGCGATATGCCTGCCTGGTGTCAGTACAAAGTACCAGGTCTTATTGGCAAGGCCTGGGTTTTATTGAACAGACTGACTTGAATGAAGAGCAAACCATAAAACTGGCCAGCTATACAGGGCCAGCTTTTTATATGGTCAAAGAATTGTAATCCCAGAGACAAGAAAAGCGGCTTTGCCATCTGGCCTTGCCTGGACAAACCGCTTCGCTTCAAGCTATCTGGCTAGTTCATTCTTCAGCCTTGCTGCCAGCCTTTTCTTTCTTGTAGATGATTTTTTTCTTGCCGCCTTCGCAGGTACCAACAACACGGTGTTTGGTTTCAGTATCTTTGGAGACGACTTGCAGGCTGTAGTTGTTCACTCCCTTGCCCTCCAGCTTTGCCGCTACCTTGTCTTTGATGGTTTCACAAGAGGTGACCTCGGCCCAGACCGGTGCACTGCCGAGCAAAAAACTGATGACCAGACCTTTGACCAAAATGCTTTTTCTCATTTTGCTTGCTCCCTTTCTAAGTTTTTATGTAATACCCTTAGAACCTGTTTGCGATCTTACTGCGCGAGCGTGATCGGGGATCATGTGCTGCTCAAAATGCTCATGTACCAGAGTACATTCCGCTTTTTGCGCTGCGCTTTTGTTACCCCAACCCCGCTGACGCTCGCTCGCTACAGATCGTAAACAGGTTCTTATAAGCCAGAGCAGGCTTGTATCTGGCGTATCTTCTTAAAACCGTAACATTTCCTTGCCGTTTTTGATAGAAATAAATAGTTTCTTCACAGAAAGCGTGGTAAATCGTCTGCAATTTGCCACTTGCTGCTAAAGTCCCGTGGTTTCTATATTCTTTAGCTTTCTTGTCGATACAGGAACTTAGCTGTCTCCATTCAGGACTGGAATAGAATATCTATACAATGCAGCAATGCTTTACTATTGGACAATTGAAACAGTCAAATTAAATCGGGCAACATGCAGGTCTATCAACTTGCCAGACTTTGAGCACAAGGATCAGCTTTGAGCGTGACCGGACGACATGAAATGAAGCCAGCAGGATTGCCTACCAGCCGTTTAGCCATTGCGCTGGCGGCCAGTCTGGTGCTGGCTATTATTGTCGGTGCTGCCATTGCTATCTGGATGCTGCGCATACAGGAAATCGGCAAATGGGAAAAGCAGACTGAAACCTTCAGTGTCGTGCTGGCAGAAACCGTCAGCCAGCAAATGGATTTTGCCTACACCGCACTCGACAGCATTGCCGAGCGTATCCAGGACCGCTGGAGTGTCAGTGCAGAATATTTGTCAGGCAAATTATCCACCCATGATTTTCACCAGTTCCTGCGTGAAAAAGCGGCGCTGTCGCCTGCTGTTGAAGTCATTTCCGTGCTGGATGTGGATGGCAATGTCATTAATACTTCACGCAATTTCCCGGCACCTACCTATAGTCTGGCTGACCGCGATTACTTCATTGCGCAACGCGATAATCCCGTGCAAGGTATTTTCCTGAGTTCTTCAGTACGCAGCAAGACCACAGGTAAATGGATGTTCTTCCTCAGCCACAGGCTGACGGGTAGTGATGGCGAATTCATAGGTGTCGTCATACTCGGCATGTCGCCGTCCTTTTATTCACAGTTTTATGAAAAACTCAGTGCCGATGGTCATGCCTCCATAGGCTTGCTGCGCAATGACTTTACCTACCTGGCACGCTGGCCAGAGCGGGGTGAAGTCATGGGCATGCGCAACCTGACAGGCAGCACTTATGAGCTGGTGCATGAGAGAAACAAGAAATCTGGCGTTGTTATCATGAATAACCCGCGCATGTCAGAAGGTGGCAAACCTGTCACCCGTATGGCGGCGATACAGTCGCTGGAAAAATATCCATTGATCATCAACTTTTCTATTGATGAAGACCTGTACCTGGCTGACTGGCGCAAAATCAGTACTGGCATCGTTGTTATCGCCATGAGCGGCATACTGGCCATCGTGGCGGCCTTCAGCGTACTGGTGAATTTGCTGGAAAGACGGGAGCAGGATCTGGCGGTGACGACTGAGTTGAAACAACAGGCTGAAGTCATCAACCGCAACCAGGCCCATTTGCTGAAAAACCTGACCGAGCAGCAAATCGCCCTGAAAGATTCATCTGATCGCTTGCAGGCGATTTTCCAGAATGCGGCGGACGGTATCATCATGATCGATGACACCGGCAAGATTGAAGCCCTGAACCCCGCTGCAGTGGCGATCTATGGTCATCCAGCGAGTGAAGTAGTCGGCAAGAACGGTAAATTTTTCTCGCCACCCGGCCAGCCTGATTTGCTGGGCCTGGCCATGAGCCGCCGGGAATTCCTGGAAACGGGTTGCCTGCGCACCGAGACCGAGCGCATGCGCAAGGACGGCAGCCTGTTCCCGGCTGAGCTGGCGATCACCGAGTATTACCATGCAGGCAGGCGCAAACTGATCGTCATCGTCAGGGATATTTCCGAGCGCCGCAAGATGGAACGCATGAAGAGCGAATTCATTTCCACCGTCAGCCATGAACTGCGTACACCGCTGACAGCCATCAGAGGTGCACTGGGCCTGATCACCGGTGGTGCCATGGGCGCAGTGCCGGAAAAAATCTCGGCCCTTATGGGTATGGCGCACAAAAATAGCGAGAGCCTGACCAGGCTTATCAATGATCTGCTGGATATCCAGAAAATAGAAGCTGGCAAGATGGATTTTGTGTTTGAATGCCTGCCTCTGCAAAACCTGCTGCAAACGGCCATCAATAATAACCAGGGTTTTGCCCACAGCATGAATACCGAAATCGTACTCGGCAATCAAGTTGAACAAGCCTTGGTCATGGTAGATACCGGGCGTTTCCAGCAAGTCATGGCCAATCTCTTGTCAAATGCCTGCAAGTATTCACCCGAGGGCGCGGTGGTGCAGGTATTGAGCATTGCCAGAGGCGACAATCTCATCCGCATAGAGGTGATAGACCAGGGTTCGGGCATACCAGAGAATTTCCGCGAGCGTCTGTTCCAGAAATTTTCTCAAGCCGATTCTTCAGATACCCGCGCCAAGGGCGGTACTGGCCTGGGTCTGGCGATATCCCAGGCCATCGTCCAGCAAATGCATGGTGACATAGGTTATTACATGTCCCAGGATGCGGGACATGAATCTGCGCAAGAAGGGGGTGAGGGCCAGGATGTCTTGCATACTGGCACACATTTTTATATAGACCTGCCTTTACACAAAGAAGGTCTGAACGGGCTGGAGTCGTTTACACCAAAGCCAGATCACGTGCTTTGACACCGGCAAATACCTGTTCAATCTGGCCAGCATTCAAACCATACAGACGGCTGAACAAACCGCCAAGGACTGCGCGATATTCATTCAGTACAGGGTAGTCACGGTTCTGGAATAACTTGCCTGCTTCAAGAGAGACTTGTTCACCGGCGATTTGCCCACCCTTGATACCGCCGCCCAAAACCCAATACACCGTGCCATGGCCATGGTCGGTGCCATGCTTGCCGTTTTCGCGGAAGGTACGGCCAAATTCACTGATGACCACCACCGTGGTATTGCGCCAGGTATCACCCATTTCGGTACGATAAGCTGCCAGCCCGCGGCCCAGTTCTTCAAACTTGACGGCCAGCGTGCCTGTTGCCGCACCCTGGTTAACATGCGTATCCCAGCCGCCGACATCAATAAAGCCCAGCGCATATTTGTCGCGCATGAGTTTGGCGATGCGTTGCGCTTCCAGCTCAAAACCCTTGGTAGAGATGGCATTGCGGTTGGCGCTATTCATTTCTTCCGCCATTTCACGGGCCACTTCATCGCGCATGGCAAAACCATCTTTGACTGTTTGCGACAGGCTGGTATCGGCATACATCTGCAATATCATGTCGCGCTGGCGCTGGTCAACATTCGCCTTGCTGACATTGCGCAAGGCGGTGTTGGCGATACGCGCCTGGCCTTGCATGGCCAGTGGCAACTGATCGGTGAAAGACATGGCACTGACTTTGCCATTATTGCCCAATACTTTGGCCAGGCGGTTCAAAAAGCCGGAATGGAAATCGCGGCTGCCATTCAAAGGCTGGCCCATTTCTATACTGTCCTGGGTTTCAAAATGGCTGCGCGTCAAATCGTCAGTACCGGCAAAGGGGATGAACGCAGCCTCACCTTGCTGGAACATGGGATAAATCGTGTCACGCAAGGCCGGGTGCAAGCCCCAGTCGGCATTCAGTGCCAGTGCCGCATCCGGTATGGAACCAGGTCTGGCGATAGCAATATTCGGTCTGGCTTCATAGTAAAAATTGCTGGAAGTAGGCACCAGCAAATTGCTGGCGTCATAGCCGCCGCGCAAAAATACCAGCAACAAACGATTCTGGGTGGCGGGTGCAGCCATGACCTGGCTACTCAAACCCAGCATGGCGGACGATGGCAGCAGAGCCAGCGCTTTTAATAAGTCTCTACGGTTCATGATGATGACCTTTCCGTGACGATTAATTTGAAATTAAATCGCTGAAATTAACTTAGCGACGCATCATTTCAGGCGAGGCCAGGAACATGGCATTCCATTCCTGTGGCGTACGCGTTTGATTCAATGCTGTCTGGGTTGCGGGACTGAATTTTGTACTCCAGCTCTTCACATACGGCGATGCAGCCAGTGCCGGTTGCGGCGGTTTTTCTTGCGGGGCTGGGGCAACAGCCTGTACTACTTGTGCTGGCTGAGCGGGTGGTGCAGCTTGCATGCCTTGCATAGCTGGCGCCGGCTGGGCTGCCGGAGTATCTATACGGAACAAGCCCGGATTGCCACCTGCAATTGACTTGGCAATATCAAAGCGCACCGTCATCTGGCCAGAACTTGCCCATGAACTCTCATTGAGCGCATAACCATCTGGAGTTTGCCTGCCATTCAATTGCTGGCCCATCATGTTCAACCAGTTCAGCATGGGCCCAGTATTGACAATGGTATTACCGTCATAAGCCAGACGGACTGAGGCCAGCATATAGTGCAGCGGGTCTTTGAATTTCTTGCCCAGCGAAGCGATAAATTCCTGAGAATTGAACATGACACGCAAAGTGGCCGCGATATCACCATCGGTTTGCAGGAAGCGCTGCGCCATTTTATCGGTCAGGTCTTTTGGTGGGGTATCCGAGACAAAGAAACTGGCCAGCTTCTGGCTCACAAAATTGGCTGTCGCCGGTTGTCTCGACAACAGCACCAGCACTTCATCCAGTTCTGCCATGCCACGGCCTTTGATGGTTTTACTCAGCACTTGCTTTTCACCAAAATCATGGCGTTGCGGATTGAATTCAAACAAGCCTTGCTTGAGGTAGATTTTCTCCAGCTCAGGCTTCATGCGCGGCGCATCCTTGCTCAGGTTAATGCCCACGCCTGTCAGCACCCTTGCCAGTTCCTGCACATCTTTCTGGGTATAGCCGCCGTTCACACCCATGGTGTGCAATTCCATCAATTCACGCCCATAATTTTCATTGATGCGGTTGGCGGCATTGTGCTCATTATCCAGGTACCTGAGCATGGCAGGGTGCATCACAGTGGCACGCAATAAGTCGCGGAAATTGCCTAGCGCATTCGGGCGTATTGCCTGTTCTTCAAAATCACCCAGCATGGCGCGCACATTCGCCTTGCCATTATGGATATTGAAATGGTTCATCCAGAACCAGCTCATTTGCTCCTGCAACTGGTTGGGCGAATAAATATCACGCAAGAGTGCACGGGTAGAGGCTTCCCTGGCCAGGCGCGTCAATTCTTGCTGGTATTCCTTGCGCAGGGTGTCATCCGTCCCTTTTTGCTGTTCTGAGGCAAGGCGGCGGGCTTCCAGGTCGCGCATCAGATCAGGCAAGGGCTGTTGTGAGATCGTCATCGCATCAATTTGCGCCTGTATCGCTGGTGGCAAGACCGCCTTGCGCATGCGCAATTGCTGGTCCAGGTAGCGATCAGGCCCAACGGCCTGCAAAGCCTGCACACTGGAAGGGTTGCTGCCCCAGGTCAGGCGGTTCAATAATTGTTCGGGCGCGACTGCCGCCTGCGTCAGTGTTTTGCCAACGGGGGCTGCCCCGTTGCCGCTGTCGCCCGACTGTTGTGACTGGGTGCTACAAGCTGCCAGCAAGACCAGCATGCTGGCGCTGATGGTACGCTGCAAGTTCAGTTGGATGTTCATGTCTTCCCCTTACGCATAAGTATCAGCATACAACGCTTTCGGTGCTGAATTGTGATACGCAGTATGAACTTATTTCATGAAATTTTCGTAACGTGCTGTAACAGCAGAGAGAAGCAATCGACATGCCATAAAAGCACGAAAGAGCATCATTGAGCAGGGCGGGCGAGATCCGCAGGCAGGAGGATGGGGAAGGCTGAGATCTGTCAGGTAAATCAGGCTGTTACACAGCGCTATGTTTCGTGATGAGATTGTTACTTACAAATTTGCCCCAGAGTATTCCGGGGCATGTCACAGGCTTAATTCAAAACTGGCTCAAGCCAGATCCAGCATATCATCAGCACCGTCGTCGAAGCTGGCAGTGTCGACGGCTGGCGTAGTTTCTGCGGGGTGATCAAAATAACCGGGTATCAAGTCACTTCCGCCCTGATTAAGTTGCGCCGCAGAACTGTCAGCACTCGCTGCGTGATTTTGGTTACCCTGGTTGCCCATCAAATGCCCTATGCCCTGGAACAGAAAAGCTCCAGCTGCAACGCCAGCAGCTGTGGCTGCCACCGTGCCAAGTACATTGCCAGCACCACCACCAAAAAAGCCGGACGCTGGAGCAGCTACAGGGGCCGCCGCATTCATATAGCCAGTTGGCAAAGGCGGTGGTAAGGCACTACCTGTAACGCTATAGCTCGCCGCAGGCTGAGCCCGGCTGCTGACACTATTCCCCCAGCCAGTAGTGGCAGGGTCGAGAAAGTTGTTGGCGGGTGTAGCGCTTCTCTGCGTTTGCAATTCACGCACTTCAGCTTGCAAACTGGCAATCCGCTGGTTGGCACTCACCAAAGCCTGGTCCAGCAGCAAAGCTCTCTGCACCAGCAGATAATGTGCATCCGGCTGTTTGCTAACCGCTTCATTGATCAGGCTGAGCGCCTGCACATCCTTATTGCTGTCTTGCACTTTCACCAATTGATCGAGAAAGTTTTGTAAAACCTGGGTTTCTTGCGGGGACATGGTCAACTCCTGTTGAACGAAACAATAATGCTGTCCCTTATTTGGTCATGGCGATGATAATTTCAATGCCACGGACAGAGTTACTGATCCCTGAGCGCCCTTCTATACTGTATAGCCTCAGCCACATGCGACGTCGTGATATGCACAGAGCCAGCCAGGTCGGCAATCGTACGGGCGACTTTTAATACGCGGTGGTAGGCGCGGGCTGACCAGTTGAGTTTGGTCATGGCATTGCGCAAGAGTTGCCCCGCTTGTTCATCCGGTTGGCAGTGCAGATCAATTTCTGTGGTTGATAAAAGATTGTTGGCCTTGCCCTGACGCTGTTGTTGCCGTTCAAAGGCAGTTTCTACCCGCGCATGTATACTGGCACTGGCTTCGCCATCGGCTTGCTTGAGCAAATCAGCATGGGGCAGGGCACCGACCTGGATTTGCATGTCGATGCGGTCAAGCAGGGGGCCGGATATCCTGTCCTGGTAGCGGGCTATGATGTTATGAACATACATAAGATAAGTATAAAAAACGACCATTTTTGACCATAATTTTACATAAGTGAGTATAAAAATTACGCAAGTTGGAGATAATTATATGCTTTAATACATAAGTAAAGTATAAACTTCTGGAACCCCGTTCTATGATTACTTCTCCCGCTCGTAAAATACCCCGGCGCTATAACGGAGTGTCAGGCCTTTTCCCCAGCAAGAAGAACGACGGCAAAATGGTTCCATATGAATCCTTGCTGGAACGCAACTATATGTTGTTGCTAGAGTTTGACGACACCGTCGATCGTTATGTCGGGCAACCAGTTACAATACCTTATCAGTTAAGCAATGAAAACGGGTCGCGTAAGTCGAGGTACACACCCGATTTCATCGTTTATTACCATCCAGACGTAGACAGTGTCATACCTCCACCAACCTTGATAGAGATCAAGGAGAAAAAAGAGCTGGAGAAAAATAAAGAAACGTACGAACAAAAATTTGCCGCCGCTAGACTGTATAGCCAGAAGCAACGCTGGGCCTTCTCGGTCAAGACGCAGGACGATATTCAAGGACCGTTCTTTGAGAACGCAGATTTCCTTTATACATACCTGAACGTACCCCAAACTTCCCAAGAGCAGGTGGTCATCAAATTCATTGACGCCCAGGGTGGTGTAATGACTGGAACAGAAATCTTTCAACAATTCGCTGCTGACACATCAGAATTAGCCACTTTCCCTGCCATTTTTTGGGCCATGGTCGCCAATAAGGCGCTGATGACAGACTGGAATCAACCGATCAATTTGAACGCCTCATTCTTCACTGAGAATTATGACGAAGATTGAGAACTCAGAAATCAAGGCGGACTCCGTACTCAGTCTTTTGGAGGGGAGCGAGGTATTTTATGAAAACAAAATTTGGGTTATTCTGAGATTCAATAATCTCGTTGAAGTCCTTATCCGGTCTTTACATGGCGAACGCAGGGAAACCAAAATTGTCGACGTCTCTGCACTTTCAAGCGTGCCCAAGGAAAAACCTCCGGAAGAAATTATTTCTCCTGATGTTGATCTTGATGTAATTCCCGATTCTGACTGGGACATTGCAAGGTCAAGGTTGAAACTGGTCAAAATCTTGCTCTCCACGGCGAGAAGCAGGACGGAAATCGCTACTAAAGCTGCTGCCGATGAGGGATTTACTTTGGCAATGGTGTACCGATGGCGCAATAAATACCTGACTAACCAAAAATTATCTTCGCTCTTACCGACTCGCCGCCCAGGAGGCCGTGGTCGTGGCCGTCTGGATCAGGAAGTTGAAAACATCATCGCAGAAGCACTCTTTGGCCTGGAGAAACTAAGCGAACCGGGGATTGTTCAAGCCCATGCATCCGTAAAGGCGATCTGCAATGCAAAGGGATTGCCAATTCCTTGCATCCGTACATTCCGGCTCAGAGTCGACTGGACGAATCAAAAAGAACTGTTCAAAGCACGTAAGGGACGAAAAGCAGCAGAGGCGAGATTTGATCATTCCAATGAAAATACGATCCGTGCCCTGTATCCATTGGCGATTGTGCAAATTGATCATGCCGTTGTCGACGTCATCGTCGTTCACGATATTACGCGCGAGCCAATTTATCGCGCCTGGTTGACCCTGGCAATTGATGTATTCAGCCGGGTAATTGTGGGCTATTACCTGACATTGGAACACCCTTCTGCCACATCAGTTGGTGCCTGTATCGCCCATGCAATTCTTCCAAAAGAAGACTTCCTGAGGAAATTAGATGTGCCTATCCAATGGCCAGTCTGGGGAGTGATGAAGATAATCCACACTGATAACGGTGCTGATTTTCGGGGGGAAAGGATAAGGAAGTCCTTTGAAGAATATGGCATTGAGCATCAGTTCCGGCCTGTGGCAAAACCGCAGTACGGTGGTCATATTGAGCGATTAATAGGCACTTTTGCAAAGAGGCTCCGGATATTGCCAGGTGCTACAACAAACAAGCCAGATAAGGCCAAAGAGTTTAATCCTGAAAAGACAGCATC
Organism: Undibacterium sp. Ji83W; assembly: GCF_049340385.1. Taxonomy (NCBI): domain Bacteria; kingdom Pseudomonadati; phylum Pseudomonadota; class Betaproteobacteria; order Burkholderiales; family Oxalobacteraceae; genus Undibacterium; species Undibacterium sp. Ji83W. Next base: position 34,137 of record NZ_JBMPOZ010000004.1, on the reverse strand, counting down.
GATGACCATGCTCGAACTGGAACGTTGGTTACTTGAGGAAATTAACAAATACCACCATACGGAACATACCGGCATCGACAAGGATATTCCTTTACTGCGTTATGAAAATGGACTTCTGCGTCCCAAGGACGGCATGATTAGAGGCCTGCCACCCAGAAGAACAGACGCTGAGCGCGTAAAAATAGATTTTTTGCCGGAAGAAGAAAGGACGATTCAGAATGCTGGCGTTAACATTGATGGCCGAATTTATTGGTCAGATGCCTTGTACCCATGGCTAGGAAGGCGAGATAAGAGTAACCCTAAAAAAAGTCCACTGTATCGGTTCAAAGTTGACGACAGAGATATAAGTGCAGTCTATTTTTTTGATCCTGAAGTGAAGAAGTGGTTCCGGGTTCCTTCCAAATATACTGCGGCAGTTGTGGCATCAAGAGCTCAGTTCAAGGCCGAAAGAAAGACGCTTCAGAAGAAAGGTGTTTTTAAGCCAGCTCAACATGAAGTCTATGACTCGATTAACAGACAGCGCGCCATCATTTCAGATGCAATCGAAAAAACGAAAAATGTGAAGTCCGTAGCACCGTCCAAGAAAAAGGCCTTAAAAAACGACCAGAAGCATAGAGATACAAAACGTAGAACAACAACTGCAGACGTTGAAGTCAAGAATGTGGAAACACCTAGCTTCAAGTTGCCTGATTTAAATGATTTGCCTGATGTCAGCGGGAAATTTTAAGATGGAATTGAATCACCTCACCAGCGAAAGTGCTCGCATAGATGCAATTCTCCCAGACAAAGACCGAATAAGGTTGATTCAAAGAGACCATTGGTATACTTACCCGCGCGGGGACGCTGTCCTTAGCCATATGGAACGCTTATACCAGCATGCCAGGATTGATCGTATGCCTAATTTGCAGCTCATTGGCGAGTCAATGTCAGGGAAGTCGCGTTTATTAAATCGCTTTGCTCTTGAATTGCATCCGGCAATACTTGACAGCAGGCTGGACGCAGATTTTCGGCCAGTCGTGATGTTTGATGCCCCAACAACTACAACTTCCCAGGCGTTGCTGCAAGAGATGCTGATTGCTGTGAATGCGCCGTTTTCTGTTGGCGCTAATCCTACTCGACTTATGGCGCAGATAGAAAAGGTTTATCGACGTATTGGTGTAAGAATTTTAATTATTGACGAAATTCAGCACATTGTCCGCGGATCTGGACGGCAACAAAGGGAATTGCGAGATCAAATAAAACTGATAGGAAACCGCCTTCGTATTTCTATTGTCGCTGCTGGCATCCCTGAGGCTAGTAATGCATTTGCGTCCGACCCCCAATTATCTAATCGTTTCCATCGACTGGAGCTTAAGCGTTGGCATATCAACGATAAAGATGATTTGAAATATGTCGTGGCAGTAATCAAGTCATGGCAAGAAACCTGTCCACTGAAAAAACAGTCTAATTTACTTAATGAGTCGATTGTTCAACGTATTTTTGACGAAACTGGTGGTCTTTTTGGGCATATCATTGATTATCTGAAAATCGCATCTGAATACGCAATCGTATCTGGGGATGAGTATATCCACGAAAACACTTTCCGTAAGATGGGGTGGCGTATTCCCAAAGAGGTTGAAGATAGGTATTTTGCTTAATAATTGTGAATGGTTTGGCCACTTCGTATCCTCCCACTCGATGACGAATTATTGTCTTCCTACCTGCGTCGTGTGGCGCTGAACCACGGCATCTCGCTCAGAGAGCTACTTTTGGTTGTGAGAGAATTAAAGCAATTCACTATTGAACCTGATATTGACCGGGCTCCCAACAGTGTATTTATTCAATACCTAGCTGATAAAACAGGATGTAGCGTCGCAGCGATTGAGGGAATGACTCTTAAGAAATATGAGGGTAAAGTTTTTAAGTCTTTACCCAGGGTGGGATGGGGAAACTTGCTGTTGCCGGCACCGGGCAATCTACGAAGTAAAGTGAAAACTGGGTTGCCGTTTTGTTCTGAATGTCTCAAGACGGACCCCATCCCCTATTTTCGTACTCAATGGCGCCTGGCCTTTTGCACCATTTGTCCCAAGCATAAAATGATCTTGAATGACCACTGTGCTGAATGCGGTATGCCGGTCATCGGTAGTTTTTATGAAAATTTTGGAGGTCGCTCGGAGACATCTGCTGTTCAGTGCTATCACTGCGGCTTTGACCTGGCGCAGACGGAAGGAATGAAATATTCCTCAAATCCACATTGTGATGTTTCTCTTCTAGAGAAATTGTTGCAGGACTTCGAAGATGGTTATTTGCTTACCCTTGACACAGGTCCTCACAATTATTCATTCCACTTTTTTGAAGGTTGGCGTCAAATTGTAAGCTTACTGATTCGCCCTCGAACGGGCAAGAGGTTAATTCAGGCAATGAAATCAGAGGGTATCGACTTTGATGAAAATCTGACTATCCAGTTTCGCCCACCATTTGAAAATATGCCATTGCGCTGCCGCCACCAGGCTGTCTGCATGTCATTGACGCTGACGGAAGATTGGCCGGAGAGATTTACTCGTATCTGCAGAGACGCTGGGTTGAGCGAATCAACCGTTCTGATTGATCAGCCATACCTTCCATACTGGTTTTATCGCGCAGTCAGAGAATCTTTGTGTCGCTTCCGCTATCGTACTAATAGAGACGAGATCGCTAATATTCGGGATCACCTTCAAGATCGGGATGTGCAGCTCTCAAAAAACATTGTTAAGAAAACGATCGGAATTACAGAGGGTAAGGCTATTGATGCAACAATCCCTGTTGCGCGAAGTATCTACACTGTGGAAGAAACGATATTGTTTTTTGAGGAGTTTGACCGGCAGATAAAGAACGCGTCTCTGGCGCGAGGAAATCGATTTTGTTTGGCCAGGGACCGGACTATTGTTTTGATGACGGCGCTTGGCTTGGGCACATTAGCAGAGATTTGCAAATGGACATTTGATGATGTTGAGCATGCGTTAGACAGATGTCGAAATCAAGCTCATGACAGCGCGGGGGTTCCAAAGCTATTTGAAAACGGAATTTACTCAAGTCCAGTAGCACATCTCATATGGTATTTGGGGTTCATTATTGATGACTGGGACAAACTTGAACCTGATCAGCCGCGCATTGTTTTCCCTTCTCGACAGAATATGCCAATACACCTCGAATCTGTACGGATCCGTGCCGGTCAAATAAAGAAAGATGCTGGTTTGATAGATGTCGCCTCCTGCATCGATGCATTGAGATTATGAAAGAATAATTAGAGCTTATTGAGTCCCCAGGATATGCAAAAAAAGTAATCATAATGAGGGGGTAGTAGAAATTGTCTCTGACAGTGTCTGCAAAGTGGTCCTATGGGAGCACATTTAGCTCTAACATATGAAAACGTCATCCTAAATCCAACTGTACAGTTGACTGATCACATATAAGCCATTTCGCTTTGGAGAACGTACTGACCCAATGTCCTTTGCCAGGCAATAGATTTTTGGAAATATTTATGTTTTGGAAATGGCGGTCATCTAATGAATATTCATCAGGGAGTTTGGATGTTAGTAGAGGCGAGCCGGCTTTATTTTCATTACCTTCTCTGCTGACAATTGAGGGAGTCAAAAATGGCTTTTCTTTTGCAGGAATAATAGATTATTTGTTATTATTTAGGTATTATCTATTTCGAATAAACATTAGCGCATGTTGCGCTTAAAATAATTTTTTTGAAGAAATATTTTTTCAAAACAGCACATTTGCGCTTGCTAAATTTGACTAAAGAAGTGCCTGTGTTGAAATCGCTAGAAATACAAGTTTCTTACTGCATCTTGTCACCTTTAGATACGTGATTATGATAATAGTATTTTGTGTAACTAATAATCTGGGAAATCGGAACACACCGTTTGAATGCAAGGCCATACTTAATTGGTGAGAGAGCCGAGTATGTGTTCTTGCTGCCAAAAATCATATAGATCAATAATTTGTTTTCGAATTAATTTAAAGAACCCTAATTCACGCATAGGTTATAGATTTATACGTTGGAGTTGTTTTCAGTTAGCAGCAAAAAAGTTAATATGTATGCCTTATTAAAAATAAATTTTGCTTAGGCGATAAACAAGAATGATGGCTGATGAATCTTAGAACAGAGACCAGATTAGAAAACTGCAACAATCTTCAACTTCTAGCTGAGGAATGGGGTTCCAACGATGCAGTCAATCTATATTTGGATCGCTGCCAGGTAGATACTCCTTCTGATATTGTGACGACAGTCTGGGACCATATAAAACGCTCCCGTAAATCTGTTTCGAAAGTAGTGGATTTTGGAGCTGGTGATGGCAGATTTTCTCACGGTGGTATTTATGAGGAATACATTGGATATGAAATTGACTCTGGTCGATGCAAGTCGGCTCAATTACCTGTCAACGCTAAATTAATAAACCAATGTGCGTTTCAAGATGAGGTCACCGATGCTCAAATTTGCTTGGGGAACCCGCCTTATGTCCGCAATCAGGACTTGCCAATAGGCTGGCGTCAGCGAGTTTCTGCCACCTTGGCAAAAAGAACAGGCGTAACTATTTCTGGGCTTTCAAACGCTTGGCAGTATTTTTTTCTCCTGGCTATTGCGAGTACCTCAGATGATGGATTAGTTGCTATCGTCATTCCTTACGAATGGGTTTCCCGACCATCATCAAGAGCTCTAAGGGAGTACATCAAAAAGAAGGGTTGGAATGTTAATGTATATCGTCTTCTTGACGATACTTTCCACCGAGTGCTCACTACATCATCAATTACTATTATTGATAAAAAACGGAAAGACGGTGTTTGGGAATTTTTTGAACAGAATACGTCAGGAAATTACGAGAAATTATCAACCGCAAGTGGCGGTGAATCTGGCGTTATCGCATATTCGAAACGTTCTACCCTGCCCAAAGGCTCTCCTTATGCTAAGCGGGGACTTAGCCCTGGTACTCAAGAAGTACTAACTCTCACAGAGGGGGAGCGCGTTCATATGGGGCTGCGTGTTGGAGATGATGTCGTCCCTTGCGTTACATCGTTGAAATGCATGAAAGACACGGCTAATTCATTAACCGAGAATGAATTTAGAAAAAACTTTCAGATGGCTGGTTTGAAGTGCTGGCTTATTCGCACAGACAAGAAGCCATCTTCGCGCTTGCAAGCCTATTTAGATAATGTGTCACCAGACAAGTATCAAACGAGCACTTGTCTTTCAAGAGATATTTGGTGGAAATTTACAATGCCTGATACTCCCGCAATTCTGATATCTACGGGCTTTACTGGGAATTCTCCTAAGACAGTTTTGAATAAGTTCGGAGTTCGTGCTCTAGGTGGAGTTTGTGGGATATACGGACTTTCCGAGAGAAAATCCATTCAATTTGTAAAGGCCCTGAGATCGATGGATTTGTCTGGCAGTATTGTTCCACATTCTAATGGGCTGAAGAAAATAGAAATTAATCAGCTAAACACGATTATTGAAACAATCAAATTCGGTAAGGTTGCAAAGCCATGACAATGCCTATACTAGCATCCGAAATACTTGCAGAAGGAACGTTAGGTTTTACCATTGAAAGTCGAGTAATTCGAGAGCTGGGTGAAAGGCTTGTTAAGCAACCTGAGATTGCCATACTCGAATTAATTAAAAATTCTTACGATGCTGATTCGACTAGATGTGTCATCGAGCATATTTCCGGATCTCGTATTTCTGTGAGCGATGATGGTCATGGGATGACATTGGAAAACTTCACAAATGGGTGGATGCGCATAGGTACTAGTTCAAAAGAGTCCCAGCGACATAGTAAAATCTATGAGCGTGTCATTACTGGCGAAAAAGGGATTGGTCGATTTGCTGTAAGATTTTTGGGGCGGGAACTAAGTCTTGAGTCAATCGCAGACGATCCAAATTTGGGATTTAAAACACATTTGGTTGCGAATTTTAATTGGCCAGAATTCGATAAAAATGAAGACATAGGGAAGGTGAAGGTTCCATATCGGTTACATCGAGCTGAAGACAACGTAGCAAATGGAACGCGCCTTATCATCTCTCGTTTGAGGCCAAGCACAAATCAAATAAACTACTATAAGGTCCGAACTGCATCTATTGATGTGGTTACACCTTTTCATGCTCTTCTACAAAAAACTGCGGCAAAAAAATCCAAAGCTCGAAATGATAAAAGGCCAGAAGATCCAGGATTTTCACTCAAATTTTTGCCATCTGTTGATGCTGAGAATCGAGATTTATCACTAGAAATATTAGATCATTTTGTTTTGCGAGCAAAAGTCAGTCTTGAGAAAAACCTGTTGACTCTTGAAGTTTACAGAAATGGTGAAACCTCACCAAATTTGAAAATTGTAGATAATTACGAAAGCAACATTGGTAAACTCTTCGCTGATATTCGATTTTTCCCGCAACGCAAAGGCACATTTATCAATATGCCTGTTGATGGGCGAATTGCCAAAACCTGGGTCAAAGAAAACTCAGGAGTGGCTGTATTTGATAGAACATTTCGCGTTCATCCATATGGTACAGAAGGAGATGACTGGTTAAGTTTATCTGCAGATGCTGTCAAAAGGAGTAGGGAGCCGAGATCTTCTATTGCGAAGAAGCATTTCCCAATGGATGATCAAACAAGAAACTCAACAAAATTAAATTACATGCTGCGAATGCCGTATTCACAGCAATTGATTGGGGTTGTACAAGTAGCGGGAAGACGCAGTCAGGACGCGCTTATCGATGACGAAGGCCTTATTGCATCAGCTGATCGAGAGGGATTTGTCGACAATGAGACTTTTCGGCAATTGACAGATTTAATACGCGGTGCAGTGGAAGCGATAGCCGCGAGCGATCGAGAACTTCAGCTCGAAATGGATCGTGCTAAACAGGAAAGCTTACTTAACACACTTAAGAACGAAACCAACGAAGCGATTCGCGAAATTCGAGCTAATCCAAATATTAGCCGCGACGAGAAAGTTCGTATTGTAAAAACGCTGGCACAAACGCAGGTCACAGCGGAAAAATTTCAAGAGCAAGCACGGCAGCGTGAAGAGACGCTGGAAGTTATGAGCTTACTTGGTGTTGTTGCTGGTTTTATGACGCACGAATTTGGGACTGCGCTAAATGAATTGGAAAAAGCTCAAAGAAAAATTCTGACTCTCACGCGCAGTGATCCAAGCCTGAAAGAAATGCATAATAGCATTAGCGAGCACCTTGCTAGCCTTCGTGAATTCGTCACATACTCTCAAGGATATATTCAAGGCGCGTCTGTTCGGCCTACGAGACCCTATCCTGTGCGCCCGAGGCTACAGCAAGTGATTCGTGTTTTCGGGAAATATGCTACAGACAGGCATATTGAAATTGATATAGGGATTGATGGTGAGCTTATGGCACCTTTAGTACCGGTTTCGCTATACAACGGAATAGCCCTGAATTTGTTCACAAACGCGATAAAGGCAGTTACGGCAAAATCTGGTGCAGACGATCGAAAAATTACTTTTCGTGCCTGGAATGACCAACACTGGCATCACTTGGAGGTTGCTGATACGGGAATAGGAATACCAAGCTCATTAAGGAAGCGGGTGTTTGAGCCTCTTTTTACGACCACATCGTCAAACAGAGATCCATTGGGATCTGGATTGGGCTTGGGCATGGCTTTGATAAAAAGAGGGGCAGAAAGCTATGGTGGCAAAGTGGAAGTAGTTGACCCGCCTGCTGGATTTTCAACTTGTGTTCACTTACGACTACCTTTAGAAGGATCAGATTAATGTTATCAATACTCTTAATTGACGATAATCAAACTCTCCTGAAAGAGTTGGAAGATGAGTTGCGTGCGGAACTGACCAACGATGAGGTTGAAATCAAAACATGGGTACCGAGTAAGGATGACGACCCTTCTCAAAAATTTCAAGAGTTAGTAACCGATGAAACAATTTTGGTTGTTACCGACTATGACCTTACTAGACAAGGGCAAACTGGATTATTTGGATCGAGTATTGTAGGTTGGTGTCAGCAGAAATATATCCCTGTTGGAGATTTTTCACGTGGTAACCCAGGTAATTTGCCCAAAGAACCAAATCTTTTTGAGCTGAGAGTTCCCACGAATGAAAATGCTGCCCATTTTGTCGCGAGTGTGTTTAAGGGATTTCGTGATATACGTCAAGCAATCGCCAACAAACCTTCGGTACTTGAAACGAGACGCAGCCCTGCAGCGCTATTAGCTGAGCTGCTGAACGTTCGTGAACTTGAAAGCCAGTTTTCTCAATACGCTGTGCGTGTTGGGGCAACAAATGCATCGATTTTGGAAAAGGTGATGAGTACTGCACCTGAAAATAAATCCCCAACTGAACAGGATAAAAAAACGTTACTTGGATATATTGCTGGCCACCTGTTGCTCAACGCAGTCCTACGATATCCTGGACCAATACTTTCTCTCCGTGCGTTATCCGCATATATAGCTACTGACGAAACCGACAAAGAGAAACTACAAACTTTTTTTGAAGCTACAAAATATGACGGACCGTTCTCAGGATTAGAGGATTATTTTTGGTTGTCAAAAGTTGATGATCTTTTAGATCAAGAAAGCTCAAAGTTAGACGAGAAATTTAGTGCGAGTACACAAGGTGAGTTAAACCGAGCAATATTGGAAAAATCCTTGGACGTCGTACTCACCCGGCACGATTGTAAAAGATGTGACGGACTTGCTGGTGGATTTCTGTGCCCGTTTACAAGCCGTACTGTTTGTCAGCGCTCCGATTGTTCTATTGGTGCGAGCAGCTGGATCCCCCAAGGGGCGCGCCTAAGCCGCATAGAACGTGACTTCTATGATGAATGGGCTCCCATTTTGGGAATTTAACCAGCAACGGATAGATATGAGCAAAGAAATTCCTAAAATTTTGCAGCAATTGGTAGCGCAATGGGATGAAGTTATTGCCGCCTTGAATATTCTCAAACCTTCTGCTTTGGTTAAGCCGAGTGATGGCTGGGAGATATTTCAGCCAGATTTTGATAGTCAAAATGGATTGATAAATTTTGAAATTAAGCCGGCAGTTTTTAATCTTCCAGAACGCGCGGACGATATTAAAACTGAGTTGTATGTTGTAGCACGCGGACGAATTACAGTGTCCAGACCCGCAACGGGTGACAAAACGCTATTAAACACGCACTCGTTCGCGACAGAAGTTGGATATTTCAGATATTCGGGCCAGCAACTTTTTCACGTGTACGGAGCTCATTATGATTTCGCACATGATGAACTTGGGCATCCTGCGTTCCATGCGCAAATGAAGAGTTTTTGTGAATTTTCAGAAAATATTTTTGAGCATTTTCAAGTGCATTGTGAGGTGGTGGACAACGTTAAAGGTGTATTAAAAACAGTTCGCTTACCTACAGCGCAAATGGATGTATTTTCCTTTTATTTACAACTGTGTGCTGATCATTTGCTATATAAAGACTCTGGTAAACAAGAACGCGATGCTTTTAGTGCGCTTTTATCAAAAAGTGATTCAATGCGAGGTGCGGGATTTAAAATTCCTCGTTTAGCTACTGAAGTGGCTCGTTCATGTTATCGCGCAAGGCATTGGTATCCAACATTGTGAAATTCTCCCTAAGTTGTGGATATGCCGATATTGATTTCATCCCGACGTTTGTTCGTGTAATTGTTAAGTCATCTCATGTTCCCCGTATTGCACCGCCTATTTTTTTCGCACTGAGCCAAGTATAAGCTATCTATTTGCGCACCACGAATCGATTGACTTTCATAGCAATATCAACAGATTGTATGCGATTGTCCTGTATAGCTTAGCGCTTGACTCTTTCGGTCACGTAGTTTTTACCACTAGATAACGTCTTTAGCAGATGGTTTCAATGTGTCGAGGTACAATAAATATTCATAGGTAGCATAATAATCCCGAGTTGGCGTGCTCGTGTAGGCTGTTCTAAGAAGTTCCTTGACGAAGGTGTCCGCGCTCGTAGTACGCTCTAATAAAAGTAATACTTGAAATAATGAAAGGCTCCAGCATCTACTAAAGGGGAATCGAGCTGATAGATCATATTCTCCCGCACGCTTTGCTGCATCCTTGAATTTGTCGAACCATTTGTGAAGTGGGTCGAGTTTCCTTTGCTCTTTTGGATTTAATGTTTCAAATCGCAGCTGACATCCTGCGATTAAGTAATGCTGAAGATATGGGCGATCATGAAGACTTAGCAACTCTCCTCTGGTAACGGAAACTTTCAGAACTTCCCGTGAACCAAGCTCAATGATTGAAGAGCCCTCATCCGATTCTAAAACCATAGCTCCGTGTTCTTTTAAGAAGGCATGTCGCTCCATAGCCTGTGCTTGTGGTCGGGCAAGTGAGTCGGCTAAGTCCTCAAGTGCCTTAACAACATCGCCCGACCTAGATTGCCTGGTTAAAACTTTGCCTTTGAGTTCGAAAAAAACAATATGTGAATCAGTTTGGATGACCAGATCACATTCACCTTTATCCGATTTACTACCATATTCTCCATATTGGAATTTAACACCTCGAGCTTTGAATTGATCGCGAACAAACGGCTCTAGAGCCAAGCCTAAGGCTTCATGAAAACCTTCGCTGTCAGGCCATGCGTTTTGACACCAATTTATTGCCGCATTCATGGTTGCTCGAGCAGCAATATTGCGTGGAAGACGAAGAAACGAACCTTGCGCGTCAGTAAGAAGTGGACGAAAAGCTGAGTCGACTTTACTATCTTGTAGAGGAAAAATGAGCTTTTCGTTCACTTTGCCATATGGATGGGCGAACACGTTAGTAAGCAACCGTTTTGTAAGATGTATATCTAAACCAGTCAACTTTGCTAGCAATTCAGCAGAAATTATTTGAATCCCCACACAACCAGATAGTGTTTCTTGCAAAATATGCCTGGTTGTAGATAGAATTTGTGAAGATATAAAACCATCCTCGCAGGTCAAACTAGAAAACTGCTCATTGGTTAGCAGCCAATCGAGAAAAACTTTCACATGCGCTGGCTTGGCCTGTGTAAGGCAAAAAGTGGCATCGTACAGCAACGAAATGCGAGTGGTTTCTAAAATATCTTCAGGTCGAGCGAATATCAGGCCGAACATACTGTCAGATTCTAAGTCGAGTATGCCAACGGCAAAGGAAAGCAACTTGATGAGCTCAGAAAATTCTGCGTGTCCAACGCCAGGGACTTGTTTGCAGTGGAAAAACTTCAGTCCCATTTGAAATAGGAATGCCGATGGAAGCTGGGGGACAGCATCAAGGCGCACTTGTTGCCCACTTCTCCCTAAATTGAATCGATCTGTTTTTGCGCTGTATGTTGGTTCGATATTAGCCAATGCCGTAGCCATCAATGCATCGCCACCAATTTTTTTTGCTAGTGCATCAATATCTTCTTGCAAGCGCGCAGCATCTGATTTTGGCATATACAGTTCTCCCGAAGATTTAAGAAGAATCTTATATCCGCAAGCTCTTAGACCAAGAACAGACTTCGAAATAATCTGCGCACGAGCATCAGCTAAAAGTTTCTGATCGTCTGGCAGACTCGGAGGAACCTTTAAGTGATAGCGAACGGCGGCACCTACTCCTGAATGCCAGTCAACCTCCTCTTTTGTTGATGTCCCATATGAAATTAATGCTGTGCGCAATGCCTGGGCAATATTCTGATATGGCTGCAGAGGCTGCTGATCGCAAAGATGTTGAAGAGCCAATTGATGAAGTAGGTTCCGAATAAGAGCTAGTGCCTCATTAGACTTCGCTTGAGAGAAGCAATTGCGGATGTCGTCAATTAATTGGGAATTAGAAAACTGTCCGATATTTTGTGAAGCCGTGGTGAGATGCTCATCCACCAGCTTCTTGTATTCACTTAAATTCATCTTATTCCCTACGACAGAGATTGACAGAAATCAATATTTACTAAGGCGGAGATTTCCGGAACCTACACCTAAGAGAATATGTCCTATTGCCTTCGTTATCACAAAGCAACATACATAGTCTGCCTCCTTACCTTAGAAGCAAGACTTCCTTTTTCACCTTTGTTTACCCACGCCCAGACCATTCATTACCCTTTTCAATGGCGTATTTAGCGGAACCAGCATTCGCAGCGTGCTCTTGACGGAAGTCTACTTTCGTAGATGCATCAATCCCAATAACACGTAGGAACAGAGCACTATCTGTAGCTTCTTTGTCACGCGCCCTTTTTTGAAGATGTTCAAGCAACAGGTTGAACCCAATTCGTTTCCCATCAGGTAATTTCCACGTCCTAGTTTTCTTCTGCAGGACAATCACGAAAAAGCCGATCTTTGAATTCTCGGCCATCATGTACTGGCCCTGCAACTGTCTCTCCAATGCCTCAATGTAATCGTTGACCGTCCAGCGCTCGGACATTTTCAGCTCAATGGTGGCCTTGTAATCGTCCATTTGACACAAGACGTCGCGCCTCGTACCTCCGGGTAGGACAGATTCGAGTGCCACAGAGTACCTACCGCGACTCGCATGATTTAGCTCACTGCCCAATAGCGACTGGAAGTCATCCTCTAGGGCGAGGCCATCGTTGTCGGTCTTGATTCGATCAAAATTTATGCCATTGAAGAACCTGCGAAGGCTAAAGTCGCCCGTTTCGATTTGGCTTTTCACCGTCAACAAATCATTTTCCACCGCCATCGCGAAACTAATGTACGAAGATACTTTCGATGCGAGGTTCCGTTCAAATTCAATGTAGGCACGTTGCTCGATCTGATTTCGAGGATATTGCTCCTCACGCATCATGAACTGCATGTAGCGCAAATATTTGGAAGTGGTGCCTGAGGAAGACAACCGGATTTCTTCAAGAATCTGATACGCTTTCTCTGACTTTGCATATGATATCGCCGGCACGATGGCATCCCTGAGTGCCTGGGCATGATCCCTCTGTGTTGGCGAATAAACTCTAAATCTCTCACGCTCGGGGTCATCTGCAATCTTGATAATCGAATGCGTCCAGTGATACAGTTTTTTCAGGACCTCAAACCCTTCACTACCTTTATCAGTAACCTGCATCAAGCGCGCACCGCGCTCCTCTCCGAGTTCCACCGCTAATGACAACATGAAGTCCTGAGCATCACACTTATTTGCATCACTCCAATTTTGCCAAGCCTCGCTGAAGCTTCTCGGGTAAGTGCACAACCAAAGTCCGCCCCACGTGACTGCGTTGTTGCGCAATCGCATGAGCTCATTGATTTTCTGCTGTGGAGCCTGTTGTTCTGCATCTGTATTGAATACGAAATTATCTATTGCTATTGCTGGCATCTCTTCGCCAAACGCTTTCTCCATTAGGCGTAGTGCCTCACTTTCGAGGTCGGCCTGTTCGATGACGGCATTGGCTGCGGCAACTTTAAGCGCCATTTTTACAGTGTACTCCCCGACTGATGGAGTTCGACGCACAAAGTCCCAAGCCGCTTGAGCAAGTCGGCGCTGTATTTCGGAAGGCGCATCGTCGAGATTCCGAACTAGAGTTTCCGCGTGAGCCATAGATACCGCCCCACGTCCGGAATTAGTAAACATATGCAGCAACTCCACAACTGCAATTTCACCATAGTTTTTGACCAACTTCCAGAACCACTTTGGGTAGCCACTGATTTCAAATGCCGCATAGCGGATGGCCCGCTGAACCTCGACCTTGGCTAACACAGGCAAGGTGGCACCGTCACCGAGGTCGAGGAAGAGACCCTGCAACCCTGCTACGGTTAAGTTAAAGGTTGAGTTCGGCTCGGTTTCGTTCGACAGCGGATCTCGTTGACGCCAAAGCTTGCTGAGGCCAGTGCAGATAGCATCGGCAATTTGGTCACCCGCAGCTTCTCTGAACGCGGAAAAATTGCACTCACCGTATCGTGATTCTCGAATCGTCCTAGATAGCTGCAGACCGATCCACGCAAGCGTCTTGTCATCATTGCCTTGCCGAATTCCCTCCAGATTCTCGACCATTACCCGTCTGGAGTTTTCGTCGACCAATTGTTCTTTTCGTCTGGCGGACCCTGGTTTATGTCTCTGGTTCTCGGCACTTTTCTTCCACCGCTCAACCAATTGCGTAAAATTAGGTTCATTCAACTCAAGCTCATCCCCATCGACCAGTGGGTACAAAGAATGATACTGAAACACTCCATCCATAATTCCAGCAGATGTCTTATCGGTTAGATGAACCAGACTTCTAAGAAATGCCAAGCGCACGACCTTGTTTCCACGCAGGGAGTTATTCAGCTGGGCGAGGTCAGCACTTCCGGAATAGTTCTTCACCATAAATCGGTTTACAACTAGGCACAGCCTCACCGTCTTCGTCACACTTACGCTTGAACGTTCGACGAGTACGGCCAGCAAATCCAGCACTAACTCAACAAATTTTTGGTCTGACCTAAATTCTTCGGAACTTCGCCCACGCTTGATCTCGCGATTGATGAGATGAACTGTGAGTGAACGAATAAGACTGTACAGCTCGACTTCACTCGCGTTTTCCGCGACCATGCTGGTCAATGCCCAGTCGAGTGAGTACCCTCCGCGCCCGCGTTCAAATTGCTGGACGACCAACAGCGCGATGGTCTTTGCGTTAAGCGAACGCCACGCAATATGGCTAACCACAGTCGCGATACGATCTTCAGGTAGTGCCGGTTGTTTGAGCAAAACAGTAGCTAAGGCGTCAAAGTCATGCTGTTGGCCGAGAGACAGGATGTAATTCAGACCAAGCTGGTCAACGAGCAGTTTTTCATAATCCTGTCCCGCAGCATCAAGCACAGTGTCGCGGAAAATATCCGAGGCGGCATTGCCAGCAATATCAAGGAGGGCGTCTCTAGCGGAGATGTCGCTACTATATTTCTGATAGAGGCGCTCAAGGACTGGTGCAAGACCGGGCTTCATCCCTTGCCAGTAATTCTCTGTAGTTAAGGTGAAGTGTCTGCGCCCGAGTGAATCACCGTCGTCTACCAATCGTTTAATCGACCGCTCTAATGCTGTCGTAGCGTCATGCATGGATACACCTGGGTAACGCAAATCACCGAAGAACGCCACTGCCTGAGGTTCAGTGTCGAGCAGCACCTTACGGCAATGCGTGCTGAACACTGAGAGCCAGCCAGCTAACGTTAGGAACTCGCGATTGACACCACATTCGCCAGTCGGCGCCTTCCAGGAAAAATTGTCAAGCAATAGCCGGGCATGGTTAGGCGATTTCACCAAGCCAGCAAGGCGCTTCGCAGCCAAGAACGGGAACAACTCGTCCGGATAAAGCTTCACCTGTTGCTGTCCCGCATCTATAAAGAATCGTGAACCAAGTAGGTACTTCAAGGATGCTTCACGGAGCATTGGTGCAAGGATGGGGCGCGCGGAAAGCACCCCTGGTTGAAACTGTAGGGCGGCGTCAGAGAGCTCGATGTTTGGCAAGCCACAAACCATTGACGCGGCAGCCAGACGTTGAATCGCTTCTTTAAAGGCTTCCGGCTCTGCATCATCAAGTAGCGCTTCACGCGGGTCGGTTCTTTGCTGTTCCTGAATTGCATCCGAAATCTGTTCGAATACCGTAGTAAGGGACTGCGGAGGAGTTTTAACAGGGTCGATATACCCCAGGATATCAAGTCCGCCTGGGCTATCTATCATACGAGCCAGCCCATATCGTCGGGCTGCCAGAATTGTTTCCTTTGGTTCGAGCATGCCGACATGCTCGCGAAGGTAAAGGCTAGCGGCAACTCGGTCTAATGGGTGCAACACGTAAATTTTCAACTGATCCTGTTCAAGAATCTTGTTCTCGACTTTACCCTTTGCATCTGCCTCTCCGACGCCATTATTTCTGGCGAAGTCGTTTGCCTGAGGCTCATTGCCAACTTCCGATTCCTCGTCGGTAAACGCTTCTTCGATTGACTGCTCACCTTTTTTAAACAAAGTCGTGCGCAATTCTTGTTGCAGCAGATTCAGAACGCTGTCCGTCAGGACTGCAGGCCTGGCAGACAGAACCCATCTGACGTCGGACCCAGCCCCCACTGCATTGCATACCTTTCTCAATGCCCTGGAAATGCCATCTCTCGATGCGAGCGCTACTTCATCGAGAGAATCGACAAAAATGACCAGCTCGCCGCGATTCTGTTTCCAGGCATCATAAGCTTCCTTCTCCGCTGTCTCCAGCGCATCTACAAAGACATTTTCACTCAAGACTCTGTGCAATGCGACAAAAATTGAAGCTCTCCCTTTCTCCCGGAAAGCCTGGTTTTTCGCACGGAATTCCGATGTTTTACCGAAGTTAGCACGGCCAACAATGACTGAATATCGCCCTTTGAGAACTTGCTCCCAAGAAAGGCGTTTTGTTCGCAAGCCCAGCGCGTCAAATTCGTACGATGAGTAGTTGATCAGGTGGCCAAACTTGCGGTTTAGGTCAAGATATTTTTCCATACTCTTATAATAGCTGAGATGACCATTGTGTAGATTTTTTTGCTACTGTGATAAGTGCGCTTGGAATTATAACGATGATTCTTCAAGCATCCCCCAATACCCCCTACAGTAGATGCCGAACGTGCATCCATGTATAGTTGCAGAGCACACGCAAGCTGGAAAAGATCTGTCCAAGTCTATATGCGCTAAGTTTGCAACTCGCCAGCACACGATTCCGTTTGTAATGAAGCTTAGGACTTGACTCATCTAACGGAATGGTGGTTTCCGGATGGACGCAGACTTAAGCGTGATCGAACCTAGCTGACAGTGGGTGTTCGATCAAATCTGGTCTACCTAATTTCTAGTCGGTCCCCCTTTTCTTTTTTACCTTCATTACGGCGTTGACGAAGCCGCTTGATGTATGGACCGTCTACGAAGTCTTCGGGATTAAGATTCAATGAACAGTTTACAAGTGATGCGAGGGAATTATCCGTAACTTTAAAGTCACTGGGAAAATGGCCGTAGTTGCGTGAAGTGCTTTCATTGATGGCCTCAAAAAATGCCTTCACAAAATCTGCTAGGGATGGGCGCACTGCATCTGTGGCAACCGCAGTCAAGCGATCCGAAGCTTTGGGACTAGCAGCTTCGGCGTTGTTTGCGAGTTCTTCTACGCATTCAGCTATCGTTGGCCAGTATTTCAGGTCGAATTGAGTCCTTAAAATATCTAATTTCTCTTCAACATAGACGGCGAACCTTGAGTTATTCCTTGACGCGATTTTTATTACGTCACAGATGCTGTAATGCGTGTTACTACTAAAACCAGTTGTATTGTTTAAGTCGTCACGACGCCTCATCAATTCAGCTAATTCTGCGGCTTTCTTTGCGATCTCATTATTGACCATATTCAATTCTTTTCGTGCTGCTCTTGCCTCCGCGATCCTCTCTATGTTCCAAAATGCAGCTGTGCTGAGAAGTAGCCCGAGAAATACATTTAGTGCAGGATGAAATTGGTGCAGTTTGTTATAAAGTTCACTGTATGCGTCTTTTAATTCTGCCCTCGAGCAAGTAAGCGGTCTATGACTTCATTTTCGCTAGGTAGAATGTTTCTTTCGATGTTGTAGCGTTTGTCTTCTACGAGAATTAATTCGCATATCTGCTGAGGGTCATGTGGTTTATTGGATTTCATTGAATCGCCTTAGTTTTGAATGTAAATAGTAGTCTAGCCAATCAATACGATTCTGTCGGTACCTGAAAGAATGATTAAATGCATGCCCTCGGGTACTTAATAGTGAGACATAAATTTCAAATCTTTTGTTTGATTTCCGGCAATATTCAATATTTAGAACTTCTTACAATTACGAACGGAAGATATTCATGAAAACAAATTTAGAGCAACAGAGGCAAATGATGGTCAGAATGTTTCAGCTCCGTAGAGTGGACGAGAAATTCACTTTTTACTACGATGAGACCAATAATATTCGCAAATTTTATCTGACCAATACAGGTGCCAATGTTGCAGAATATAAAAATTTCATACTTGGCGGAATAGTTCTTGAAGAAGGTAAATCAATCCCCGATTTCAGCTCTTTGCGTTCTAAGTTAGGTATGCAATTAAATGCGCCCGAGATAAAATTTTCCCATATTGCCAAAGGCGATTTCGAACAAGTCTTGTCGTCATACAAGTTAAATATAGTCTTATCTTGGATTATCGAAAACGATATCTTTATTCACTATTCCAGTGTGAACATTATTTATTGGGCCATAGTAGACATTATTGACTCTATCTTAGCTGAAGCGAAGTTTGCAATTTATGAACAATACCGTCAGCCTCTTAAGAATGAACTTTATAGAGTAGCAAACCTTGATATTTCTGCGTTCTTAGCAATGCTGAAGGCACATCATTATCCTGACATTCAACCTGGAAAAAGCGCAGACTTTATAATGGATCTCGCTGCTTTCCTTGATATCCACAGCACAGAAAATGACAACCTCTCAACTCTGATGCTGAAAGAATTAATTCGCAAATCAGAGAAATTAGCAGAACTGATTTTCTTGGTTGACGAAGAGGAAGGCATGCTAATTAAAAGCTTTAGTGGTTTTTATATTCGACCCATAATGCTGTTTAAGAATGCAACTCATATATTCGACCATGAATTTCAAATTGAAAATAATTTGAACGGTAGTAATTTCAAAAATGTTTCAAGTCAGATTAAATTTTCTTTTTCCGACTCTAAGTCGGAGCCAGGAATCCAATTAGCGGATGTAATTACCGGCTTTCTTGGGAAATATCAAAATTTTGTAGAAGAGAATTCTTTATCCGATCTTCTAAAATGTAAAATTTTATGGGACGAAAAACAAAGCGCTAATTTCGCGTTACTACGGCAATTAATTGATACTTCAGATGATGTTAGCAACGCATTTATTCATCGCACAACCGCAATGGACAGTCAATGGAAGAATGATGCTTTCATGCATGACTTGCCACCAATGAGTCATCTTCTTTGAAGTTTTAATTCACAAAAAACGCATAGCACATCATATAAATAGCTGTAATTTATCGTTAAAATTTGGTGTCTCTGAATTTATTCAGGAGTGATTGCCAGATTTTGTATCGCTACCAAATTGTGAGTCGCGGATGTTGACTGACTACGTCAGTCGATACATCTGGTGTACGACGCACTAGCACCGGGCTCTGGGAGGACGAGTGAATCTCTTTGTACTGCAACAATAGCGATGGGACTGTTAATAATATATTTCTGCTCAAAGATTGACCAGTATGTATATGCTATTGGGAGTAGCATATCTATGGCTGGACGCTCTGTTTGCGGCTTAAAGGGAAGTACTGGATAGGTATCTGAACTGTCAAGAACCCGAGGTGCAACTATGCAGTAATCTCTCGGGACATTGAGATATTTCCGCAAGTCAGAAATGCTAATGAGAGGGGTAATTATATCTTCTCCGGATTCGATGCCGTCATAAAGCCTCAAGTTTTTCGGGACAGTTTTTTGATGAAGGATTTTCAAGAACTGGATTTTGTTGATTCGACCGGCAATTTTTTGATTTGTAATGCCATACTCGACTCTATGGGCAGGCAGTTTTCCAATGTTACGGAATCTGATGATCATAAATTTTTCAGTGTCATCAGACCATTGCAGAAACTCAATCCCTGCGATTTTCACTGTTGTCGGATTCTGCGTGAGTAATAGTGCGTCTTGGTGTCTCTGTAAAGCATTAAGCTTCATGGAAGTGGCAGGTTGAATGATGCTGATCCAAGATTTATGGCTTTGATCAATTTCGTAAGAAATAGCCACATTACCTTGAACTGTTGCAAATACTGGAGAATTGTCACCCATTGATTTGAGAGTTTGTGCGCTGCAAGACAACGTGTACCAGAAAGTCAAAGCTGCCGTCCCGGCAATATGCAATTTCATTTGTGATCCTTCGTTTCATAAGTAATGGACGCGTCTTTTGCCACACCAATTACCGGACTGTTGCTTCCAAATGTAGTTGCAGAAAACTGTGCGACAGGCATCGATTGATCTTGGTTCTCTCTCTGCTCATGGCGTAAAAGGTAAATAGTGCCCAATATAGTCGATACTACAGCAGCTATAACGATGGCAACTACGCCGCCTATTGTCAGTGAACCTTTTGTGACCTTAATGAAATTGGCAGCCTCTTGTTTCTTTTTAGGTGGTGTCTTGTTTGATTTCTTTGTCTTCATTTGGACCTCTTAATGACTAAATTGTTGGAGACTAACAAAGCTAATTGAATTTGATCTGGCATTAACCATCTTCAAATCGGGAAATCGCCAGATCAAGCTGCTACTGCTGCAAATTAGAGTCGGGTAATCTGATTTCAAAGCCTAAAGCTCACATTCTGCTGGAAACCCTAAAGAATTCAATTGCGCGACAATTTCTCTGGTTGCATCGTTGCAAATGCGAATCATCTTTGTGGTGACTCTTTTTTCGGAATTCGCAAATATATTCAACGAGTCTAGGTACGGCACCTGAATCATAGGAACCTGCATTTCCTGCAGAATAGTAGTAACAGAAGAAAAAAATTTTCTATGATTCTCGTCCTCGACGTATCCCACCCCTTCAACTTCTATTTTGTGAGTAAATGAGGCTTCCTTAAAGACGGCTTGGCGGGCATTTCCACCGCGATGTGTTGTTGATAACCAGCAAAGTATTATTGCGTCAGGATGATCACGACGTATGCTATTGATTGCATGGCTAACCTGCACGGCGGTACTGCGATAGCTACTTCCAACAGCAAGATGGTACATGACAGAAAATTTTGTTTGAGAATGAAACATCGTTGCCAGACCAAAATTTGTGCTAGCCGCAACGAGGCCGGTTTTAAATTTTATGTTCTCAACATACCATTTGAGTATGTTTATGCTTGCCTCATCGGTTCGATATGTGTCAGCAACAAATACTTCATCAAAAGCATTTAATTTGCTCAGTGGCAAACCGTGATGAATGTGCAAAAATGGTTTAGTGTCATCTATGACATCATTATCATCATATGGTTCAGCTTGAATGATTGCGCATCTTGGCACGTTCACGTTTCCTAGTGTGGAGTAATACCCTCTTGCTTCCACCGAAAATATGTTTTTGAAATGCCCGTGTTTCAACCTCAATATTCGCTGCAAGAAGCAACACATTTCATCTTCGCCGGCAACCTCGCCAGCACTATTACAGATGTGAACTATATTACTGCCAAAAATTTGATTAGAGAGTGTGGATAGCTGTTTTCTGAAATCACGGATGTCATCTCCAGTTTTCATGCGAGCGACAATGTCGTGACACTCTTGAGACAATATTTTTAAGTCAAATTCGGTTTCCAGAATTTTTTTAAGGGCTTGGGCTTCAGCCTTGAGGTTTGGCAGCATGACGAATTCCTTTATATAGTGGGTCGAAGAAATGAAGAAGCGCATGGCGCTACTGCTCGCACCATCACCAAGTCCTACGACCAACAAGAAATTGTCAGAAATTTTTGGAGTGAAATTGCTTTTTTACCATACAGACATGAACGTCTGCGCAGCTGGATTGTCGCAACGTGACCGAATAATTTTATGACGATAAATGTTTTTCTGCAACACGTTATGGTCTTTAAATTGTTCAATATTTATAGACTAAAGTCGTTCAGATATTATTTGCAATAAATGCAATTAATAAGTTATTCTTCAAATAGTCGAGAGGAGTGTTGGCATTTAATTAAAAAGAAATAGACAATATGGTGTATTCGTCCCAAGTCCAGCAATTTAATTATCGCCGACTGGCGGACAACCTGATAATTGCGCTTTCGTCTTCGGGGGATCATATTTTTTTGTGTGAAGAGGAGTTGACACAACTGCTTTCTCGTTCAATCAAATTGCCTCTTGAGCGGCAAGCTGAAACAATGAACGCATTGGGCGCCGCAATTTAGTAGTCAATTTTATTCGAACATCATTTTTTTCTATGTTCTAAAAAGTATGTTTTACCACTACTTTTTTTTAGTCGCCCGTGTTTCTCTCGCGAACCAGGAGTTTTCTGAATGTCGCCAATTTTTTGCTAATGGCCAGCCTCCGGCAGTTGTGTATAAGCAGGATTTAAAGACCAAAGCATTGTGTTCCTCTTCTTTTGCAGTGCTTCATTCTGGGAAAACTCATACGCCAGTCTATGTGGCCGAAAAACTGACTCGGGAGTCCGTCATGGCGGCTAAAGACAATGAAAGGACTAATCGTTTTTTTGCTGATGCTAGGCTACCTCGGTCGGAGAGAGTTGAACTTGATGATTACAAAAATTCTGGCTATGACAGAGGGCACATGGCACCTGCCGGCGACATGGCGACAGAAGAAGGGATGGCACTGAGTTTTTCTCTTGCCAACATGGTTCCCCAAGCGCTACAAAATAATCGTAAAACTTGGGCCAATATTGAAAAAGCGACATGCAAGTACGTCTTACGCGCTCATGGTGACGTGTATGTGATCACTGGACCGGTCTTTGATTCTGATTGGTCTCAATAAGGTTTGGGTGCCTACACACCTCTTTAAATTGGTATATGACAAGAGCGCTAATAAGGCGTGGGCGCACTGGGTAGAAAACTCAGATACAGTAAAAATTGAACGACCAATTGCCTATACGGAGCTGGTCCGAAGAGCCGGTTTGGATTTCATTCCTGTTTTAAATAACTGAATTCCGTTTGAATTTAAGAGGAGAAGCTTTATGGATCGACTAATTACTGGGTTTCTTAACCTTATCGTACTATTTCAAATTGAGCATGGTGATCCGGTGAGTGAAGCGTATTCTGTATCACGTCGCGCAATTTTATTGAGTGTCATAGTCGCGATTGCCTGCTTTATATTTGGCCTTTTGACGTCACCTGATGATAGCACCCGAGCGGACAGCATTTTGACTGCAAGCGTCAAATTTCAAGAATTTGTTGCAAACGGATTTATGTTAGTCACTGCAATTTCGCTTTTTGCAGCTGCATGTTTTTGTGGTCGATGTTTGCATGTATTACTTAAGCCAAAAGAGTATATGTAATCAATAGAGGCTAGTGATACGGTTGACTTTTTCATCGGCATTTAGAGGGCCGTTATTGAATAAGGAATAGCTTGAGAAATGGATCCGATATATACCAATGGAAATTTGCCCAAAGAGTTTTTAGATCGATTTCAACTCAATCATGATACCCAAATATTTCGATGCCGGGCAGTATTGGTTCGCGTGGATAATCATTGGGAATTGGAGTGCTGCGTTGTTGAAAGTTTTTTGCTAGGAACCGAGCCAGATGAACGCTTATCAACCAGAAAATATAGCCAGGTCATACTCTATGAGAGCTATCTGACCTCTGCTGAATGCTGGAAATTAGCGACCGAAACTCAGGGAAAGAAAGTAAAATTCGGAGATATTGTTGTCCCACGTAGTACAAACAATCATTGTTGTCACCAAATGGTTCCCGTAAACAATGATTACATGATTCGTGCGGGATCAGTATTCAACCTATCATTTGGATGCAGTCATCAACGATCTTTTAATTCCATCCTGTTAGCGTCAGATCAGCCATATTACCCGACTGTTGAAGAGGCAACCCGTGACTGGTTACCGTTTTCGGAATATCACGGAAGCAGTGACGCACGAAACGGTGAGATTCATTTCCTTTTTCCAGAATCAAGGGCATTTATATCTCGCTCTGTTTTTTTAGAAGATAGCAAACTTCTTGTTGAAATAGATGGAGATGAAGTTGGCTCAAGAATATTTAGAATAAAAGGGGCATATTGGGAAGAGAAATTAATCCATCATATAGATGGATTAATACAGGCCTCAAAGATTGAGTTAAACATCCCTAGTGATTACGATCGTCTTGAGTATTATTTGATCGACGAAAATGGAGCAGTGTACGATTTCCACAGAGAAGATAGATTTTCAAGGTTCAAAGCTCCTTCGAATAGTCTCGGGTCATTGGAACGCGCATTAATTGATCAAATGCGCAAGGCAATTCGTGACGGCGAAGGCCAACATGTGGAATTCAAACCGTTCGTTGACCCTGCGCAGAGACACATCAACGAACGCCAGAAGACCAAGCTTGGCGAAATTGTTTGCACAGCAGTAGCGTTCGCAAACTCCAAAGGTGGAAATATTTATCTCGGTATTGATGACGATTGCAGCCCAACCGGGATTGATAAGGATCTCTGCAAATGGGCTGATGCGGCAGCGGATGCATCCATACAACGCTACCTTGGAGAACTTAAAAGCCGGATAAAAGGACTTGTGGATGGAGAATTGGTCTTGAATGTTAATCATGCAAGAATCGACAATGGGCTTATCGTTATTATTGAAGTTCCTCCCGCTGTAGAGAAACCCGTGGCTATGCAGCAAGATAAACATCTCTATGCGAGGATAGGAGCCAGCAACAAGAAAATACCGCCAGACCACTGGAAGAGTGTTATCGTGCCAACAAAGGTTCTTGGATGAAAAATGAGTTGTGACTATTCAAATCTTGTGTCACGCATTTGCACTGCATTTGCATCTTTTGCATTTGTTTAAAACTATTTCGTATAGCTGCATCACTTCGGGCTTGCCGTACGCCCCTCACGATATCGGCAAGCAGGTTGTTTCAAACTCTTAACAGATCCTCAGGCCCAAAATACGTAATGTCAATTTCCCCTAGATTTTGAGCAACCTGAGCTCTTATCAATCCCACTCTTCCGAGGTTGAGCGGCGCTTGCAATATTCCGAGCGTCGCTCCGTCTGCAGAGAGAATAATTTGTTCTCCGTCTGAGTGAGGAATTTGCACTGGCGTCCCTGGTGGCGGTGAGGCGTTGCGCCACACCACACTTGCCCTGTGCCGACGTTCTACCCAAGTACTACTGCTACGTGGAACGTAGCTCTGTACGAATTCCATCCACATAGCCTTAGTCTCGGGCGTTGGCCAATCAGGTAGTGCACTCCACACAATAACGACCAGAGAACTGAGCCACATCCTAAGTTCAGTACTCTTCACAAAATTTGCACCGGTATCCGTTACGACTTTGATAGCGCCCAGTCTAGAACTGAATCCAGCCTGAATCAAGAAAGCGGCGGAACGACTCAATGTCCCTGTCTCCACGGCAGCCGCGGCTAGTCCAAGATCATATTCGTGGAAAGGCAGACCGGATACGATGTCGCCGTTCGCTATTGCACGAACTCGAATCGCTTCCATTGCCCATGGCAAGCGATAGACCAATCCTCCCTCTACAAACTGCAGCGTTTCTGACTCTTGGTCAGAAGCAAGGGTAGCGATTTGCTGGCCAAATAGCCATGCGCGTAGTATTTCTGGCCAGTTGGTTGGCAAAGGATCTGGTATGAACGGCTCAATAGTGAAGACAAGCTCCGCAATGTTTGTAATGAGGCTAACTGCTGATTCAGTATCTCCTACGAGGATGGCAGCATTGGCCTGGATCAGAAGTGAGTTGACGACTGCGGCAATGGCGTCGAGTGCCTGACCGGCCTGCAGCCCTACGCCAGCCAGGAAATAGCCGCGTCGGCTGGCAGGAGTCGATTGACTCCAGATAAACCTGCTTCTTGCAACAAGACCTGCTTTAAAAGCTGCCTGTACCTGCCCGTTTTGCCGCAGCAGGCGGCGCTGCCATAGCGAAGACTGAAGAATGTTATCAAGCGCCGTTTCTACTTCTTCATCCGAGATATTATTCTCACCCATCAAACTAAGCACCGCCGTATCAAGCGTTGCGATGTAGCGATTCCAGTCAGCAAGAGCGACTTCACGAGCTTTCGGGGTTTCGCTAGCAATTTCAGGGAAAGTCCAAGCTACTGCATTGTTGGTCACATATTCGACAAGTTGGTTAATATCTCCACCTATGTGGGCAAGCATGCGCTGCAGAAGAGCTCCGACAAGCTGCACCAGGCCGCTTTCCATGTCTCGACCCCCAGCATCGGTGATCAGCGAGTGCCAAGCCCAAAGCTTTCTGGCGTTGCTATCGAACATAGGAAAAAATACCACGCCCTCTACATCTACATAGGCACGCCCTGCGCGACCAATCACATTCTTGAATTCGGAGATATTGATCCGCTCTCCTGCACGATAGAGTGAATGCATCACCACGGCTGTGGCCGAGAGATTGAGACCTTGCGCTAAGGTCGGTGACGAAATGGTGACTTTGAGGATATTATTGCGCAACAGACTCTCAACTTCCTTGCGGTAAGCGGTTGGCAAGGCACCGTGGTGCAACGCTACACCCAGACGCAGGCATTTGAGGATAGGGCTATTAGCTCCTAGCCATTCTTCTCCAAGCGCTATTGCGGTAGCAAGGATAGTAGGATCAGCGACAAGCAATGAACGCAATGCGCCACGTCCATGTAAATCGACGACCATATCGGCATATGGTTCAACGCTACTCCGTTGAGGGCAAAAGATAAGGACAGTTTGCCCTTCGTCGACAAGGCGCCATGCGGTGGCCAGGCAAAGCTCGCGCTGATCACAAGGAAAAACCCTGGTCCGGCTCCTTTGCGGCGGCACACGGGTCGAAGGTACGAAACCAGTGAGAAACCGTTGAACAAACGGACGTTCTTCGCCTATGCGCAGGTTCAATCGGGCGGTGCCCGATTGCCAAACAACTTCGCCGAATCTTAGTCTGGTTGGACGCCAGTCATGTTTTATCAATCCACCTGGGCGATCGCGACGTAACCATCCTGCGAAATCTTCAAGTTGGTCACCGTCAGGGAGAATTGCGGATAAGCACACAATCCGCCGTTGGTCTGCATCCGCACGACGAAGAAGACGCTGAATCTGAACTTCGTACCGAATTTCGCGCTCATTGAGGCCTATCATGTGCCCCTCGTCAAAAACGAGCAAGCCGACGTTGTCTAGTAGGGAGGGATCATTACGGAGCGCAAAGTCGAGTTTTTCAGGCGTGGCGACAACGATATCGCGCTCACGGATTGTGTCTTCGTCCAAACCGCTGACCCCAATGCTGCCGTACAAGGCAGAAATCGTTTTACCGAGCGGGCCGAAGGTTCGTTGCAGCGTCATCTCTGTCTGAGCGGACAGCGCACGTAACGGGGTAACAAAGACTACACGTTTACCGCCTGCCAGGCAGCGCAGAATACACAGTTCAGCGATACGTGTTTTGCCGGCACTTGTCGGCAGAGAAACGACCAGATCATCAGACTGATCAACTGCGCGCCGGGCTGCTTCCAACTGGGATGGCCACAAGTCGATCTCTGCCTTAGGACGACGCAACAATACTGCTATGAAAAGCTCACGCAGTCTTGGCCAGTCAGCCGCTTCGCCGCCAGTCGGTAGAAGTGGCACCCTTACATGGAAGGTACTTGACCAAAGGTCGGTAAGGAGATGAATGGCAATGCGGTGCACCCACCATTGTGGGAGCATATTCATCTCACTGCAGATCGACAGGTTCGTCCGTAGTCGTTCGAGTGCCTGCTCAACCAAAGACCACTCACCTCGCTCAATAGCGAGCAGGAATAGCGCCATGGCCGACATAAACGCGTCAACCAGTGCGATATCCAGGCTTTGGAAAAGAAACTCATGGCCATCTTCCGCCAGTTCAGGTGTTGCCTCGATCTGAACAAAGCTAGACTGGATTCCTTCCGTTATGCGTGCGTCGCTCCCTTCGCCTGATGCCCGGTAGGCTAGTACGCTGGCTTGAAGCCCCCTGAAATTTCGTCGCATCAACTGAGCAAGGACCCGCTCTGTTGGCGCGAAATTCCCATCATCCCCAACCATGGCCAATAGTGAGTATGCACGGGCTGAAAGATGGGCCAAATGGTAGCTAGCGGCAGCGATAATGAAATGGAAGTCGCGATCTGCTTCGTCGCGACTCCCTTTCGCGATAACCGCTTCAAGTGCGGTGGCAGCTTGCTCAAAGGCTATTCGCGCTTTTGCAGGATCTCCGTTGAGGTCACGCAGGCGCAAGCCTAGACCAAGCAGGGAATAGCCATAAGAATGTAGGTCATAGCTGAGTTGAGGGTCAAAGTTGGGAGCGTCTGGAGGAAGTACGCCATCGCGCCAAATAATAGCGCGGGCCTGCCCACGGGCGATCAGTCGCCCCCGAAAGCCTGTTCTTGCTGCGTCATCGATGGCAGCCGAAATCGTTTCAGAGGTTGTTGGCATTGGCAATCACTTGGCCGTAGACTGCTTCAATAAAGGCACCATGATCAGTCACGTGCAGACCCACCCCCCACTGCATGATTTGCCCTGAATAAGTCTGAAGAGAAGCTGTTAGCATTGCAGCTGGTGCGTTACCTGAAAATGTGAAAAGCAAGTGTCTGACGTTCTGGAGTGGGATGTTATGTCTAAGCAAAGCATCATCGATCGCATCTGCAAGCGGCAGGTTACCCAAATCAAGTAGCCGCGATGAGATAAATGCCAGTGCATGCGGAGATGGACGTCCACCATCCTTATCCAAGCCGGCGCGCGCCTCTGTCAGAACCTGGGTAGTCAACTGAGCTCGGCTCTTGGCTTCTGTTTTAAGGAAGTGAAGACTCTGGGTCTGGGGGTCTTGGCGGATACCTATGACATCGTCGCCGCGCATCGCCATGTCGCGATGATCTTTCCAGCGCAGGCGCTTAATGGGCGCGCTGTAACCGCCGCTTTGAGAATCGATCCATTCGGTGGCATAGATTTCGCCAAGATCACCAGAACGGAGCTGCTTTGTGGTCGGCAACATACCATGGATGAGTTCTGCAGCTGCTGACTTACCTAGCCGGGCAAGGGCACGCGCCACATGCTCAGAGGTGACATAGTGATGCGGTACGATGGCAGCAGTAGCTTGGATCCCTGTTGTTAGGGTAGTTGCTTGTCCTGTCAGCACCCGTAGGTGATGCTGCCCTACAGGAATAACTACTGGTACACACCAATCATTGAACTGCGCCATCCCGACTCCTTCTCCTATTCATGCGATTGCTACTGAATCAGTTTGCAAGCTTCCTGTTGTCGTAACGACGCCCAGTTCAACAGCGCCGTGACCGGTGAACGTTTGGTCAGAATACCAATTACAGGAGGAAGCTGATAAACAAGTTGCTTTTTGACTTGCGTGACATCAAATATGGAACGATTATGACTTGTTAGGCGTGATACAAATGTTAATCTATTGATAAATGATGGAAAAATTTACAATAATTTACGAATCCTAAACGAAATTGGGGCTGCACAGCAAAGAGCAAAAAGGGTTGCGGCTGCCAGTCAGAGGAAGTGGCGTCGTATTTCTACGTCAGGAACGGACATGAGGAATAAAACCTATGAATGGGAATGCGGACGAACGGTTAAGAATGCTGGAACGCAGGGTTACTTCAGTAACCGGACCGAAATCGAACGTAATGGCCTTCGCGGCATTTGTCAATGTACCCTAGTTCATTTCTGTGATCTTCATAGTGAGTCAGAATACTGTAGGATGCGCGCTCTAATATTTTCTTATCAGCGGCGATAACAAATGATTTTGTTTTTAGATTTTGATGGCGTATTACATTCTGAGCCATGCTATGACAAGGCTCAATTATTTTCATGTTTGCCTCGACTAGAGGCAATGCTTCGCGATTTCCCTGAAGTGAAGATCGTTATCTCCAGCACCTGGCGCGAGAGCCGTTCGCTCTCGGAACTCAAATCGTTTTTTTCACACGACATAGGCGCACGCATCATTGGTGTCACGCCGTCATGGAGAGACATCCCGGGTATTTTTGAAGTAATTGGGTACCAACGCCATGCGGAGATCGAAGCGTGGATCAGAAATTCCGATATGCCTTGGCAACAATGGATAGCTGTCGACGACAAACCTTATTTATACAAACCATTCTTGCCAAATTTAATGAAAACTAATTCATCAACTGGCCTGGATGAAGCTGCAATTGCGAGCCTGAGACAGCGACTTGAGGCAGCTATCCGGAAATAGTTTCAGCCATGCCTCTGAAAATATAGCTTCACGAAATCGGTAAGAAACAATCTGTCCTTCACCTTCAGTTTGTTCAAGTAGGTGGCAATTATCTCGGACTCTGGTGTTGGCACCAGTGCTTTCTCTTCCAGCAAATCCGCTATAGCAATATTTAATTCCTCCGACAAAATCTCCAACATCGCCAGCGATGGCGAATGGACACCTCGTTCCAGCCGTGAGATTGTTTCAACTTCCACTCCAACTCGCGCAGCGAGCTGCTCCTGGGTCAACCCCAAGTTCTTTCGCTTGGTCGCCACATTTTTGCCGATTCTAGAAGGAAGCTGAGAAGGTTTTCTTTTGGTCACGACATTATTTGCCGGTAGTTTAGTCGACAAATATGGTCTGCTCTTTACGTTCAAACAAGAAGGATGTAATATGTCGATTATAAACAAGACAAATTACATCTGTATTCGATGAATCACTTACATCGGCTAATGACTTAGTGTGCTCTGTTGGTCCGCGACTTGGGATTTCCAGCCAGTGTCAGAAAATGAACGATGAAGGAGGTTCACATGGACTCAATTGAATGCCCTGACTGCAAGCACCAAGGCACACCACATCTTTGGCATTACCAGCCATTTTTTCTGGGGAAAATACGCTACCAAAAGACCCAACACCAATGCAGGATCTGTGGCAGCGTCATGTATGAATCTGGTGGCCAAATAACAGGGTTCGGTTGGATTTGCTTAATCGCGTTGGCCTATCTTCTCGGGATTTATTTTCTTCAGCGAGCGTTTCCTGGCTTGGGCCTGAACCTGGGGAATGTGTTTAATCCCATCATTAATATTTTTATCTTTGGCTTGCTTTTTCTTGGTGTGCGAAAGGTCATCCGGTTTTTAAGAAGAAATAATAGAAAGCCTCCTTCTAAGCACTAGACTAGTATCTTCAATTGCTCCTGCTATTTGGCGGCGAAACCACAAATTGAATAATTAAATCGATTTACAGAATTCGCAACACGTATTTATGATTACCACCAATAATTCCTATCTGAAGCCAAATTTCTTTGCTTCAGAGGGACACTCTGTCTACCACTGGCGATGTGTAGATCTGGAAATAAATTCTCCTTACTACTTTGTAGAGTACATTCAAAAAGGAAAGTCCTCGCGGCTTTCGTCGCGGAAGATTGTTAGCGACCTTGCTGACTTGATAGAAATGTGTCAGACCATTAAGCGGGATGCGAAGTTACAGTTAGTCCGAATTTCTTTGCTTTCCCCAAGTTGGCTGAACAAATCTCAAATGTGGGAGTTGGACAGTCTATCGGAAATTCTTTATGGAAATTTTGGGGAAAAGGAACCTTGGGTGCAAATATTTAAACTGCAAGATGGCCGGCAACTTTTTGATGCCAGCCTTAAGTTGGATATAGAAGACGCACAGGAAGTTCATTGTCAATTTTCAGTAAACGAGTACATGTAGATGAATCCTTAGATATGAACTGAAATTGGATCACCATAAGCTCAAAGATAGGATACTAACTTTGCAGTTAACAAGTGCGGTTGAGTCTGTTTTATCCTTGTTCTTGCAAAAAAAATCATTCCCTAAAAATTGGCTTCCATTAAACTAAACGTAACATCAAAATTGCACGGTAACATTGCCGCTGTTACGGTGCAAAATCAATATTACGTTCTTAGTATTTCACGCGACAGAAATCTACTAGCCCAATAAAATGTCCGATTAAATGGACAAGAGCGGCAATATTGTCCAAATTATCGGCCATGAAAACAAGAACCCCACGCCCATTCCCCTCAGTTGAACGACAGCTAAAAACCTTTGGGCAGCGGCTGCGGGAGGCTCGCTTACGCAGAGGCATTTCAACAGTGCTGTTTTGCGAGCGCATGAATGTCTCACGCGATACGTTGAATAGACTTGAAAAGGGAGATGCCTCCATAGCTATTGGCAGATACCTTCAGGCTCTGCGTATCTTAGGCATGGATAAAGATTTCGACTTGGTGGCAAAAAATGACGAGCTTGGCAGGAGACTACAAGATGCAAAGCTTCTGATTCGAATTCCACGCGGACGAATGGCGAAGGTAAACCATATCGAAACCGATACGGCGGTCCAGAACAAGCCAGGTGATGAGCAAATCTAAAGCAATACTGAGAGCAAAGAAAGAATGAAAAACAGACGCATTGAACAGTTAAAACGAAAAGCCAAGCTTCACCATAGAAATGCTCGTGGCCAGCATTTTGAAAATGGTATTATCGTTCGCCACGAATATGATATTGAAAATCCAGAAAAACTCTCCTGGTGGGACGACGTCTTATTTATTCTTAACGATTATCGGGTAAATGTTGCATGGACACATCCCCGCTATGTATATAAAAGTATGGTAGACGAGAGTGTCTATAGAGCTTTGGCTAAGACAGAAAATCAAAGTAAGTCGGATCTTATGGAAGGATACAACCCGAATTATCGCAAGGTCGGAAAATCGCGAAAGAAAATCGTGTCATATTCATCCATGCCTAGAAAAGATGATGATTACTTTGAGCTGTTACGTGTAACGAAGAATCGCATTGCTTATGACCCAGATAATGCCATTATCATTACGCCGACCATGTCGGTCGCTTGGACAAATTGGTCGCGTTACGTAAGTATTTGTGCGCCTATCGAGGTCCGTGGCGTTGAAGACTTGCACGTTCTTGCCACGTTGACCAAGAGAATTTTGAAACGAGAAACATCTTTATCGCTGGAATTTCCAGGGTACGCTTACAGTCAGCAAAACTGGCATACCGAATTTCCGTTGAATGATCCGATTGGACTTTTGTCACATGCAGTCAAAATGTAAATTCCCTGTCTCAGACGCAGCAGAGCGCAGTCATGGCATCCGAGAAGAGGTTACGTCAGTATATGAAGCCGACGACGGAGAACTAACGTCCGGTCAGTTGGATCTAATCCGTCAGGCCGTGCCACAGGGCGTTCAGCGATCAGTAAAGTCAAATTTATTTTACCAGGAGTGATACGTTCAAGCCTGGAATCAAAATCGCATGATCAAGTTCAAAGACATGAGTAGGTGGCGGGTGACTGATTTGCGGCCCCAGCACGCCATAAGCTTTCTCGGCAAAGACGTTCTTGCCTATTGGACATGGCCTATTGGTAGCGGACTGCAAGGCCGATAGGTTCATCTTCATTAAGGGGCTCAGATCAACCTCGTCGCGGTCGAAATCAACATTTCCGCGATGTCGGTTTCCTATTCGAAAGCCTCCCTGTTGACATAAAGACTCACCTCGAACTCTCCATAAACGGTGTCAATTCCCTTCCAAATGCTCTACACAATTGGATCGCGCTGGGCTGGCGCAGTAAAGTAATTACCCCTACAACTCTATGATAAGGTCGGGATCGAAGTTGGTATTTTCTGGTGAACCTGCCCTGGTTTTATATCCACATGGATTGCAAATCACACGGCAATCACCAATCTGATAATCGAAGGATTCATGCATATGTCCATGTATCCAAAGATCTGCTTGTGAAGCAATCTCGTCTAGATTTGATGCATAGGAAGCGGACACCATGTCCTGCGCATAGCGTTCAGATACTGATTTCATGGAGGGAGCCATATGTGTCACGACCACCGTTTTTCCTATAAAGGGTTCATCCAGTTTTTGTTTTAGCCAGGATTTATGCAGTGAGTGAAATTTTGCCGTGTCTGCCGACCTGAGCTTGCGATATCCCTCTCTGGCCAGCCTGATGCGCTTGTAGTCAACCATCACAGCTTCCGCCTCACGCATGGCTATTTGCCGATCGCCCTCGCCAAATAGCCGGAAGTCTGTCCACATAGTCGCACCGAGAAAACGCACGTTACCGAGTGCAAATTCATTGCAGTTCAAGAAATGAACATTGCCTGCGACTGCGCATGCAGCTTCAATATCTTCCTGTACATGGTCCAGATGTTTACCGTATGCCTCGTGGTTGCCATGGACATAAAGCACAGGTATTCCGGCAAATACTTGGGCAGCCCACTCAACAGCCTTTGCTCCGGTGTCAATATCCCCGGCCAATACAACCACATCCGGGCGACTAGCTGCTGGGACAATCATTGGCGCTGCTTCACGCCACAACTCTCGGTGCAAATCTGATAAAGGCAAAATACGCATGGTAACTACTGATAACTATCGATTCTGTATTATGACTAAGAAAAAATTTTCTATTAAGTACTGACTCCGGATTGTTAAAAATAAATTGCGCTATTTGAGCGTCCCTCAAGATATCTAGGGAATCTCTGATTAAGTATCCGAGTATTGATTTAGAAACGTTAATATAAGCCTATTCTCATTGAATCCCGAATGCCATGAAACAGACAACTTTTGCCGAAGGTGGCTTTGAACGCTACGCCAAGACG